>JAFVBS010000008.1 GCA_017479865.1 Clostridia bacterium
CAATAATATAGAATTCAATTTCTATGATGGAATTATAAAAGGTGTAACAAATCCATATAGTGGAACAGCAGTAAAAAATGAAGCAACACAAGAAGTCGTTAGCACAGAGACAATTAATGGAGAAACATATAAAACAACATGATTAGAGGAAGTTCCATAAAAATCTTAAACACTTAAAATTTAAGGAGAAAAAATGATTTACACAAATGATATTATAAAGAAAAAAAATGCTAGAAAAAAAGTAATAAAGAAAACAATTAAATTTATTTGCTCACCTTTTATTATAGCAATTATACTAATTATATTATATATGGGGTATCAAAAGTTTTTTAAGAAAGACAGTAATGTAAGCATATTTGGGTTTAAACAATATATGGTTTTAACTGGAAGTATGGAACCTAACTACAATATAGGAGACTTAATAATAGTAAAAGAAGTCAAAGAAAATGAACTTAATGTAGGAGACGTTATTACATATTCTATAGGAAATGGTATGGAAACCATTTCCCATAGAATAATAAGTATAACTAATAGCGATGGTGCAGTACAATATCAAACAAAAGGAGATAATAATAATTCTCCCGATACTGACTTGGTTAGCTATAATCAAGTACAAGGAAGATTAGTTTTCAAGATTTCAAAACTAGGATTAATAATAACACAACTAACAACAGGAACAGGCATTGCAATAATTTTATTAGTTGTAGCTTTAAGTTACGTTCACACAAATCGAAAAGAAGAAAAGAGAATTGCAAGAGAAGATGCAAGAAGTAGATTTAATAAACCTAGATATTCAAAGGAAGGAACCTTATGATAGTTTTAAAAAAGGATATGCCATTAAAAATTCAATTGCAGAATGATATTCAAGAATTAGAAAATTATAAGAATACCTATATGCAAAAGATATATGAGTATAAAGAAGGAACTAATTATATTAATTCATTATTAAAAGAGCAAGAATGTACACAAATGACTGATACATTATCAAAGAATTCAGAAGAAAAAATAAAAATTTATAATACACAGGTATTAAAAATAGAAAGAAATTTAGAAGTACTAAATGACATGTTAGAAAATATTGACAACTTGAATAAAGATGAATTAATAAAAAATATAAAAAAGTATAACAAAAAATATACTGAAATAAAAAGAAATATTTCTATAAATAGTATTAATTTTGAACCTAATATGGTAGAAAATTTTCAACAAAATATTCAAGAAAAACATATTGAGAATAAAGAAACAAAAGAAGAAGTGGTAAGTAATGATATGAAAAATGTTCTTACAAATAAAGAAACGATGGGTGATATGAATAATAATTTAAGTCACATAGAAAATTCAGATAATAATAATGAAATACAAAATAATGATACTTTATTAATCTCTGAAATTTTGAATGCTGTAGTTTTACCGTATACAGCAGAAGAAGTATTAGAAATACTTAAAAATGAAAGTGAAACTTATAAAACGGCAGAAGAGGTTATAAAAGATAAATTTACAAGACCTCTTTCAGATTATAGAGTTCAATTTTGGTCAAGATACAATGAAACAATAAAATTACTAACAGTTAGACAAGATTATAAACTAGGAGAAAGTATTCCATTAGCACTAGAAATTATGAGAAAAAGGTTTTTGCATCCTGCAATTATAAGTGCTTGTAGAAGTTTAGATGAACTGGATGTTTACTTAGATTGCTTAGATAAAAATGAAGTTGATGATTTTAAAATATTTAAAATTAAATATGAATTACACCCAATATTAGTAAAAAATAATGGTAAAGACAAAAAAAATGGCTTTTTTAAATTTTTTTCAATGAAGCCAAAAAGTAAAGAAATATAATAAATTTCACATACTTCACTATAACTATCACCATAATATATTATGGTGATAATTTATATAAAATTACAGTCAGCAGATGGGGATAGAAAATATAGTGAAAAATCAAACCGATATTATAAAAAGCTAGGATTGAATGCTATTGTACGTAACATTCCAGAGCGAAAGCAAACAGGCAATATCAGACCTCTTTTACTTCGTTACCAGCCAGATATATTGGTAATCACACGGACATGATGGGATGATCAAAAAAGGAACAAACTTTAATGACTTATATAATTACCGTAATTCGCGATACTTTATGCAATCAGTAGAGGAAGCAAGAAAGTGGCAAAGCACCAAAAAAGATTTGGTTATTTTTGCGGGGGCATGCCAAAGTTACTATGAAGGATTAATGATAGCAGGAGCTAATTTCGCTTCTTCACCAGCCAGAATTTTAATTGACTTTATGGACCCATTGATTGTAGCTGAAAAAATTGCAATGGCAGATAGTAATCATTTTGTAACAATTAAAGAAATTGAAGGAGAACTAAGAGACGGACAAAGAGGAGTTAGTGGAGTAGGAGGGCAAGGAAAGAAAAAGATTATGATATTTTGAAAAAAATGTTACAAATTTGTAATATAATTGTAACAAAAATGAAACATTTTCAAAAAGAGACATAAAAACACTTAGAGAATAAAGAAAAAACAGCCTTTGACACGAACAAACCTTTTTTGACATTTTATGCCTTAAATGATATAATTTGCCTATCTTAAAAAAGTAGGTGATAAAATGATTTGCCAAAATGATATTGCTAGTTTAAAAACAGACATTAATGAAATGATTGGACAAAAGATAATTGTGAAAGGTTCACTAGGAAGGTGTAAATCGTTTGAAAAAGAAGCTACAATAGAAAAAGCATATCCAAATATTTTTGTCATTAAATATGAGGAAAATGAAAGAAATGTTACCTATAGTTACACAGATGTATTAACAAGAACAGTAGAGGTAGATGTATTCGATGGAAATGGATATAGTCCATTAATTCCGCCTGCAACAACAGAAAATAAAAAACAAGTTGTTTAGAGCAAAATAAAGAGAAAAAGTTCCTAGTTTTAGGAATTTTTTTTTATTACCCTCCATATAAATGAATTATAAGAAAAAGGAGGGATTTTAGTTATGGCCATAGAAATAGCAAAAGATAGGTTAAGCTTGAACCAAATGATTGAACAACAAACAGATACATTTATGATAGAAGATGACTGCATTGTGCCAGATATTAAGCCAGATATTTTGAATATCATTAATCATAGTGGAACGGTATGTGTTTATAAAAAGGAAATCATGGACGGCAAAATTAGAATTGATGGTTCAGTCAATACTTATTTAATGTACTTGGCAGACACAGAAGAAAATCAAGTAAGGGGCTTAAATACAAACTTGGATTTTTCAAAAATCATTGAAGTAGAACAGGCAAAAAGTGATATGATGCTAGATATGAATATTTCGCTTAAAAGCTTTGAATGTCAAATCCTAAACGGAAGAAAAATTCATTTAAAAGCAATGCTAGAAGTAGATATGAAAATATCTTCTAATGAAACGATTGAATATGTGAGTCAAATCGTCAATAGTAGTGATGTACAATGCCTGAATAGAGAATTTCAAATTCACTCATTAATAGGCAGTGGAACTACAAAAGTGTATGCCAAAGATACTTTAACCATTGATCAGATTGATAACCTTGTTGAGGTGATGAAAGCCGACTTTAGAATTATTAATAAAGACACTAAAATTAGTTATAACAAGGTGCTTATTAAATCAGATTTATCAGTGAAACTTTTATACTTAACAGAAGATAATCGTATTAGTATGGTAGAAAGTAAAATTCCAATCATGGGATTTATTGATTTGCCAAATATTAGTGAAGAGCACACTTGTGATGTAAAATATGAAATTAAAAATATTCTAGTAAAGCCAAATAATGTGGAGGATCACTCCATTTATGTAGAGGCAGAAATTGAAGCGTATTGCGAAGCGTATGAAAATAAAAGTGTTAGTATGATACAAGATTTATATAGCCCTACCACAAATCTTAGCTTTCAGCAAAGAAATGTGACAACTATGCAAAGAGAACAAAGCAGACAAGAAGTTTGCAATATTAGAGAAAAACAAAGTATTCCAGAAATTGGTGGTAGCCGAATTTATGATGTAGAAGTATTACCAATGATTGAAAAGCAGACGGTTTTAACAGACAGAATTGTGTATGAAGGAGAATTGAATTTAAACTTTATTTATGCAGCAAATCAAGGTATTGCAAGTAAAACTGTAACTGTGCCCTTCAGTTTTAATATGGAATTTGAAGGCGTCAATTCAAATATGAATCTTGACACAATTGTGGAAATTACCTTACAGGATTTTGTGATTATGCCGGATGAAACTATTGACATGAAAGTGGACTTAACTTTTACCGCGATGATGAGCAGAAACACTAATATTATGATTATCGATAATGTTGAAGAAAGCGAAAAAAGGGCTGTGGCTTCTTGTAGCATGATTATCTATTTCGTTAAACCAGAAGATACCTTATGGAATATTGCAAAACGATTTGGTAGCACGGTAGAAGATATTACAAGAGTCAATAACATTGAAGATGCCAATAATTTACAAGTAGGAACACAGCTTTTTATTCCAAGATATCATGGATGAAAAAATTTATACAAGAAGCCGTTTAAGGCTTCCTGATTTCTCTCTAAAAAAACCGCAACATTCTAAAAATGCAAGCAAATTTTTTCAAATTTTTGTAATATTGTTCATTGCCTTAACTGTTGTCTATTTTTCATTGCAAGTCATTGAACCAATTATGGAAACGCAATGTGTTGCCATGGCAAAATCAATTGCCACCAAAATTTCTAATGATGAAGCAACTAAAGTGATGGAAAATTATTCTTATGATGATTTACTAAATATCATCAAGGATGAGCAGGGAAATATTAAAATGGTAGAAACTAACATTATTACTGTCAATCAAATTATTTCTGCCATTCCCACACAAATACAAGAAACAATTGAAAACAGTGAAAATAACGAGTTTCAAATTCGATTAGGGAGCTTATTAGGTAACAAGTTTTTGGCAGGAAGAGGACCTAATGTGAATATCAAAATGGATATTGCAGGAACAGTAGATACAGAGTTAAAATCAGAATTTGTTGCAGCAGGCATTAACCAAACACTCCACAAAATTTATTTAGAATTAAAATGCAATGTGGTCATTTTAACACCAATCAATACTATTGAAAGACAAATTACCAATCAAGTGCTATTAGCAGAGGGAGTGATTGTAGGAGAAGTACCAAATGCCTATTATCATTTGCAAGGTATTAGCCAAGAAAATGCAGTGGAGATGATTGAATAAATTGAAAAATGAAAAAATTGGACGGTTCTGTTTTCCGCAGAGCCGTCCAAATTTTCCTCTTGAAGTTTGTTGCATTTTGTAGTACAATAAAACTGTTAGAAATATTACCAATTGAAAGAGGTTTCAAAATGAATTTAAGAGATTTTAAAATGCCAAGGCTAAGATTTAAAAAAATGAAAATGGACGTAGAAGAATTGGGCAACATCGACTATGAAAAATTAGAAAAGCAAAATGTGAAAAATAGAACCACGCCATATGAAGATAGTACCCATTACCAAACTGTCAAAGAGTTTTTCTTTCGCTCGGTAGAATTATATCCAAATCAATCTTGCATTTTGGAAAAGCCAAATCATAAAGAACCATATAAAGTTACTACTTACCGCGAGTTTGCCGATGATGTACTGGGATTAGGAACAGCGATGGTCAATATTTTAAATTTAAAAGATAAAAGAGTTATTATCATTGGCGAAACACAGTATGGCTGGTATGTTTCCTATATGGCAATGCTTTGCGGTGTAGGAATTGCTGTGCCAACAGATAGAGAGTTACCACTCAACGAACTAGAAAACATTGTAAGAAGAGCAAAAGCATCAGCTATCATTTACTCCCCTAAAAAAAAGGAGGAAATTGAAAAAATAAAGCAAAGTATTCCAGAAGTAGAATATTTTATCGAAATGAAGTCAGATAAAAAGTTAGAAGGAAAAGATGTCGGCTTAGAGCATTTAATTGATTTAGGAAAAGCAATGATAAAATCAGGAAATAATAGCTTTGAACAAATTGAAATTGATCCAGAAGAATTTAAAATATTATTCTTTACCTCAGGAACAACTTCAAACTCAAAGGGAGTAATGCTTTGCAACAGAAATTTAGCAGAAAATATCAATGGCATTACTGCTTATGTAAGGCTATATCCCGTTGACAGGCTATTTTCTGTATTGCCATTACATCATTGCTATGAATCAACCATCGGCTTTTTATACCCAATTTCACAAGGAGCTTCTGTGGCAATTTGTGAAGGGTTAAAATATATTGTACCAAACATACAAGAATCAAAACCTACAGCCATTTTAACAGTGCCTCTTTTAGTGGAAAGTTTATACAAAAAAATTAACGAAAAAATTGTCAAAAGCAAAAAGGACAAGATGATGGGCACCATGATTACTGTGACGAATGCATTAAAAAGTGCAGGAATTGACATTAAGAAAAAGGTGTTTAAAGAAGTTTATGACAATTTGGGCGGTAATTTGAGAATTATTGTTTCGGCTGCAGCTCCAATTGATAAAAAAGCAGGAACATGGCTAGAAGATATTGGAATTTGTTTCTTACAAGGATATGGACTAACAGAAACAGCACCAATTTCAGCGTTAACGCCAGAATACAAAACATGTGTAGGCTCAGCAGGAAAGGCAATTATCCAAGCAGATATCAAAGTAGAAAATCCCAACGAAAATGGAGAAGGTGAAATTTTAATTAAAACACCTACTTTAATGTTAGGATATTACGAAGATGAAGAAGAGACAAAAAGAGCAATTAACGAAGAAGGATATTTCCGCTCTGGAGATATTGGATATATTGATGAAGATGGATACATTTTTATCACTGGTAGAAGTAAAAATGTAATCGTCACTCAAAATGGAAAAAATATTTATCCAGAAGAAATTGAAATGCTTTTGGATAAAGAAGATGAAATTAAAGAGTCGATGATTTATGGAAAAAAGCCAGAAGATGGTAGCAAAAAAGAAGAAAAAGAATTAATCATTACTGCCAGGGTAATACCAGATTATGACAAAATTAAAGAGCTATATGGTGATATTTCGGAAGATGCTATTTATGATATCATCTGGAAAAAAATCAAAGAACTCAATAAAAAATTAACCTCGTACAAAGCAATTAAGGCATTAGAAATTAAAGAAGGGTAATTTGAAAAAACTTCTACCATGAAAATTAAACGATACAAAGAATTAAATAAATCGTAAAAGGAAAATGATGAATAAAGAGAAAAAAATTAAAATATTTAAAATTATATTAACGGTCTTAGCAATAGCTATGTTTGTGGGATTAACTGCCTATTTAGTTCCTATTATGAAAGGATTGCTAACACAAGAAGGAAAAGAAGAGTATACTGCCAAGGCACAAAGTGCTGGAATTGGCGGGGTACTATCGATATTAGGGTTAGAGGTAGCGCAAATTTTTGTTGCTATTCTGCCAGGCGAACCGGTAGAAGTAGTAGCAGGAATGTGCTATGGGGCTGTTTGGGGAACAATTTTGATTATGGCATCTATGGCCATTGTTTCAGCCATTATTTACTTTTTAGTACGCAAATATGGAAAATCGTTTATTTACCATTTCTGCAAAAAAGAGCAGATTGAAAAATTAGAAAATAGTAAGTTTTTCAAAAATGAAAAGAAGATTGAATGGGTACTATTGTTGTTATTTTTAATTCCTGGAACGCCAAAAGATATTTTAGTGTATTTAGGAGGAATTTTACCAATCAAGCCAGGAAGATTTTTGTTAATTTCAACATTAGGAAGATTTCCTTCTGTGATAACATCTACCATTGCAGGTGCAGCATTAGTGGTAGGTGATTGGAGAACAACCATTATTGTGTATGCAGTTACATTCGGCTTTGTGGCACTATTTTTTATTGGATCTAAAATGATTGAATATAGAAAAAGAGTTGTTGGTTAATATTTTGATAAAATGTAGAAAGTAGTTGAAAATATTTCTGATTTATGATATACAAAATACATGGAGGTAGATAAAATGAGTAGAGAATTAGTCATTAAAAAATGCTTTCAATGTGGAGCAGTAGTAAAAGTGTTAGAAGATTGCAACTGCAGTTGTGGTATTCAATGTTGTGGAGAAGAAATGAAAACATTATTACCCAACTCTGTTGAGGCAGCAGTAGAAAAACATGTGCCAACTTATGAGGTAAAAGACGGAAAAATATTTGTCAAGGTAAATCATGTAATGGAGGAAGATCATTACATTGAGTGGATTAGCATTGTGTTTGACGGAAAAGAGGTTACTACTTATTTAAAACCGGGTGAGGAAGCAGTAGCTCATTGCAAATATGTTCCAGGCTCTACTATTTATGCTTATTGCAATAAACACGGATTATGGAAAAGAGATGTAAAGTAAGATGTGCTATAAAAGGTGCTTAAGATTACCTTCTTTTAGGGACACCTTCCAAAAGCAGGAAACTGTCAATCTTAGAATAAGAAAAAATTAAAAAAACATTAAAACTATTGTCTAAAAAAATCTGATTTGATATAATCAAATTAGATTTTTTTAATTAGTAAAATTTTTGAATATGTGCAAAAAAATAAAATATTGATATACAAAATAACAGAACAAAGGAGGAGTTAACATAGTGGAAAATGATAAAAAATGTAGTAATTGCGTAGAACAGAAAATCAAGCAAGAAATAGCAGAAATTATGAAGCCATATACTAATGATAAAGAAAACTTAATTCAAATTTTAAATGAGGTGCAGGTAAAATATGGATATATTCCCAAAACAGCACAATTAGAAATTGCTAATTACCTCAATATGCCACTTGCAGAAGTGTATGGTGTTATTACCTTTTATTCTAGGTTTACCTTAGTGCCAAAGGGAAAATACAATGTGTCAATATGTTTGGGAACGGCCTGCTTTGTGAAAGGCTCAAAAGATATTCTAGAACGAGCAAAAACAAAACTAGGAATTGAAGAAGGGCAAACAACGGCAGATGGTAAATTTTCGCTAGATACCACAAGATGTGTAGGTGCTTGTGGGTTAGCGCCAGTATTTACAGTCAATAACGAAGTATATGGAAAAGCAACGGTAAAGAAGATTGATGAAGTTCTTGATATGTATAGTAAAGAATAAAATAAAGGTACCAGCAAATAGTATCAAGTAATTTATAAAAATGTAGGAGCGTCTATTAACGTCCGAAAAGAGGTATCAAGTATGAAAAAAACATTTGAAGAAATTAATGAAATACGTAAAGAAAAGAGAAAAGAATTAGACATCAGAGTCAACAACAATTTTAAAGGAAAAGAAAAGCACATTTTAGTATGCCATGGAACAGGGTGTACTTCATCAAAATCATCTGAAATACTCAAACGTTTCAACGAATTAATCAAAGAAAAAGAATTAGAAAATGTGAGAGTCATCAAAACGGGTTGTTTTGGTCTATGTTCCAAAGGACCAATTGTAATCATTCGACCAGAAGATACTTTTTATTCTATGGTAACCCCAGAAGATTGTGAAGAAATGATTGAAAGCCATATCATAAACGGAAAAATTGTAGAACGATTACTTTGCAAGGACATCGACGGAACAGTGGTAAATAAGTTAGATGAATTACCATTTTATCAAAAACAAATGCGTATTGCACTCAAAAATTGTGGAGTAATTAATCCCGAAGAAATTGACGAATACATTGCATTTGATGGTTTCAAAGCCTTGGAGAAAGTACTTACCACCATGACGCCGGACCAAGTAATTGAGGAAATTTCGAAATCAGGCTTAAGGGGACGTGGGGGAGCAGGATTCCCAACAGGAAAAAAATGGTCATTTGTTAGGCAGGAGCCAGAGGGACAAAAGTATGTTATTTGCAATGCGGATGAAGGGGATCCAGGAGCTTTTATGGATAGAAGCATTCTAGAAGGAGACCCCCACTCAGTGATTGAAGCAATGGCCATTGCAGCATATAGTATAGGGGCAAATCAAGGATATATTTATGTAAGAGCAGAATATCCCATTGCAGTAGAAAGATTAAAAATTGCTATCAAACAAGAAAGAGATTATTGAATATTGGGCAAAATATTCTAGGGACTAACTTTAGCTTTGATGTAGAAATTAGGTTAGGAGCAGGAGCTTTTGTATGTGGAGAAGAAACTGCACTCATTGAATCGGTAGAAGGAAAGCGAGGGCAACCAAGACTAAAGCCACCATATCCAGCTCATCGTGGTTTGTGGGAAAAACCTACCTTAATTAACAATGTAGAAACCTATGCCAATGTTACCAGAATTATTAATAATGGCGCAGATTGGTATGCTTCCATCGGAACGGAAACGTCAAAGGGAACGAAAGTATTTGCACTAGGAGGAAACGTAAATAATGTTGGCTTAGTTGAAGTGCCAATGGGAACTACATTGCGTGAAATTATTTATGACATTGGCGGTGGCATTCCAAATGGAAGAGAATTTAAAGCAGCACAAACAGGTGGACCTTCAGGAGGATGTATTCCAAAAGAACATTTAGATACTAAAATTGATTATGAAAGCTTAGCAGAAATTGGTTCTATGATGGGGTCTGGAGGACTTATTGTCATGGACGATACCAAATGTATGGTCAATATTGCGAAATTTTATTTAGACTTTACGGTCAGTGAAAGCTGTGGAAAATGTACTCCTTGTAGGATAGGAACGAAAAGACTACATGAAATGTTAGAAAAAATTTGTAATGGTAAAGGAACCGAAGAGGACTTAGAAAAGTTAGAAAAACTAGCGCTCAATATCAAAAATGCTTCTGTTTGTGGACTAGGGCAATCTGCTCCAAACCCAGTGCTTAGCACTATGAGATATTTTAAAGAGGAATATGTAAAACATATAACGGCAAAGGAATGCGAAGCAATGGAGTGCAAGGCATTAGCAAAAATTGTAATCAACCAAGAAGTTTGCAGGGGTTGTCATCTTTGCACCAAAGTATGCCCTGTGGATGCTATTTCAGGGGAACCAGGACAGAAGCATGAAATTGACCAAAGCAAATGTATAAAATGCAGAAGCTGTGTACAAAAATGTCCATTTAGGGCCATTGGTGCAGGAAAGCAAGCATAGCCAAAAGCTCAATTATTTTCCAAACTGATTTGTGAAAAGAAAGGAGAGAAAAAATGATAAACTTAACCATAGACGAAACTCAAGTCGAAGTAAAAGAAGGCACTACCATTTTAGAGGCTGCTAGAAAAGCGGGAATCGATATTCCTACACTCTGCTATTTAAAAGAAATTAACGAGATAGGCGATTGCAGAATGTGTATTGTCGAAGTAGAAGGAAGAAGAGGATTTGCCACTTCTTGTGTACAAAAAGCAGAAGAAGGAATGGTGGTACACACCAATACGCCAGCTGTTTTAGAAGCGAGAAAAACGATGCTAGACTTAATTTTATCTAATCACCCAAAAGATTGCTTAACCTGTATTAGGTCTGGAAACTGCGAGTTGCAAGCATTAGCCATTAAATTGAATGTAGAGCATATCGAATATGAGGGAGAAAGAAAGAAACATGAAGTGGATGAAAAATCTCCTGCCATTGTTAGAGATTTTGATAAATGCATTTTATGTAGAAGATGTGTAGGTGCTTGTAAAAGAATGCAACAAATTGGAGCCATTGACTGTATGAATAGAGGATTCGAATCTTGTGTTTCTACAGCAGAAGACAATAGTTTGGCAGATGTGGATTGTACTTATTGTGGACAATGCATTAGTGCTTGTCCAACAGGTGCACTACATGAAAAAGATAATACCCTAGAGGTTTTGGCAAAATTAAAGGATCCAGAAGTTTATACAGTAGTACAAACAGCTCCAGCAGTTAGAGTGGCACTTGGTGAAGAATTTGGAAACAAAATTGGAACCAATGTCAAAGGACAAATGGTAACGGCCTTGAAAAGACTTGGCTTTGACAAAGTGTTTGACACCAACACGGGTGCAGACTTTACCATTATGGAGGAGGCAACAGAATTTATTCAAAGACTAAATGGAGTAGGAACTTTACCAATGATTACTTCTTGCTGCCCTGCATGGGTGAGATTTGCTGAAAAAAATTATCCAGATCAATTAGAACACTTATCAACTTGCAAGTCACCTCATCAAATGTTTGGGGCTATTATCAAATCATACTATGCAAAAAAGATAAGAATTGATCCAGAAAAAATTTATGTAGTGTCTGTGATGCCTTGTGTGGCTAAGAAGTATGAATGCACCAGAGAAGAGATGGAACAAGAAAATCTTCGTGATGTGGATGCAGTTATTACCACCAGAGAACTTGCTAGAATGATTAAGCAAGCAAATATAGAGTTTAATGACTTAGAAGATAGTGAATTTGATCATCCAATGGGAGATGCAACCGGTGCAGCTGCTATTTTTGGAACAACAGGCGGAGTAATGGAGGCAGCGCTAAGAACTGCAGCTGACATCTTGGACAAGAGAGATTTGGAAGCGATTGAATACCAAGCTATCCGCAGGGATCAAGGCATTAAAAGGGCAATTTTAACAATTGGAGGAAAAGAAATACATATTGTCATTGCTTCTGGCTTAAAGAATGCAAGAACTATTATGGAAGAAATTAAAAGAGGAAAGGCAGACTATCAATTTGTTGAAATCATGGCATGCCCAGGAGGCTGCGTGATGGGAGGAGGACAACCGATTAAAAGCGCTAAGATTAGAAACACAGTAAACGTAAGAAAATTAAGGGCTGACAGCATTTATACCATCGATGAAAAAAGTGTCATTCGAAAATCGCATCAAAACCCAATATTACAAAGAATTTATCGAGAATTTTTTAAAGAAGCAGGTAGTGAGCTAGCACATGAGTACTTACACACCAACTACAAGAAAGAGGAAAAATATAAAATTTAATATAAAATAATTGCAAGAGCGAGTACTAATTTATTACAAATAGACAAAGTCTCCTTTAGTTTTAGGGTGGCTTTGTCTAGATTTTTCTATTTTACAGCTCGATCTTAAATGCTGTGTAAGGAAATATTACAAATATTTTTTTAAAGTTTCTACACTATCCTCTTGCATGACTACAAAGTCATTTAAAATTTTTTTTACATCGGGTGCTGCATTTTCATTTTGGTTAATTAAACGCCTTCCTTCAATAATTCCCATATTGGTACCTTGCATTAATAGTTCTGATAATTTTGAAGTAGTATCATCTTTCATAGTTTTCATTTGAATTCCGATACCAAGTCATAATTTTATTCATTGTATTTGTTTCGTGTGGTTCTTTATCGCTATAATGAGAATATATGTCATTTACTCTTTGAGAAATTTTTTCGTATTTTTTGTATTCTGTATTTAGAACTTGCTTAAAAATATCATCGGTTACTTTGTCATTTACAAATGATATGGCGTCCATCCCCATGGTAGCCCCTTTATTTACTTCATCTAAAATATTTAAATTTTGATTTTCCATATGAACCTCCAATTGAGCAAATTTAAGCCCAAAATTTTTTAAAACTTTAATATTTATTATGAGCAAAAATAAGAAAAATATTCTAAACAGCATGAAGATTTTATAATCTATCACAATCAAAGCTTTACACAAAAACGTATAATAATTATGTAACTTTACAAAAAAGCAAAATAGTGTTATAATATTTGTATTGTTTATAGATTAAAGGAGGAAGAATTTCTGACTTAAAAAACAATCTAGAAGGTTCATTCTATTAAATGTACCATAAGCAAAAAAAATTATACAGGAGGAAAAGTACATGTCAGAGAATAGCGTAGTAGTAGAGGAAAACAACATTATGGATTGCCGGGAACCTAGTTTGAGTAATGTAAAACGTTTTGAGCAGTCTAACGAAATTTGCGTTAAAGGCATCATTGAGGAAAATTTTAAGTACAGCCATGGAGCATTTGGAAGGGAATTTTTTAAAACGAGAGTAAAGGTTGCAAGATTAAGCGGAGTAGACGATTATATTCCAATCCTTGTTTCAGTTTTACTCTTACCCAATATTTTGACAGAGTCCTTCAAAGGCAAATATATCGAGGTTGAAGGGCAGCTTCGTTCCTATCATATATGGGGAGATGATAATCGGAGGCATTTGAAATTATTTTTATTTGCCAAGAAAATCGAAATTGATGAGGGCGAAGATACAATAACAGATGGTGAAAATTTAGTTTACTTAGAAGGGTGCATTGGCAATGTGCCTCTTTATAAGAAAACACATTTGGGAAGGAGAATTACTGAACTTTTCATTATTACCCATAGATCTTTTGGCGCTTCAGACTATATTCCTTGTATTGCGTGGGGAAGTGTGGCTGTGAGAGCAAGTAAACTTGTTGTGGGTGACAAAATACGATTGCAAGGAAGATTTCAAAGCAGGGAGTACTTTAAGCGTCTTTCGCCCGATTCACAAGAAGGGGAAAAGAGAATTGCCTACGAGGTTTCCATTATGGAAATGGAGGTAATTTAACATCTCCATCATTAAGAAAAAAATGTTTTCTGACACAAATAGAAGTTCATTCTAAAGCTAAAAAGGAGCATGAAATATGCTCCTTTTTTAATGCAAGGACAGGTTGATTTTATTATACAATAATGTGCGGACAGAGAACTGGCATAATATTAAAGATAGAAAACAAGAAAAACTTGTACAAGTAGCATTTGTAAGGAAAATAAAAATAAATTTTAAAAATCATTGAAAAAGGGCTACACAAAAAGAAAAAAATATGGTATTATATAAAAGTCAAAGCAAGGAAGTACAATTTTTAGTTGTACAAGTTAGAATTGTTTTTACAAAAATTTAATGTAATCTTGGAGCAATTTTGGAGCAATTCCAAAATTTACCAGATCTGAAACTTGCCCAAATAGGGAATTTTATTTTAAAACAAAAAATTGCATAAAAAGCTGAAAATAGGCTTAAATACTATCGTTTAAAAGGAGGAATTAACCATGTCAGGACATAGCAAATGGCATAACATTCAAGCTAAAAAAGGAAAGGCAGATGCAGCAAGAGGTAAAATATTTACAAAATTAGGAAGAGAATTATTAATTGCAGTAAAACAAGGTGGTCCTGACCCAGCAGGAAACTCAAAATTAAAAGATGTTATTGCAAAATGTAAGGCAAATAACATGCCAAACGATACCATTAACAATGCTATTAAAAAGGCATCAGGAGCAGGAAACACTGAAACATACGAAGAAGTTGTTTATGAAGGATATGGCACCAATGGCGTGGCTGTTATTGTGGAGGCAAGTACCAATAACAGAAATAGAACAGCAGCAGATGTAAGGCATGCTTTTGATAAAGCTGGTGGAAACTTAGGAACAACAGGTTGTGTATCTTATTTATTTAGCAAAAAGGGAATTATTGTGATTGATAAAACTACGACAAATCTATCAGAAGATGATATGATGATGCTAGCATTAGACAATGGAGCAGAAGACTTTGAAGCAACAGATGAATGCTACGAAATTACCACTAGCCCAGAAGATTTTTCAACAGTGAGAGAAGCATTAGAAGCACAAGGATTAGAATTTTTAGAGGCAGAAGTGCAAATGGTGCCAGCTACCTACATCCAATTAAGTGAAACTGATGGACCAAAAATGCAAAGATTATTAGACATGTTAGACGACCTAGATGATGTCATGAATGTATATCATAACTGGGAAGAATAAATTAAATAAAAATAGTTCTAAAAGAAAAAGACATAGCATATATATATTATATATATGACTATGTCTTTTTTCTGTTTGAAAGATAATTGCTTTTGGCGTCGTTAAACTTCATTTCGAAAATCCAGCCACTGCATACTGACGCTGTAACTCGGCTTCGCCTTCGAACAGCCTCAGCATCGATGTGCCAAAAGCACACCTCCGGTTTTCTCATTTGTTTGCCTAGCCAAAAAACAATTCTTTTTCAAACATTAAATACCGAGAAAGGAATTATTACTAATAGTGGAAGAAATTTTAAAGTATTTTCCAGAAATGATTCAGGAACAAATCAAAGCAAATTGGATTGAAAATATAGAAGAAATTAGAATTCGCATTCATCAACCAATCATTCTAAAAAACAATCAAACAGAAAAAATAATTCATAGCAAGATAGAACCACAGACTATTTTACAAATTTTGCAGAAGATTTGTGACAATTCTATCTATAGCTATCAAAGTCAAATTTGTCAAGGGTTCTTAACACTGAAAGGAGGGCATCGAGTGGGAATCGCAGGAAACGCTGTGATGAAAGAGGGACAAGTTATCAATTTAAACTATATCAATAGCCTCAATTTTAGAGTTGCAAGGCAAGTATTGAATTGTAGCAATGAAGCACTAACATATATTTTAGCCCCGTTTCGACAAACGATTTTTAACACCCTGCTAGTTTCACCACCAGGAAGGGGTAAAACCACTATTCTACGAGATGCCATCCGAAAAATTAGTAGTGGCATTCCAGAAATTGGTTTTGCAGGATTAACCTGCCGGAGTAGTAGATGAAAGAGGAGAAATTTCGGCCACCTATCAAGGCGTTGCACAAAATGATATAGGACCAAGAACAGATGTGATTGACAATATTCCCAAAGCCATCGGCATGAAAATGTTGGTACGTTCCATGAGCCCAAAAGTAATTGTGGCAGATGAAATTGGAAGTAAGGAAGATATTGAAGCAATTGAGTATGCTGTATGTTCAGGGGTAAAGGGAATTTTCACAGCCCATGGAAATAGCTTATGGGACATTGAGAATAATCCCATTTTAAACCAATTATTAGAAAAACAAATGATAGAAAAAATTTTATTCATCAAAGAAAACCGTCAAATATACTTAGGATATGAGAAACTGGTAAAACAGGTTTCTTAAAGGAGGAGAACAAATGCTATTCTTTAAAATCATTCTTTTAATTTTGATTATCGGTGCCAGCACGGTGCTAGGTATTTTATTTTCTAAAAAATATTCCAATCGTGTAAAAGAACTCAAAGAGATGAAAAATGGATTAAATATGTTGGCGACAAAAATGAAATTTACTTATGAACCAATTCCAAATCTATTTTTAGAAATTGGAAGCAAAATAGGGGGCAATGTAGGGCAAGTTTTTATTAGGGCATCTGACCGAATGAAAGAACAAGCGGCAGGAGAAGCGTGGAGCAATGCCTTAGAAGAGGTACCAAATAATTTAACAGAAGAGGATAAAATTGTACTAAAAAACTTAAGTAGGTTATTAGGACAAACAGATTTAGAAGGGCAGATAAGTGAAATTGCAGTTGTCACACAGTTTTTAGGAACGCAATTGGAAAATGCTCAGCAAGAACGTGTAAAAAATGAAAAAATGTATCGCACTTTGGGCATTGTTTCCGGTCTCACCATGGCAATTATTTTAATTTAAAGGAGAAAGTTTGACTAGGCAAAAGAACAATTCTTTTTCAAATAGAGTTGAAGCCCAAGAAAGGAATGATATAACCATGGATATTAATTTATTATTCAAAATAGCTGCTATTGGTATTTTAGTGGCAGTACTTTATCAAGTTTTAGTAAGAGCAGGGCGCGAAGACCAAGCCATGATGACTACACTAGCAGGGTTAATTATAGTACTAAGCCTTGTAATTAAGGAAATTAGTGGGTTGTTTAGTAGTGTGAGGACAATGTTTGGACTATGAGTTTTAGAAATATAAATACTGCTAAGAGTACCCATGATTTATTTCATTCCTCGGCTCATGAAACGTTCATTGGTCTTCTAAGCTAAAACGTGCATGAGCCTCTCCAAGGAAACTTGCACCCTCATGCTACGTTTTAGCCAAGAATTCCAATTCTCAATTGTTTCAATCGCATTCGTCATTTCATAAATCATGAATACTCTTAGTCTTAACTAAAAACTTTATATCAGCTTTCTTGTAACATTATTTTGAAAAAGTAAAGTATGAGGTAATCAAAATGGATATTATTAAAATTATTGGAGTGGGGCTCATTTCCTTAATTATTATTGTCATTGTCAAACAATACCGACCGGAGTTTGTTATTTATGTTTCTATTATGGCAGGAGTGCTTATTTTATCGTTAGTGTTAGGAAAGTTAGGTGCTATTATTGATTTGCTAACTAGTTTATCGAATAAAACCTCTATTAACAATGAATTTCTAGTTCTTTTAATTAAAATTACAGGAATTGCATTTTTAACAGAATTTGCAGTTAGCATTTGTAAGGACTCTGGCGAAACAGCCATTGCTAGCAAAGTGGATATTGGCGGGAAAGTGCTCATTATTTCCATGTCGATTCCTATTATTGCAAGTTTATTAGAAACGATTTTGAGAATTTTACCCTAATGCATAATTGCTTAAAATAATGTTACAACCGCTAGCCCGTGTTGTCGCATTCCCTCGAACATCAAAACGCCTACGGCGAATTTTGTCTCGTTAGAGAAGGGAATGCTCCAGTTGTTCCGCTTCGCTACACCTACGCGGGCTACGCTTTCTTGTAACATTATTTTGAAAAATATAATTACAGAGGAGGAAAAAGAATGTGAAAATTAATCAAAGTTCATTCATTAAAATTGCTGTTATCGCGCTATTTACATTCATAGTTCTCTGCATTCTTTCTCCCATAAGCCTTGCAACAGAAGAAACATCGCAAGAACAAATTCTACAATCGCAAACAAAAAGCTTAGATATTGGCGGATTTATAGCAGAGGCAAAGCACTATACAGACAATAGCTTAGACGGAATTGATTTAAACAACCTGTTTACCTCAGCAATGACAGGCAATATAGATAATAAACTTCTGCTCAAGGCAATATCAAAAATGATAGGGAAAGAAGTCATCGATTCCATCAATGTATTAGGAAGCATTGTTGTTATTATCGTCATCCATAGCATTTTAAAAAGCATTAGTGAAGGACTAGAAAATAAAAGCATTTCGCAGCTTACCTACTATGTACAATACATTTTAATTGTCACTCTCATTATGGTCAATTTTGGTGATATTCTTAACATGGTAAGAACAACCATTGGAAACCTAGTAGGGTTTAGCAACAGCTTAATTCCACTGCTCATGACACTTATTTTAACCACCGGAAATATAGCTTCTGCTAATTTATTGCAACCCGTTATTTTATTTATCATCACTTTTATTGGAAATTTTATTAATACCGTGCTCATTCCGTTTGTTCTTATTGCAAATGTACTAGGCATTATTTCAAAAGTTTCTAACCGTGTGCAAGTAGATAAGTTAGGAAAATTTTTTCATTCCTCTGTGGGATGGATATTAGGAATTGTTCTTACCATATTTGTAGGAGTAGTGTCAGTAGAGGGAAGCTTAAGCAGTACGGTAGATGGCATTACTGCAAAGACTACAAAAGCGGCCGTTTCTAGTTTCATTCCAGTGGTAGGAAAAATTCTAGGCGATGCCGTCGATGCCGTTATTGGTTGTAGCAATATTTTAAAAAATGCAGTGGGAATTGTCCGGAGTAGTTGTAATTGTGGCCATTTGCATAGGACCGGTGATAAAACTTGCTATCTTGATGGGATTGTATTATTTGGCAGGAGCACTTTGCCAACCCATTGCAGACGAAAAAATAGTAAAACTCTTAGAGCAAATGGGGGACACATTCAAAATGCTATTAGCTATCATGTGTAGTATTTCTGTGATGCTCATTATTGGGACAACCTTGGTTGTTAAGATTTCGAATAGTGGACTAATGTACCGATAAACAGTGTAAAAAATTTTTTTCAAACGAAACAAATAACGGAAAGGAATGATGATAAAGGTGGCGTGGTTTAGTAGTTGGGCACAAGGCATTGTAGTATCAGTCATTATTGGTACCATCATTGAAATGATTTTACCAGAAGAAAGTTCACAAAAATACATTAAAGTAGTGGTGCGGCGTGTATGTGTTGTATTCGATTGTTTCACCCGTAATTACCAAGCTAACAGGCAATTCATTAAAAGTAAGTGATATTTTAGATCTTAACCAATACTTAGAGGCTTCTAGCAAACCGAACAGTAGCTATACAAATCTTGAAAATACCAACACCAATCAAATTCGTGAAGTATATATTACTAGCCTCAAAAACGACATGAAAGAAAAAATCACGAGCAAAGGGTATCAAGTAGAAAAGCTGGAAGTAGCGGTAGAAAATAACGAGGAATACACGATAAAAAGTATTAGCTTAACAGTTCGAAAAGCAAAACAAGAGCAAAAAGAAGAGGTACAAAACAAAGTAAATCAAATCCAAGCAGTCAATATTACCATTGGAAATGAACAAGTAAATACTACAAAAAATGAGGGAAAGGAAAGCAACACTCAACATGTTTTATCACAAAAAGAGAAAACAGAGTTACAAGAATACTTAAGTGATGTTTATGAGTTAGAAAAGCAAAATATTGTCATAAATGAGTAAAGGAGGAATATATTATGCTAAAGGACAAGATAAAAGTACTAGTGGCAAAAGGGGAAGAAGGCAATAACAAAAAGAGAATTGAAAATTTAGTGGTGTTCTTAATCATTTTAGTGGTGACCATTATTGCCGTTAATTTGATATGGAGTGGTGATAAAAGCAAAGAAAAAACACAAACTTCTGACCCAAATAAGAAGTTAGCAACAGCAAGCCAATCTAAAGAAACAACTGTAGAAAACGGGCAGGAGGATTTGACCAAACAATTAGAAAATATTCTTGCTCATATGGAAGGGGTGGGTAAGGTGAAAGTGCTAATTACCTACTCACAAACAAGTCAAAATGTTCCTATGTACAATGAAGAAACATCACAAAAAGATACAGAAGAAAAGGACACAGGTGGTGGCACGAGAAAAGTGGTTGAAACAGAAGTTAAAAGAGATGTCATCTACGAAGAAGCAAGCGGACAAAAAACACCCATAACACAAAGCGTGGTGAGCCCCAAAATAGAGGGAGCAATTGTCACAGCAGAAGGAGCTGGCAATGCAAATACAAAAACCAATATCATTCAGGCAGTAGAAGCAGTTACAGGAATTGCTACCCATAAAATTCAAGTATTTGAAATGAAGAAAGCAACCTAAACCTTCTTTTAGGGACACCTTCCAAAAGCAGGTTTCACAAACCTGCTTTTGGAAGGTGTCCCTAAAAGAAGGTTCGAAGCTTGAGTATAAGTCTTATATAGTGGACTTTAAATACTATAAATATATAATACGAGGATGATGAAAACAATGAAAATTAATTTCAAAAAAAATCAAGTTGTCATATTTGTAGTGGCTTTAATGCTAGTAGCAGCGGGATATTTAAATTATACTACGGGGGATCCGCAAAGAAACTTAATTCCTACTAGCGCCTTAGCTGACTCAGAACAAATGGCTTCTATAGGAGATGCTACTTTAGTCAGTGCGAATGGAGTGAGTGAAAGCGCACAAAATGGAAATCAAAATACAGAGACATTAACTAATGGAAGTAGTATTAGCAGTGAAAAAAATACTGAGAATTCACAGAATCAAGAAAATATGACAAGTAGTACAGTAGAAAACGAAACAGAAGGAAAACCTCAGTCTACCAATACACAACCAACGTCGGATAACTACTTTGCACAATCTAAGTTGGATAGAGATACCATGTATTCGCAAATGCTTGCTAACTATCAAACCATTTTAGAAAGTAGTAATGTAGCAGCAGACGAAAAAAAGACAGCACAAGCAGAAATCAAAAGGATTAATAGCGAGAAAAATGCTATTATGATTGCAGAAAATTTAATAAAGACAAAAGGCTTCGCAGATGTTATTTTGTTTGTTAACAATGGAAATGTCAGTGCTGTCGTCAAAGCAGAAAAGCTAGAAACAGAACAAGTTGCTCAATTGCAGAACATTATTACAAGAGAATTATCGGTTCAGCCAAATAAAATTAATGTAAGCAGTAAAATGTAAATTATTACAAGAATATTACAACTTCGATACAATTTTATAACATTCTTCAAAAATATTGACAAGCAAGTGAATTAGTAGGTAAAATAGAGACAATAAAAAGAAACAGGAAGGAAGAATACATATGAAAAATATATTGCTTAAACAAGCAAAAGGAATTACACTTATAGCACTTGTTGTAACCATTGTGGTATTACTTATTTTGGCAGGTATTACCATTCAAATGGTATTTAGTGAAAATGGAATTATTCATCGAGCACAAAATGCGGCAGAAGAGCAAAAAAGAGCAGGAGAAAACGATATATCTTCAATTACAGATTTGACAGATCAAGTCGAGGGGCTTGTAGGAGGAAATGTATCAGCAGAAGCGGAATGGAAGAGCGAAGGAGTAAGCAATAACAATTCAAACGTACAAATGAAGTTCAATATTACAGGAACACAGGTAACTACTCCACCAAATCCAGATACAGCCATTTTTGAGCATGTAGCAGGGACAAGTGTCGCAGATGGATATGTCATAAGAGATAAAGAAAATGGCAACGAATTTGTATGGGTGCCAGTAGCAAAAAATCAAAAATTAAGTTTAACAGTCACTTCAACTGAGGAAGATATTAACAGCATTAAAGTATATACTCCTGATGGAGATGAGTTATTGCAATTATCAGATGAAGACATGGCAGGCATCGGAAGAAGTTATCAAAATACAGAAATTCAGCCAACACTAAATGGACCATATGTTGCAACAGTAACAACCAATAGTGGAACCGAATTTGTCATATTAACAGTTGAAAGTTTATATGCAAAAAGTTATAGTGCCATGTTAGACAAGCAATCCAAAAATCTTCACTTTAACAATGTGAATGAGGTAGCAAAAGAGTTAGGTGGTGACGTAATTGATCAGCAATTACCGTTCTATTTGAAGAGCTTTGCGGAAAATATGAACTATGAGGACACTACAGTGCAATATGGCAATAGTGAAAGTGTGTATGCCAATGGAGGTTTTTATGTAGGACGATATGAGGCAGGAAAAGCAAGTAACGAGAAAGCAGTATGTACTATAGACCAAATACCATATACTGATGTAACGGTTAGTCAAGCGCAAACATTGACAAATAACATGTATAATAACACAAAATTTCATTGTGATTTACTTACTGGCTCAGCATGGGATAGAATAATGGGCTATATTCAAGAAGGGGGTTCTACTAGCACCAAAACAGAAGAGCAAGTAATTGTTGATAGTAAAGAATGGGGAAATTATGCTGGTAGTCAATTTACTATTACTAGAGGAATGTATCGTGAAGATACAGACTCCTCTTATCACTCTGTAGGAGAGCGAGAAAATGGACAGTATGAAAAAGCAGGAGACAAAAATGTATTACTAACCACAGGTGCGGCACCAACTAGAAATGTAAGTAAAAATATTTATGACCTGGCAGGCAATGTTGAGGAATGGATAGCAGAAAGTCAAGGTTCTAATGTAGTTCTTCGAGGAGGAAATTCACGGTGCCACTGATTCTGACAGTCTAGCAGTTTATCGTAACGCTGACCACGATTCCTCTTATACAAACAGTGGAAGTGGTTTTCGTCCAGCATTGTATTTAAAGCCATAGACAGTTATAAAAATATATATTAAAAAATCTCAAGCAAATAAATGAAAATGCTTGAGATTTTTTCCTTCCAAAAGAGTATGAAATATGCCTTGCGAATTGCAATTGTTTATGATATGATGTAAAAAAATAACCTTTTAATATTCATTTAAGGAATGAATGGTATATTATTAATGGTGGGGAAAAATGAGAATTTTAATTGTGGAAGATGAATTTAAATTGGCAGATGTCGTTGCTAGCCGATTAAGACAAGAAAAATACATCGTAGATATTTCTACTGATGGTGAGGATGGCATATATAATGGACTAACCGATATTTATGATTTAATTATATTAGATGTTATGCTTCCAAAAATGAATGGCTTTGAAGTCTTAAGAAAATTAAGAGCCAATAAAATTGGAGCAAAAATCATCATGCTTACAGCCAAATCCATGCTAGAAGATAAGCTGAATGGATTTGATAAAGGCGCCAATGACTATATTACTAAGCCGTTTCATATTGATGAATTGGTGGCAAGGGTCAATGTGCAATTAAGAAACAATACGACACAAGCGAATAAAGACTATATTGAAGTGGGAGACATAAAATTAAACATTCATACCTCTAACCTAGTATGTACTACTACTGGCGAATCAATTGACATTATTTGTAAGGAATTTATGCTGTTAGAATATCTTATGCAAAATCCAAATCAAATTATTTCCAAAGAGCGAATCTACGAAAAAGTATGGGGCATGGATAGCGAGGCAGAATCTAATAATATGGAGGCATATATTTCTTTCGTAAGGAAAAAACTAAAGGTAATTGGCTCCAATGTAACCATTAAAGCAGTCAGAGGATTAGGATACCGATTAGAGGTGGAAAGCAATGAATAAACTAAAAAATAAAGTGTTTTGGGTAATATTTTTAATATTAACAGTCTTTTTAATTAGCATTTTATTTATCTTTAATCATCAAACATATCGCCAAGAAAAAAGTCAAATAGAGAGTAATTTGACACGATTGGAAGATAACCGTATCAAAGATGAACATTCAAAATTAGGAAGACCTGATAAAATAGAAGGAAATGAAGCTAACTCACAAATTTCTGAAAAAAATGAAATCAATATGCAAGCTCCTCAAAGAATTTTTATGGATGCCCAAGTCTACACTATATTACTAGATAGTAATAATCAAGTAAAAGAAATTGTTAGTCATACGGAAGACGGAATGAGCGACAGTGAAATTACTACTTTAGCTAATGAGATTATCGGCCAGCAAAAAGAAAATTATACTAAGATTGGCAACTTGTATTTTGATAATTATTCGTATTCTTATCAAAAGTATCGCTTTTTAACGATTATTGATAATACAGTAGCAAAAGAAAGAGTAGTATCATTACTAAAATCTTCTCTTCTCATCTTTGTGTGCTTAGAACTGGTAATTATCTATGTATCAATCAAACTGACAAGTTGGATTATCAAACCAGTTCTAGAAACTTTTGAAAAGCAAAAACAATTTATTGCTGATGCATCTCATGAACTAAAAACACCAATTGCTGTGATTATGGCAAGTTCAGAAGCACTAGAAAAAGACTATGAAACCAAATGGATCCACAACATTCAAAGCGAGACAGAAAGAATGAGTCGATTAGTTTCGAATTTATTAGATTTAGCTAAATTAGAAAATGGAGCAAATCAAGAGCAATATGCTTTAAATAACTTATCCAAAACGATTGAAATTTCTATTTTAACATTAGAGGGATTAATGTATGAAAAAAACATTACACTAAACTATCAAATTGAAGAAAATATACAATTCCGTTGTGACAATGATCAAATGAAGCAATTAATGGCAATTTTATTAGACAATGCGATTAAACATAGCTCCAAAGATGGTGAAATTGTCGTATTACTGAAAAAAGAAAAAAGTGACATCATGTTGGTGGTTAAAAACAAAGGAGAAGGTATTCCAAAAGGAAGCGAAGAGAAAATTTTTGAGCGTTTCTACCGTGCAGATGAGTCAAGAAATAGAGATGAAAATCGATATGGACTTGGGTTAGCAATTGCCAAAAGCATTGTAACAAATCATGGCGGAAAAATATCAGCCCATTCAGAAAACGGATACACTACTTTTCAAGTAATATTCAAATAAGAACAACAGGAATAGGAACAATGGAACTGAGATTTTGTCCCTATACTTTCAAGCAATTTTTTAAAAAATTGACACATTTCTCCCAAAATATGCTATAATACAAAAGCTGTAAAAATAGAAATAAAGGGGAAAAGTATGGAATTAGTAAAAGTAGGAGAAAAAACATATTATATAAAAAATAGAACCAATATTGGAATTTATCAAATTAATGAAACAGAAGTGTATTTAATTGATACAGGAAACGACAAAGAAGCTGGAAAAAAGATTTTAAAAATAATAGAAGAGCAAGGATGGCAAGTAAGGGCAATCATTAATACCCACTCTCATGCTGATCATATAGGTGGAAATCAAGTCATTCAAGAAAAAACGGGGTGCAACATCTATGCTTATGGAATTGAAAAAGCATTTATTGAAAATCCCATTTTAGAACCAATTTATTTGTCAGGGGGGTATCCATCTCAAATATTGCAAGAAAATAAGTTCTTTATGGCACAGCCTTCTAAGGTGGAAACCATTGAAAATCACTTGCCAGAAGGGTTAGAAATATTTGAATTAAAAGGGCATTTTATTGATATGATAGGAATTAAAACCTCTGATGATGTCTACTTTTTAGCCGATGGTCTTATGAGTGAAGAATTGATAGAAAAACATAAAATATTCTTTTTATATGATGTGCAAGAACTTTTAAGCACATTAAATCAATTAGAAACCATCAGAGGAAAGTGGTATATTCCCTCACATGCAATGGCAAGTAATGATATTCAATATTTAATTCAAAAAAATCGAGCAAAAGTACAGGAAATTATCCAGTTAATTCTTAAGATTTGTGAACAACCTACAACATTTGAGCAAATTCTAAAAGAAGTATTTTCGCAATATCAAATAGAAATGAACGAGTATCAACATGCTTTAATTGGTAGCATTATCAAATGTTATTTAAATTATTTACGTGAGCAAAACAAAATAGAGGTAAAGTTCGAAGATAACCAAATGAAATATTTTGTGGTTTCAATGGGAACGGAGATTTTTGACAATCGTGATAAAAATTAGAGGAATAAAATATGTACTATACTTACATGATGAGATGTACTGACAATTCTATTTACACTGGAATTACTACGGACTTGGCTCGCAGATTAGAAGAGCATAGTCAAAAAACTGAAAAAGGTGCCAAATATACACATAGTCATACTGTGCTAAAAATAGAAGCGGCATGGAAATCTGAAAATAGAAAACTTGCATCTCAATTAGAATACCAAATAAAAAAACTTGAAAAATCACAAAAGGAAGCATTAGTTCATAATAATGCTTTGTTTTCCAAATTGTTTGCAGAAAAATTCAATGAGGAAGATTTTGAAAGAATAAAATAAAATGTGCTATTCAAAAAATGATTATGCCAATGAAAATGTGAATATTGGTAAATGTCGAAAGATATTGACTTTGTAACTGTATAAATTTTGCCCAAACAGGAAATACTCTCCAATATTAAGGATAAAGGAGAGTATTTAATTATGGTGAATTTTAGAACAGATTTGGCCTTAGAAAGGCGTGACTTGTATAAAAAGGCAAACAACATTGCCGAGGAAGTGGAGGGACTTGCGACAGAACAAGAAACAGCAGGTGAAGACATTAACATTACCAGAGTAAAAGTATTAAACGAAGCCGGGGAACAAGCCATTGGCAAGAAAAAGGGAAACTATATTACTATTGATATTAAAAACTTGAAAATTGCCACAGAACCAGAAATTCAAAAAGCATCAGAAGCAGTAACAAAAGAGTTAAAAACACTCATTAACAATTTAGTTGGTCCACAAGACCCTGTTTTAGTGGTAGGACTTGGCAATTTGTATGTTACCCCAGACGCATTAGGACCAAAAGTCATTCAAGATATTGATATTACAAGGCATATTTTAGAGTACATGCCAGACGTATTAGACAAAGAAACTACAAGGAGTGTTTGTGCTGTATCTCCTGGAGTATTGGGAACCACCGGAATTGAAACCTTAGAAATTTTAAAAGGAATTGTCGATAATATTCATCCAAAATTGGTCATTATTATTGATGCTTTAGCTTCCAGAAGCATTGAAAGAATTAGTAGCACGGTTCAATTGGCAGATACGGGAATTATCCCAGGAGCGGGAGTAGGAAATCAACGAAAAGAACTGACCATTGAAACTTTAGGAATTCCTGTTATTGCCATTGGGGTACCTACTGTAGTAGAAGCGGCAACAATTGCAGCAGATAGCCTGGATTTGTTTATCAAAAAAATACAGGATGAAGCACATTCTAATGACTTTTTAAATCAATTACAAGAGGAAGACAAATATGAAATGATAAAAGAGGTGCTACAACCAGCTGATTATAATTTTATTGTCACCCCAAAAGAAATAGATGAATTGATTGAAAATATGTCCAGCGTTGTAGCAAGAGGAATTAACTTTGCCACACAGCAATAAAGAGCTACTAAGAAAGCAAATTTTTGTCATGAAATTCTTAAAAAAGATATGAAATAGATGTTTTAACGAAATATGAAATATAAAATCAACAAATGAACAGGGTAGAAAAAGTAAAGTAAATATTTTATTTTTCTGCCTTGTTTTTGATTATATAAACAAATGAAAATAATTGGAAGAACGGTAAATATACATAAAAGTATATAGTAAAAATGATAACCAAAGCGTAAGATGTTAATAGAATACTTCAAAGTGCAAGCAATAATGAAAGAAATAATCATTGCCATTTTGTTACTTTTGAATAAATAAAATAAAAAGATAATCATAATGCCAAAAAAGCCATAGTCAAATTTGCAAATTTGCGCAAAAATGCCTAATAAAATGACAACGAAAATAGCTAAAGAATGTTTTATCATTTTATCTAGTGTTCCATTTTTACACAAACTAGTTTGCCTTTGTGTTATTTTATCATACACAATTATGGCAACTAATCCTACGAACAGTGTAAAGAAAATATTTAAAGCAATTTCTTTAGAGACAAGTGAATGGAAAAGCATAAAGGCAGGCTGAGAGGCAAGTGCAAAAACAAAGAGCCTTCCAATATATTTCTTTAGATTTTTTGTATGAACATATCCTTCGGAAATTTGAAATGCAAAAATAGGAAATGCAATTCTACCAAGCAAATTCATCCATGTAACATAGTGAAAGGCTGCAAATCCAATGTGATCAATTAACATTGTAACCATTGCAATCATTTTTAAACCAAAACTTGTCATTTTAAACCTCTTTTTCTTATGATATACTCATTATAAAATAATTTGGTAAATAATACAAGAAAATATATCAAATATCAGTAATTTATGATATAATAGAAACATTAGAACTTAAAGAAGGACGGAAAATATGAAATGAGTAATCTTATAGAATATATAAAAAGGATGAAACAATATCAAGAAGAGCATCCTGAGATTAGCGAAAAACAGTTGGTAAGACATATTTATTTAGACTTGGGCTCTAGATTATCTTTCGATTTAGAGTTTTATTTTGGTAACTCAAAAACAAGACAAGAAATTTATAAAAATAGTGGAAGAAGAGCAATAGAAAAATGTATGGAGAATGAAATTGCAATTTGTAAATCCATGGCATATATCGTAGAATATATTTTAAATGAATTAGGGGTTAATGTCATAGTAGTAGTTGCTCCCGGAGATGAAAGAAAGTGTCCTCATATGTATAATATTATACAACCACAAGAAGGAGCACCATATATCATTGACTTACAAGAGGATATAAGATATATTCAGAGTCACTCAAGAACGCAAAATTTTGGCTTATCTATTAAAGAGGGAGGAAATCCCGTCATCAGTTTTGCAGAATTAGAAGCAATGGACAAAGAAGATGGATATATTAGTGATGAAAATTACTACGCAGACGATTATTTGTATTTCCTAAGGTCACAATCAGAATTAATAGAAGATTTAAGAGAAAAAGCAAAATTGATTTTTGAAAATTTAGAACCATATGACAATCATCAGCTACAAGTTGCAGATAGAACAAGGCATTTAGAAGAACTAATTATGCAGTTGTTTACAATAGAGGAACAAGAAAAAATTCATATCATTGACTGCTATTATGAAGAAAAAGATAAGAAAAATTATCAAAATTGCATTGCGGTCTATGCAAGCAAAGATGCAGACACCGATATTTACCAATTCTCTGAAAAAGATCAAAGATTTTATAAAAAAACAATTGATGAATTTGCCAAAGAAGTAGAAAAGGGATTAAAACACAAGCAGGCAATTTGGGGATTAAATAGAGCATTAAAAAAGTTAGAAAACCAAGAAAGATAAAAAATATGGATGGAAAGAGGCTATGAAAAATCAAATACCAGTAAAAAAGAATGAAGAATATATTGTAGAAATTATTGACAACGGTTTTGAGGGAGAAGGAATTGCCAAAATAGATGGCTATACTACCTTTATTCCTGGTGCCATCAAAGGAGAAAAGTGTAAAATTTTAATTTTAAAAACCACTGCTTCACATGCCTTTGCCAAAATAGTAGAAGTCATAGAGACATCACCAATAAGAAAAGAGGTAGATTGCAAAACTTATCAAAGGTGTGGCGGATGCAGTTTACGACATATTCAATATGAAGCCACCTTAGAAATGAAGCAAAATATGGTTCAAAATTTAGTGAATAAAACTTTGGCTAAGCCGGTAGTAGTAGAAAAGACTATTGGAATGGAACAGCCATATTATTACAGAAATAAAGCACAATATCCTGTAGGAGTTGACAAGACTGGCAATCCAATTGTAGGAATTTTTGCCCAAAGAACTCATGAAATTATTCCAATGGAACATTGTTTCATTCAAAATCCAATTTCTGAAATATTATCAAAAGTAATTTTAACCTATATTAAGGAAAAGCACATTGAGGTTTATGATGAAGAAAAAAGAAAAGGGCTTATCAGACATATTGTCATTAAAATAGGTGTCAAAACAAAACAAGTCATGTGTGTGTTAGTGGTTAATGGAGAAAAAATACCACAAGAGCAAAGATTAGTAGAGTTTTTACTACAAGAGTTTCAAGAAAATCCAACGCTAAAAGACTATCAATTAAAAACGGTTGTTAAAAATGTGAACACCAAAAATACCAATGTCATATTAGGCGAGAAGAATGTGATTTTATATGGAGAGGGATATATTGAGGACCAACTAGGAGAATACATCTTCAAAATTTCTCCAATGTCCTTTTATCAAACCAATCCAAGGCAAACCGAAGTATTGTATCAAAATGCAATCGAATTTGCAGAATTAAAAGGAAATGAAGTATTACTCGATTTGTATTGTGGCATTGGAACCATTGGAATTTTTGCTTCCAAAAAGGCAAAGAAAGTATATGGAATTGAAATCGTACCAGATGCTATTCGAGATGCGAATGAAAATGCAAAATTAAATCATATTGAGAATATCGAATTTTTATGTGGTGATGTAGAAATTACATTAGAAAAGGTACTAGCCAAAAGCGGAACACCTGATGTTGTTTTTGTTGACCCTCCAAGAAGAGGTCTAGACAACACTACAATTGAAAATATGCTAAAGGTACAGCCAGCTAAAATCATATATATTAGTTGCAATCCCGCTACAATGGTAAGAGACTTAAAACTTTTAGAAGAAAAATATACCATAAAAAAAATCCAACCAGTTGACATGTTTCCGTTTACAAGCCATGTGGAGTGCGTATCTGTTCTGAAACTAAAATAGATGCAGTAATATCAATGCTTTAAGACTTGTTCCTAAGTATATTAAAAATAACTATAAAATAGATAAACTTTATTGAAATTATAAGAAAATATAGTAAAGGTGGTTTAGCAGGGACATGTTTCCATATACCACTATTAAAAAAATTAGACAACTATTTTTAACCAAGATATAGCATAGAAATATGATTTATTTTAACTTTGTTGCAAGTTGCGACAAAGTTAAAATGGGGAGTATAAAAATCGACCTCAGACCAAGTTGGTCGGAAGTTAAGAAAATAGGGAGTACATTTTTGTATTTTTCCCCCTTATAAAATCCTAACAAGCACTGAATTTTTACTCCCTAGCAAAAATTCTATTATGTGGCAAGCCCCAATCCCCATTTGAGAAAATTGTAAGCTTTATGGAACTTATATAATAAATAAAAAAACTGTAGCTTATATATTTCTATATAAGCTACATTCTAAATCATAACTGCTTACCGAAGTAAGCCTTCTCAGTCATCTAATTAAATAGATTTTCTATTAATTAAATGATACTATATTTTTATGTAAAAATCAAGTAATTTATGCAAAAATTCTTAAAAATTATGAATTATCCTTAGCTGGTCTATATTTGAATAGGTCGGAGTCTAAAAAAACTTTTGATATATTATCTAAATCAATGCCTTTAACATTTCCTTTTTTCTTTGTAAAATCTATTCTTTCAATACTTACAGGACTAATGTTAAATATATTAACCCACCTTTTCATTGGTTTAAAATTATATATTTTTCCTAGTTCTATATAAGTTTTACTAGCAAGTTGTTTTTCAGTTGGTTGCTTGCTTGTAATAGGTAGAACTAATAATGTCTTTCCGCCATTTTTTAAAACTACAGCAGGATGCCTACCACTAAATTCTTCGCCTATATTGAATCCAAATTCAACCCAAACAACATCTCCACGAACAATATATTCTTTTGATTTTTCTATAAATTCAGGGGAATTAATAATAATTTTAGTTTTTTTATCTATCCATTCAAGGTAATCTTTAGGATTGTTTCTTTTATTAGAAAAATCTTCGTCTTTATGTATCTCATAATAATTATCTAGAGTAGTCTTTGTAGTATTTAAAATATTTAGTAATTCTTGCATATACCAAACTTCCTTTCGTAATTCATATTATATCAAAAATATAAGAAAAAGCAATAGTTTTTTAGAAAAATAAAACTTTTGTTCTAAATTGTAGCACAAAAAGATGCGATATTGAGAAAAATGTAAATTTATGATATAGTGTAACTAATGTGAAAATAATTTATAAAAATGAGGTAAAATAAGATGAGTAAGATTGCTAATATGTTAAATATGTTACAGATATTAAAAGACAAAGAAATACATAGTATATCAAGTTTAGAAAAAATTTAGAAGTATCAGAAAGAATGATAAGACAATATAAATTAGAACTAGAGCAGGCAGGAATATATGTAAAATCATACACTGGTAAATATGAGGATTATAGAAAATAATACAGAATATAGACCAACTTATGAAATTAACAGTTTAACAGAATTAAAAAATATTTTGTAAGGAGAAGAAATAAAATGGAAGAAATAGTATTTGTAACACATAATAAAGGAAAAATAGCATCAGCTAGTAGACAGTTACAAGGAGTAAACTTTAAAGTGTTTGAATATGATTTAGAAGAGCCTAGAAGTGATGATATAAAATACATATCAAAATATAAAGTTATGGAAGCATATAAGATGGTAAATAAACCTTGTATTTCTTTAGATTGTGGCTTTTGGATAGATGAGTTAGATGGATTTCCAAGAGCATTTGTAAATTTTAGTTTAGATACAATAGGAATTAATGGGTTATTAAAATTAATGGAAGAAAAAGAAAATAGAAGTTGTAGATTTACTGAATGCTTATCGTATTACGATGGAAACGAATTACATCAATTTATGGGAAGACATGAAGGAACTTTATCTGAAAAAATAGCTGGTAATGATACAGATAAAAAATGGTCTGATTTATGGTATATATTTAAACCTTATGGATATGATAAAACACTAGCACAAATGACCGATGAAGAAAGAGCAAATAGAAAAAAGTATGAGTCTATTGATGCAATGA
>JAFVBS010000009.1 GCA_017479865.1 Clostridia bacterium
AAAAGAAAAAATAGAAATATTGAATAAAAGTATTTCTACAACAGAGCAAAAAGGAATTGCAATAACTTCATTTGTAGATAAAGTTAAGAAATACACTGAAATAAAAGAACTTACACCAGAAATTATAAATGAATTAATTGATAAAATATTAGTTCACCAACAAATAAAGGTTGATGGAAAGAAATATCAACAAATAGATATATATTATTCAGGAGTTGGAATTATTTCAGTTTCAGCTAATGAATATGATTTTGAAAAAGGATTTCAAAATATGTTAAAAAATCAAATAAAAACAGCATAAAAAAGCCTTAGGAGCATTTTTAATAAGAATTGTCCTTATTAAAATGCTCCTAAAAGGTTGATTTTTTGTATCAATGCTATATTTTTGAAAATTTTCATGCTATAATAAACCTAGTGAAGAAATAGATAAAAGGGGAAACAATGAGTACACTATACGAAATTTTAGAAGTAAGTGAAAAAGCATCAAAAGAGGTCATCGAAAAAGCCTATCGAGTTTTGGCAAAAAAATATCATCCTGATTTGCAATTGCCAGAAAATCAAACAATGGCAGAAACCAAGATGAAGCAAATCAATGAAGCCTATGATATTTTAAGTAATGATGAAAAAAGAAAGCAATATGATGTAGAGCTGAGAATTCGTAGGCAAGAAGAACAGAATATACGCAAACAACAAGAAATTAAACAGCAAGCAGATATCAAAAATACCAGCTATCAGCAACAGATGACAAATGAAGAAAAACGATATCAAGAATTGCAAAGAAGAAAATATGAAGACGAGCTAAGAGAATATCAGGAACAACGAAAAAGACAAATGGACGAGCAGTATCAAAATGCCTATTATGACTATCTAAGAAGTTTAGGTTATAAAATTAAGGAAAAATGGACTTGGAACAAAACAAAACAATTACTACTAGCCATTGCCATTATGATAGCCATTGGCTGTATTCTATGGTTTATACCACCAACCCATGATATCATGGTAAACCTTTATGAAAATAACATTTTTATTAAAATTACTGTGAATACAATTGCGGCAGTTTTCCAGGGAATTGGAACGACTCTTCAAAACCTGTTCACACACTAGACACAAATTGTTGTTATACTATAGTAATGAAAAAAGGGAAAAACTAGGAGGAAGTACATGAGTGATATTTGCATTTTGATTGTAGATGACGAATCAAGAATGAGAAAATTAATCAAGGACTTTTTAATGCAAAAAAATTACCGTATTTTAGAAGCGGCAGACGGAGAAGAGGCTTTAAAAATATTTGAAGATAATCAAAATACCATTAGCTTAATTTTATTAGATGTGATGATGCCAAAGCTAGATGGTTGGTCAGTGTTAAGACAAATTAGACAAATGTCAAAAGTGCCTATTATGATGCTTACTGCCAGAGGAGAAGAACAAGATGAGCTATTTGGATTTGAATTAGGTGTAGATGAATACATTTCCAAGCCATTTAGCCCTAAAATTTTAGTGGCAAGAGTAGAAGCAATTTTAAAAAGAACACAGGGAGAAAAAATGGAACCAAAAGATTATGGAGGTATCACCATTGACCCAGAGGGAAGAACCGTCAAAGTAGATGGAAAACAAATAGAAATGAGCTTGCGAGAATACGAACTTTTAAAATATTTAGTTGATAATGCCAATATTGCCCTTTCAAGAGATAAAATATTAAATAATGTCTGGAACTATGACTACTATGGCGATTCTAGAACCATTGATAGCCATATCAAAAAAATAAGACATAAACTTGGTAAAAAGGGAAAATACATTGAAACTATGAGGGGTGTTGGCTACAAATTTGAGGTAAAATAGGTTTTGAACTCGCCTCAACTATTTTCCAAATGGACTTATGTAAGAAGAAAGGATTTTATTGCAATGGAAAAATTAAGAGAGAAGTTTCATTCTGTCAGATTCAAGTTATTTTCGGTACTTTGTGCAGTAATTATTTTTTTAATAATTTGCTTAATTGGTATTAATAGTATTGTTTTTAAAACCTTTTATATGCATGCAAAAACAAGAGCCATTCAAGAACTGTATGAAAAAATTAATCATTACTATGAGTCGCCAAGTTTAGATGTCAATTTAGAGGCGGAATTAAAAAAAATAGCCTTTAAAAACAATTTTGACATTTTAATTAAATCAGATACCGATTTAATTTTATTTACTACAGATAGAGACTTTTTATCTTCTCTTACCAGAATTACAGATGCTACAAAAGTGGAAGAAATTACAGGAAGGCGCAAGGATATTATTGCTCAAAATGAAAATGTAATGATTCGCAAAATGAATGATGAAACTAATAATACCAATTATATTTTGCTTTCGGGAACATTAGTTAATGGCTATCAATTATACATTCGTATTCCGATTGCTCCAATTGAAGAGAGTGTGAGAATTTCCAATAATGTACTGCTATTGATAGGATTTTTGACAATTTTGGTATCAAGTTTGATTGTTTCGTTTATTTCGAGAAGATTTGCAACACCAATTATGCAATTAAATGAAATTACCAATCGAATGGCAAAATTAGACTTTAGCAAAAAATATAGAATTAGTGATTCAAATGATGAAATTAATGAGTTGGGAAAAAACATTAATACCATGTCTGATAAACTGGAAAGAACGATTAAACAATTAAGAGAAACAAACATTGAGCTAGAAAAGGATATTGAGGAAAAATCAAAAATCGATGAAATGCGTAAACAATTTATTTCAGATGTCTCTCATGAATTGAAAACTCCAATTGCTTTAATTCAGGGCTATGCGGAAGGCTTAGTAGAGAATGTGAATACTGACGATGAATCGAGAAAATTCTATGCCGAGGTTATTTTAGATGAGTCCAATAAAATGGATCAATTAGTAAAACAACTATTAGAGCTTATGAAATTAGAATATGGCAAGCGAGAATTTAATGATAAACCATTTGATATTGTAGAATTAATTCATGAAGTAATTCGAAAATGTCATGTGATGATTGAGGAAAAACAAGTAGAGGTATTATTTGAAAGTAAAGGGCCAATTGAAGTTTATGCGGATGAATTTTATATTGACCAGGTAATTACCAATTATTTTACCAATGCTATCAAACATGTGAAAGTGAAAAACGGGAAAAAACAAATTAAAATCACCATTGAACCAAATGAGCAAAAACAAAAAGTAAGAGTGACTGCTTTTAACACCGGAGAGCAAATTGAGGAAGAAAACTTAAAAAGAATTTGGGGTAGATTTTATAAAGTAGATAGTTCTCGCAATCGAGAAAATGGTGGTAGTGGAATTGGATTAGCATTAGTTAAAGCAATTCAAAATAATTATCAGAATGATTATGGTGTTCAAAACGTAGAAGACGGAGTAGAATTTTATTTTGATATTGATATCAAAAATTAAAATCATATGACAAGATTTGACAAATACAGCACTAATGAGGTAGTATAATAAGAAAAAGGGAGTTATAAAATATGGAGAATTTTAAATCTGGTTTTGTTTCAATTGTAGGCAGAACAAATGTGGGAAAGTCGAGTCTTCTTAATGATTTGGTAGGGCAAAAAGTGGCTAGTGTTGTGAATAAACCGCAAACTACTAGAACAGCCATTAGGGCAATTGTTAATCGAGAAAATTCTCAAATTATCTTTTTGGACACGCCAGGAATTCATAAGCCAAAGTCTAAGCTTGGCAATACCATGAATGATACTGCATGGGGATCGATTGGAGACTGCGACGTTTTGCTTTTTGTCATCGAAGCAACTTCTGATGAAATTGGAAAAGGTGACAGAATGATTTTAGAAAAAATCAAAGAGGCCAAAGTCAATACTATTCTTATTATTAACAAAATTGATTTAGTAAAAAAAGAACAAATTTTAAAATTGATAGAATGTTATAAAGATGAATATCACTTTCAGGCAATCATTCCTGTTTCTGCTATCAAGCAATGTGATATTGAAGTGATTTTAGAGAAAATTGAAAAGAACCTCAAAGAAGGACCGGCTTATTATGATAAAGAAGAATATACGGATCAAACATTAAGAGATTTAGCCTCTGAAACGATTCGTGAAAAAGCACTCAAATTATTACAAGAGGAAGTACCTCATGGACTTTTTGTGGAAATTGAGAAAATGAAACGAAGCAAAACAAGAGAAAAGGAACCAATTTATAACATAGAAGCTACCATTTTTTGCCTGAGAGATTCCCACAAAGGAATTATTATTGGCAAAAATGGTGGAATGTTAAAAAGAATAGGAACATACGCGAGACAAGATTTGGAAAAAATGCTAGAGACAAAAGTGAATTTAAAATTGTGGGTCAAAGTGAAAGAGGATTGGATTAATGATGACCAATTTGTAAAAAAATTTAGATTTACTGAATAAAAAATATATAAAACGCAAAAGATAAGAATAGAAGACTGATTAATAAATAATTACAAAAATACAATTCTTTAATAATCAGTTTGATGCCCGAAGATGGTATCTTCTAAAAGAGGAGTTGATTTGCATGAAAGAAGAACAAATGAAGGATATGGCATGGAATACTTTCAAAAAAACAGGAAATGTTGACACTTTTCTTGAATTAGTAAAACTACAAAATGCGCTAACAAATCAACCAAATAATGAACCAAAAAATATCGAGGAAACTAAATAATGGGAATTATCAAAACCAAAGGAATTATTCTTTCGGAAAGTAATATGAATGATTTTGATAAAATGGTAACCATACTTACTCCAAATGGAAAAATTGGGTGTGCTGCCAAAGGGGCACGAAGACCGAAAAGCTTGCTGATGGCAGGCACTCAAGTTTTTTGCTTTGGGGAATACTTACTGTACCAAAGTGCTAGTAGTTACCATATTAATTCATGTGATACAATAGAAGTATTTTATCAAATTCGCACAGACCTAGACAAATTAAAATATGCTTCACATATTACCAAAATCATCAATGATGTGACAGACGAAAATCAAAATACATATCGAATTTTGCAGCTCTATTTGAATACACTTTATATGATTTCAGAAACGCATGAGAATATGGATTTCATTTTATCAGTGTTTCAATTACGATTATTATGCTTGTTAGGGTTTATGCCACAACTAAATAGTTGTAGCATTTGTGGGAAAAAAGAAAATTTAGAATACTTTAGTATTAGAGATAATGGACTAAAATGTAACAACTGTGGCAGAGTTGATAAAGGAGCAATCCAAATTTTCAATACCACAAAAAATGCCATCCGCTATATTACATTATCAGACCCTAAAAAAATTTTTTCCTTCCATATTCCAGAACAAGATTTAAAAGAATTAATGTTAGTCATAAAATTATATTTTAATGAAAAATTAGAAAAGGAATACAAATTAGAAGACCTATTTTAGATACGAAGAGCTTGATATATCAAGCTCTTTCTTCGTTGACAGCTCTAGGGGGAATATGTTATAATAAAAAAAGTTGATATATTTCTAGAATGGGATTTGAGTTCATTTTAGAATAAGTTAGAGGTAAAAATATATGTATTTAATAGCAGGATTAGGCAATCCGGAACCGGAATATAACAGAACGAGGCATAATATGGGCTTTGATACCATTAATGAAATAGCAAAAAAATATGAAATCGCAATGACAAGAATAAAGTTCAATGGAATTTATGGAAGCGGAACTATTGAAGGAGAAAAAGTAATTTTGCTCAAGCCACAAACTTTTATGAACTTGAGTGGAGAGTGCATTAAACCATTTGTCGACTTTTATAAAATTCCATTCGAAAATGTGTTAGTCATTTATGATGACATGGATACGAAAATTGGAAACATTCGAATTCGCAAACAGGGAGGCCCTGGCACACATAATGGTGCAAAATCGGTTGTGCATGAACTAGGGTCAGAAGAGTTCCCAAGAATTCGAGTAGGAATTGGAAGACCGGTAGACGAATATGATGCTATTGATTATGTGATAGGAAAAATAAATGACGAAACATATGAGGCTCTATGTCAAGGGGTAAAAAAGGCGGCTGAGGCAGCAGTAGACTTTTTGAAACGTGGAATTGAGCATGCAATGAATCATTTTAATTAGTTTGAAATCCGATAAGATATTAGTTAGTATGAATTTTAGGAGAAGGGAAATAAAACAATGCAAGAACTAATCATTCATCAAGATAATGAAAAAAATAAAATCATTGCTTTGGTAGAAAATGGGAAGCTGGTAGAAAAATATGAAGAAAAAGAAACCAGACAAAGGCTAGAGGGAAACATCTATTTAGGAAAAGTAGAAAACGTTTTAGTTGGCATGCAAGCGGCCTTTGTGGATATTGGCATAGAAAAAAATACCTTTATTCATATTAAAGACATTATTCCAAAAGCAAGCAATGAAACAGGAAACAAAAATGAGCCTTTAAGTAAGCATGACATCAAAAATTACATTCGTCCCAATATGCCAATTTTAATACAGGTAAAACGTGATAGTACCAATAAAAAGGGTGCAAGAGTATCGACACATATTAGTTTGCCGGGAAGATTTGTTGTTTTAATGCCAAATTCAGACTTTGTGACTATTTCGAAAAAAATAGAAAAGCAGGAAGAAAAAGAAAGACTTATTCACATTATCAAAGCAAACTTACCAAACGGTTTTGGAGCAATTGTGAGAACTTCAGCTAATGGAAAAGAAAAAAATCAAATAGAGAAAGACATTCAAAATGTGGTAGAAAAGTGGAAAAAAATTCGCGAAAAGGCTGAAATGATAGGACAAAGTAAAGAATTTAAGCCAACTTTAATTTATCAAAGTGAAGGAATTATAGGCAGACTTCTAACAGATTTGGGGGATAATGAATTAGCGAGGGTGACTACCAATGGAGAACAAGATTATCAAATGGTAGAAAGTTGCTTGAGAGAAATGCAACTAAATTCGAAAATTAAATTAGAATTAAAGCAAAATGAATTTATTTTATCGATGTATAACTTACAAGAACAACTTGAAAAGGCAAATCACCGTAAAATATGGCTGAAATGTGGAGGATTTATTACAATTGATAAAACTGAGGCACTCACTGCCATTGATGTTAATTCTGGCAAATATATTGGAAGCAAAGATCTAGAACAAACTGTGTTAACAGTCAATAGAGAGGCAACCATAGAAATTGCAAAACAGCTCCGACTACGTGATATTGGAGGCATTATTATTGTAGATTATATTGATATGGAAAAGGAAGAAACGAAGAAAAAAATTCTAGAAACATTAGAGGAAAATTTAAAAAAGGACCGTTCAAAGACACAAATTATTGGTTTTACGCCATTGGACCTTTTAGAAATTACAAGAAAACATATGTGTAGTAATGATTAAAGGATTAAGAGGAACCTTCAAAAAGGGACACCTTCCAAAAGCAGGTTGCTTTGACAGGAATTTTGGGAACTTTTGCAACCTGCTTTTGGAAGGTGTCCCTGTTTGAAGGTTAGAAAAGAGAAAATAATGAGAATTCGCTACAAACCATGGGCAAGAAAAGAATTAGAAGAAAGTTCTTTTTATCGAGAAGATTCAGAAGAATATCAAGGAAAATGGAAAAATGAATTTGCAAGGGCTAAGCAACCTCTATTTGTAGAATTAGGATGTGGAAAAGGAAGCTTTATTGCACAAAAGGCAGTGAGACATCCAGAGAATAATTATCTGGCTATTGACCTAGTCGATCCAATGCTCGGCTTAGCTAAGCGAAAAATAGAAGAAGTATACCAAGCAGAAAATAAAAATATTGATAACGTGCTTTTAACCAGATTTGACGTCGAACGAATTAATTTAATATTAAGTGAGAAAGATGAAGTAGAAGGAATTTATATTAATTTTTGTAATCCATGGCCAAGAGGAAAGCATCACAAAAAAAGACTCACTCATACAAGACAATTAAAAAAATATCGTGAGTTTTTAAAATTAAATGCGCATATCTATTTCAAAACAGATGATGACGAGTTATTTACTCATAGCTTAGAATATTTCAAAGAAGCGGGTTTTGAAGTTGAAAAACTAACATATGACTTAGAAAATGAACCGGACTTCTGGGAAAACATTCAAACAGAGCATGAGAAAATGTTTATGGAACAGGGCATTAAAATTAAAGCCCTCATTGCAATCAACAGTTTGATGAAACACGAAATATCAATAAAATAAAGGCAGTTTAAACATAAACTGCCTTTTTGGTTAAGCTGTTAAAAATTCATAATATTCTTTAATGTCTGTTTCAGAGGGAAAAATTAGTGTAAATGAAACTGTAATTGTAGATGGAATTCTAGGAGTGATATAATTACCTGGCGCTGGGAGTCCATGAAATTGACTTGCATCTTCAATAATGTTGATAGAATCTTGAATAATCAAAGGTTCATACTCATGATAGCTACATTCCCCTATAACATTTACAATGGGTAATAAAGTTTCCCGCTGAAAAGACCAATGAATATGAGAATCCATATGCATAACCTCCTACTAAAAGATTGATAACTGAATCATACAACATTTTATGTCAAATCGCAAATTTCGATCCATTGTTCTTCACTTCTGATTATCAATTTTCAAATTTTCTTTCTTCAAATATCCCTGTTGATAAAAGGTTTTGTAATACATTAAAAGCGAGAAAATAGTAGCTACCAATGCTAAATCATAAATCCACATATCAAATTGTGGCAAAGCTGAAAGTGAGGATCCTGGCTCAATGGCCTTTGTGTTCCAATATCGAATGCCTAAAGAACAAACAATAGCAACATAGAATAGCACTGTCGCTAATTTTCCAAACCATCTGCTAGAAACGACCAATTCTTTACCATACAGGAAAGAGGCACCTGCAATCATAGCTGCCTCTTTGATTGCAACAACAACAAGCATCCAAAAAGGAACAATACCCTTTAAACTAAGTGCTACAAGTACTGAAATTTGTGTTGCCTTATCAGCTAAAGGATCCACTAATTTTCCAAAATTAGTCACAAAGTGAAATTTTCTTGCAATAAAGCCATCTAACACATCAGTGAGCCCCGATATTGTTAGCATCACGAATGCCATAATATAATTGTCTACTACAATAAAATAAATAATCAATGGAATTAAGAAAAACCTTGATACTGTTAATATATTTGGTATATGCTTCAACATAATTTACTCCCTATCCTTCAACATTCAATTCTAAATTATCATTTCCTTTGGTTGCTACCACTGTTTGCCCATTTGATAATTCCCCTCTTAAAATCATGTCAGAAAGGCTATCTTCTACATACCTTTGAATGGCTCTACGAAGAGGTCTTGCGCCATATTTTACATCGGTTCCTTTTTCCAGTAAAAATTTTTTGGCGTCATCTGTCATTTGCAAAACAATATCTTTATCTTTTAATGCTTTTCTCGTGTCATTTAACATCAAATCAACAATTGCAAATAGCTGCTCGGCATTTAATTGCTCAAATACCACAATTTCATCTACTCTATTTAAAAACTCTGGACGGAACGTTTCTTTCAAACTATCCATTACTTTGTCCTGGTTTATTCTAGCTCCACCAAAACCAATTGAATTGGTATTCTGATTAGAACCTGCATTGGAAGTCATAATGATAATGGTATTTTCAAAACTAATGGTGTTTCCTTGACTATCTGTTAATCTTCCATCATCTAATACTTGCAATAAAATGTTAAATACATCAGGATGAGCTTTTTCTATTTCATCTAACAGGACAATCGAATATGGATTTCGCTTTACTTTTTCTGTTAATTGACCAGCGTCATCATAACCGACATATCCTGGAGGAGAACCAATTAATTTAGAAGTAGAATGGCTCTCCATATATTCTGACATATCAACACGAATAATGGAATCTCTATTTCCAAACATTTCGTAGGCAAGCGATTTGGCAAGTTCTGTTTTTCCAACACCAGTAGGACCTACAAAAATGAATGAAGGTGGCCTCTTGGTACTTTTTAACCCTGCACGATTACGACGAATAGCTCTTGCTACTGCTTCAACAGCAGCGTCTTGCCCAATCACTTTTTGATGAAGGTTATTTTCTAGATTTAATAATTTTTGAGTTTCTGCCTCGGTAATTTTTTTCACAGGAATTTTTGTCCAACTTTCAATCACTTCTGCAATATCTTGAACGGTAAGACTTTTTAATTGCATTCTGCTATTTAAATTATCAATTTGCTCTAATAAACTACACTCTTTTGTTTTTAGTTCAGCCGCCTTTTTGTAATCCTCTGTAGAATCTGCAAGAGCTGCTTCTTCTTTTTCCTCTTGCACTTGTTTTAATTCATTTTTTAAAATTTCTAGTTGATACAGTTCCTTGTTGTTTAGGTTAATGCGAGAACAAGCTTCGTCTAAAATATCAATAGCCTTGTCTGGCAAAAATCTGTCATGAATGTATTTTTCAGACATAATAACCGCTTGTTTAATGACATCAGTTGAAATTTTTACTTTATGGTATTCTTCATAATATTTTTTAATTCCCTCTAGAATATCAATGGAATCAGTAATAGAAGGCTCCTCTACCAGCACAGGTTGAAATCTTCTTTCTAAAGCACTGTCCTTCTCAATGTATTTACGATACTCTTTTAAAGTAGTAGTGCCAATCAGCTGAATTTCTCCATTGGAAAGGGAAGGCTTTAAAATGTTGGCTGCATTCATAGAATGCTCAGCATCTCCTGCTCCAATAATATTATGAATTTCGTCAATCACTAAAATAATGTTACCTAAATTTTTACACTCATCAATAATCGATTTCATGCGTGCCTCAAATTGACCTCTAAATTGTGTACCAGCAATGACAGCAGTCATGTCAAGTAAGTATACCTCTTTATTTAAAAGCTTTGCTGGCACATTACCATTTGCAATTTTAATTGCCAAACCTTGTGCAATGGCAGTTTTGCCAACACCTGGTTCTCCAATCAAACATGGATTATTTTTGCTACGACGATTTAAAATTTGTATCATTCTTTGAATTTCTTTATCTCTACCAATTACCATATCTAATTGATGATTTTTCGCTTTTATAGTAAGGTTGGTGCCATAGGTATCTAAGGCTTTTTTTCGTTTACTATTTTTCTTTTCTTTGTCCACTTTTACCTTTTTGCGTTCACCAGAAGAACTAGCACCTTCTTGAGAAGACTCTTCGCTTTCAGAATGACCAAACATATTGGAAAAAATAGAACCTAATGGAATGGCACCAAATTGAATAGGGGTACCATTTTCTTCTAACTCCTCAGGATCCATATCACCTAAAGCATCTTGCATTTCGTCCATGTTAAGCTCTGATAAATCCATATTTTGAGTCATGTCTTGAATCATTGTTTCTAGTTGCTTTGACATGTCACTCAAATCTTTTTCTGACAGATTCGCTTGCTTTAATAAAGAGTCCATAGGATTGACTCCTTGTTTTTTAGCACAGTCATAACAAAGGCCTTCTAGCTTTTGCTTTCCATCTTCTCCTTGTTTATTAATAAATATCACAGCTGTATTTTTATTACATACGGAACATAACATAAATTTTCAAATTCTCCCTTCACCCCTATATCATACCGCAAAAAGGCAGAATAGTCAATAAAATTCACAGGGAATTCATGAAACGCCTGAGACACCCTGTTTCACACCAAAATGCTATCTTACAGTGTTTTTGATTTTTAGATGGCTCAATAAAAATAAAAAAAGTAATGTTCCACTTTATTTATGGTTTTTTATCATTACTTTTTAGGCATAATTTTTTATATCAGTTTCCATTACTTCTTTGATTTCACTAAAATCAATTTGTAAAACAATACATAGAGCAATCAATTCAAAATCTTTGACACTTGTCTTTGCGGTTTCTATTTTATAAAGTTCAAAACGGTCCAACTCAACTCCCATTAGCTCTAATTTATGTGATAATTCTGTCTTTGAGTAGTGCATTTTTTCTCTATTTTGTTTTACAATGTTTCCTACAATATTACGCTTATCATTAAATTTTTTCATACAAACTCCTTTTGTTTTAAGCACTTTAAAAAATGTTCATTATTTGTATTGATTTTACAATATTTTTCGTGTTATAATGTGTATTAAGAACACACACTGTGACGAAAAAAATAGAAAAGGAGGATACAAGAGAAAAAATGCAGCGTTTTAGAGAGAAAAAAGAAACAAAAGAAGTAGGTATTACGCTCATTGCGCTTGTGGTTACCATTGTGGTTTTGCTTATTTTAGCTGGAGTTACCATCAATATGGTATTTAGTGATAACGGCATTATCAAACAAGCACAAAAGGTAGCAGAGGCACAAAAGGTAGCACAAGATAAAGATAGCATTTTAACCATGCTGGCAGAATATGAAGTAGACAGAGTAACTAGTGATAAATCACTATATGAGTATTTTACCGAACAAAAAGAATCAGGAGAAATTAGTGATGCAGTAGAAAACGAAGATGGAAGTGTTAATATTACCTTAAATGACGGTGCGAAATACCAGGTAAGTGACGATGGAACAATTACGGCTTTACATACTCATGATTGGAAGGAAACAGCTCATGTAGAAGCTACTTGTGGAGATGATGGTTATACAGAATATGTTTGTACTGTAGGAGGAGAAACCAAAAGGGAGGTAATAGCAACTACTGGGAACCACAATTATGTGAATAATGTTTGTACTGTTTGTGGTCATGAATATGGATGGACTGTACCAACAGGGGGAACCTATACCACGGGAGAAACCACCTATACAGCGGGACAAAAGGTAACAACAGACCCAGTAAGTGGAGATATTTTTATTTTAGGAGATTATGAATATCGATATAATTATTATTATAACGGAACCAGCTGGAGTCGAAATGATTCAATTGCGGGTTTTGATGTTCACGTTTTAGATACTACTAAAACGGAATATGAGGAGTTATATACAGAAAACATTAATGGAAAACACATTACAGAAATGGAAAGAACATTTTATCATTGTATTCATTTAGAAAAGGCTCCCAAAATTCCGAGTAGTGTAGTTAAATCGTATTTTACATTTGAAGGATGTAGTAGCTTAACCACAGCACCGGTAATTCCAAACGGGGTAACGCTTCTGTATAGCACATTCAAAGAATGCAGTAGTTTAACAACAGCACCAGAAATTCCAAGTGGAGTAACGGTCCTGTATAGCACATTTGAGGGATGCAGTAGCTTAACTGCAGCACCGGTAATTCCAAACGGAGTAACGAGCTTGAATCGCACATTTAAAGAGTGCAGTAGCTTAACCACAGCACCAGAAATTCCAAGCAGAGTAACGAGTATGGCTGAAACATTCTCAGGCTGCAGTAGCTTAACCACAGCACCGGTAATTCCAAGTGGAGTAACGGATATGAGATATACATTCTCTGGATGTAGTAGTTTAACCACAGCACCAGCAATTCCAAGTGGAGTAACGGATATGAGATATACATTTTCTGGATGTAGTAGTTTAGCCACAGCACCAGAAATTCCAAACAAAATAACAGATATGCAAGGAACGTTCTCAGGCTGCAGTAGCTTAACCACAGCACCGGTAATTCCAAACGGAGTAACGAGCCTTTCTTATACATTCAATGGATGTAGTAGCTTAACCACAGCACCAGAAATTCCAAGTGGAGTAACGAATATGCAAGGCACATTCTATGGTTGCAGTGGCTTAACCACAGCACCAGAAATTCCAAGCGGAGTAACGAATATGTTAGGAACATTTGGTGGCTGCAGAAATTTAACCACAGCACCAGAAATTCCAAGCGGAGTAACGAACATGGCTGCAACATTCTATAGATGCAGTGGTTTAACCACAGCGCCAGAAATCCCAAGCGGTGTCACAAATATATCTAACATATTCAGTGGATGCAGTGGACTAAAAGGAACAATCACCATTAATGCTAATTCGCTTACTAGTTATACTAATGCACTAAGTGATTGTGCAAAATATGAAGCTTATCGTATTACATTAACAGGTTCTTGTGCTTTACTTAATGAAATTAAGCAAACAGGCTATGATAATGGAAAGTACATTACAGTTGTAGAACCAACCACCACACCATAGTATATTAGGGACACGTGGTGCTACGGAATTTTTTACCATAGTGTCCCTTTTTTAACATTTTGTTTGGAAAGGACTAACTTTTTTTAGTTGGTCTTTTCTTTTTTGTTTCTAGTATTGTCCTTTGAATGTATTTAGATGACTTTGTAATGTGCAAAATTACTTGTGTTTCATAACGATATAAAAACAGTAATTTCTCAAAAAACATTCGCTTGCCTACTAGATTTTTGAAAAAAAATAGGGTAAAATAAAAATAAAAAGAAAAAATAGGAGAAACTTAGCATGAAAAATTCAAAAATTTTATATATTCTCATCGGAATACTTTGCGTTCTTGCCATTATTGCAGGAATTTATGCTCAATTTTTTGTCAAAGACGTTGATAAAAATAATGTAATTATGCCAAACATCAATCGTGTTGATGATAATTTGATAAGCGAAAAAACACAGGAAGAGTTAAAAGAAGAACTGATGGGACTTTTTACCAATGTCATGAACACAACGGATTATGACTTTACCAATATTAAAAAGTTGGATTCACAAAAGGAAATTGTGTATTCCGCTTTTGACATTCAAAAGCAAGAAAACAATTACGAAGTGGACATTCACTTGCCTGTTATCAACATTGCAGGGGAAGTTGTTACAAATTTTAATATGATTACACAAAATATATTTGCTAACAAAGCTTCAGAGGTGTTAAAAAGCAACAACCCTTATAAAACAATTTATAGTGTCAATTATGTAGGGTATATCAATGGCGATATCTTGTCATTAGCCATTAAGTCTACTTTAAAAGAGGGAAACAATCCACAAAGAGTGATTGTACAAACATACCACTATAACTTGGTAACAGGAGAAAAAGAGACCTTTGCCGATTGTTTAGCACGAACTGGTGTGGAACAGCAAGAAGCACAAAATAAAATCCAAAGGGCAGTGAAAACAGCAGCGGACGAAGCGAATATTTTGCTACATTCTGGATATAGTATTTATACAAGAAATTTAAATGATGCTATATATCAAGTACCAAATGTAACTACCTTTTTATTAGGACAAAATGGCAAGTTGTATGCCATTTTTGCCTATGGAAATCAAAATTATACATCTGAAATGGATGTTGTGTCATTCGAATAAATGAGGAAAATACAATGCCAAAAAATCTACTAATTACAGAAAAACCATCTGTTGCCATGGAATTTGCCAAGGTACTTAAAATGGATGGTACCAGAAAAGATGGATACTTAGAATCGGAAAATTGGATTATTACATGGTGTGTAGGGCATTTAGTTACCATGTCTTATCCGGAAAAATATGATGAAAACTTAAAGTTCTGGAGACTGGATACTCTTCCGTTTCTACCAAAGGAATACAAGTATGAGGTTATTCCAAATGTGGAAAAACAATATAATACTGTCAAAAGCTTGCTCTTGCGTGAGGATGTAAGCTGTATTTATGTTGCAACTGACTCTGGACGTGAAGGAGAATACATTTATCGTTTAGTAGAAAATCAAGTAGGACTAAAAGAAAAGCAACGAAAAAGAGTATGGATTGACTCTCAAACAGAGGAAGAAATTAATCGTGGAATTCGAGAGGCAAAAGATTTGAGCCAATATGATAGCTTATGCAATTCTGCTTATTTAAGAGCCAAAGAAGACTACTTGATAGGCATTAATTTTTCAAGGTTGCTTACCATCATTTTTGGCAAACGTTTAGCAAAAGAGATGGAAGAGGAAAAAATTTCAATTTCAGTGGGAAGAGTGATGACTTGCGTATTAGGAATGGTGGTTTCAAGAGAACGTGAAATTCGAAACTTTGTGAAAACGCCATATTACAAAATTCTAGGACAATTTGGAGAAGAAAATTCTTCATTTCAAGCGGAATGGAAAGTAACAGAAACGTCAAGTGTATTTGAGTCCCCGAAACTTTACAATGAGGCAGGATTTCGTAAAGAGCAAGACGCTAAGAATTTTATTGTTTCACTTGGTGGTAAAAAAGCTATTGTAAATGAAGTGAAAAAAAGCAAAACAAAAGAGAATGCACCACTGCTATTTAACTTGGCTGAAATTCAAAATGAAGCGACAAAGCGCTTTAAAATAAAACCAGATGAGACCTTGGAAATTATTCAAAATTTATATGAAAAAAAATTAGTTACTTACCCAAGAACGGATGCAAGAGTGCTTTCAACAGCAGTGGCAAAGGTAATATCGAAAAATTTAAATGGCATTGCCAAGGGATTTCAGGATGCAGAAATTCAAGAATATTTGAAAAAGATGGCAGAGGAAAGGTATTCTACCAATTTGGTGAAAACAAAATATGTGAATGATAGTAAAATAACAGACCATTATGCCATTATTCCAACAGGACAAGGATTTGAAAATTACGAGAAGTTACCAGATTTGCAAAAACAAATGTATCGACTGATTGTAAAGAGATTCTTAAGTATTTTTTATCCACCAGCAGAATATAGCAAAATTGCTGTAACCATTGAAGTGGAAAACGGAGAACACAAAGAACAGTTTACAGCAAGTGGAAGGGTTTGTGACAAGTTAGGATACTTAGAGGTACTAAAAAGAGTTTCAAAAGAGGTAGTAGCTTCCAAAGAAGGGAAAAGCTTAAAGGAAGAGGAAACAAACGACAGTGACAATGAAGCAGAAAAAGAAGAACCAAATCATTTAGAAATTTTAAAAAAGCTCAAAAAAGGGGAAGAAATTGCAGTTCTTAATTATGAAATAAAAACCTCTGAAACAACCCCACCTTCTAGGTATAATTCTGGCTCAATGATTTTGGCAATGGAAAATGCAGGAAAATTAATTGAAGAAGAAGAACTAAGAGAGCAAATTAAGGGCGCAGGCATTGGTACTAGCGCTACAAGAGCAGAAATTATGAAAAAGTTAGAAAGAATTCAGTATATTGCCATTAATTCTAAAACCCAAATTATTACGCCAACCGTAAAGGGAGAAAGAATTTATGATGTGATATTACAATCCATGCCAGACATGCTAAACCCTAAATTGACGGCTAGTTGGGAAAAGGGACTAGACATGGTGGCAAAGCAAGAAATTCAGCCGGAAGAATTTATGGGAAAATTAGAGGCTTATATTAATTCAAAAATAGATAAGTTAGTACTTAGAAGATGAGCGGTTTAAATTATCATTAGATGGTACATAATTAAAATGAAAGGATTTTCAACATGTATGATGTAATTGTTATAGGAGCAGGGCCAGCCGGTGTTTCTGCAGCATTATATGCGAAAAGAGCGGGACTTAATATTCTTGTTTTATACCATGGGGAATCTAACTTGGAAAAAGCTACACAAATTGATAATTATTATGGTTTTGTAGATGGCATTGATGGAAAAACGTTATATGAAAATGGAATTGAACAGGCAAAACATTTTGAAATTGAAGTGAAAAATGAAGAGGTACTTCACATTGAAAAGGAAAATGGAAAATTCACGGTTTGCACTGTGCTGGAACAATATGAAGGCAAAGCTGTCATTCTTGCTACAGGTAATAAAAAGTTAAGACCAAATGTGAAGGGTGTGCTCGAGTTTGAGGGAAAGGGCATTAGCTATTGTGCTATTTGTGATGGATTTTTCTATCGTAATAAAAATGTAGTGGTAATTGGCAATGGAAAATTTGCCCTAAATGAAGCAAAAGAACTAAAAAATGTGGCAAAACAAGTTACCATTTTATCAAACGGTCTTGCCATGGAGGATAGTGAAGACTTTGAAATAAAAAGGGCAAAAATCAAAGAAATTCATGGAGATAGCAAAGTGAAAACCATTGAGTTAGAAGATGGAACCGAGCTTAATATTGATGGTGTTTTTATTGCGCTAGGAGAAGCTGGTGGAAGTGACTTTGCTAAAAAAATGGGCGTGATGCTAGATCATGATAATATTATTGTGGACGAAAATATGCAAACTAATATGGAAGGCTTATATTCTTGTGGTAATTCCACAGGTGGATTGCTACAAGTATGTAAAGCAGCATATGAAGGAGCTAAAGCTGGACTTGCTGCTGCAAATTATATTAGGAGTTAAGAAAGGAGAATGAAAAATGGGCGTTTTAAAGCTAAATGAGGAAAATTTTGAAAAGGAGGTAATGCAATCTGAAAAGCCAGTCATTGTGGACTTTTATGCAGATTGGTGTGGACCTTGTAAAATGATGTCACCAGTCATTGATGAAATTGCAGAAGAATTAGGTGATAATGTAAAAGTAGGAAAAGTAAATTCAGATGAATGTATGGACTTAGCGGAACAATACAGCATTATGAGCATTCCAACCATTATGATTTTTAAAAATGGAACTGTGGCAAAAACATTTGTAGGGGTTACAAATAAGGCTGATATCATTAATGCAGTAAATGAATAAGAATATAAACAAAAGCTAAAAAATAATAACCATATTGTAAAATTTAATAAAATTTCAAATGTTTGCTTGTTTTTTATCTAAAATTAGGTTATTCTATTATATAGGAGATGAACAAAAAGCAGATGTGTGTGCCACTTTACTACATAGCTATTGCTATGAGAAAGTGAGGTGGTGTTTATGGTAGAATCTTTGCAATTCCTAATTATAGGATTTATGATTTCAGTAACTATAAACGTAGCCTTATTGACAGTTATATACATACTTTGGACAAATAAGGAATAAATAAAAACACTACATTTTGCTTTGGACAGGCAATGTAGTGTTTGTTACTATTTGTGGCAACACACATTTCTGTATGTTCATTTCCTATATTTATTATACACACATTATTTGATTTTGTCAAATACGATTTTGTATATATGGAAAATATAGCAAAACTTTTTAAAACAGCATTGACACTATAAAACAAATGTTTTGTAATATAAGCAGATTTTATAAGGGATGTGATAATTATGAATGATAAAAATAATATCGAAAGATTTCCAGAGTATTATTGCTTTAAATTAACAGAAGAAGAGTATAAGTCTTTAAGGTGCAAAAATCTCACCTTAAACAAAAATAGCAGGGGTCAACATAGAAAATATATGCCGTATGTTTTCACTGAACATGGAATATAAAAAGCTAATTATGCAAAAAATAATAATGAAGCATAATTAGCTTTTTATGCAATTTAGACATATGAATAGATTTAAGATATTGAAATGAAGATTTGTATATTACTAGCATATTACTTGTATATTATTAATTTTGAAAGCAAACAAGTGAAAAAATAAAAATGCTTTAATTTCAATACTTACAAGAAATTAAAAGAATGATAACAGAGAACAGACACAAAAAACCTCGGAAGTATTGAAACTTCTGAGGTTCGACTGATTTTGTATAAAAAGCATATTATCTTTTACTAAATTGTGGTGCTTTTCTAGCTTTTTTAAGACCGTATTTCTTTCTTTCTTTCATACGTGGGTCTCTTGTTAAGAATCCAGCAGATTTTAAAGCAGGTCTGTATTCGCTATTTGCTTCATTTAATGCTCTTGCAATACCATGACGGATAGCACCGGCTTGACCAGTGAATCCACCACCAATTACTTTACAAATTACATCGTATTTATCAAGAGTATTTGTAGCAACTAATGGTTGCTTTACAATAACCTTTAAGGTTTCAGCTCCAAAATATTCATCTAAAGCTTTTCCATTGACAGTAATTGTTCCTTTTCCTTCAACTAATCTTACTCTAGCAATTGCTTTTTTTCTTCTTCCAGTACCCAAGTAAACAATATTATCAGCTTTCTTTGCCATCTTATTTTACCTCCCATACTTCAGGTTTTTGAGCGATATTTTCATGCTCGCTACCGCTATAAACTCTTAATTTTTTAGCCATTTGTCTTCCAAGTCTTGTATGAGGAAGCATACCGGTAACCGCATGTGTCATCATTTTTTCTGGATTTTGTGCTAATAAATCTCTTGCTTTAATTTCTTTCATTCCTCCAATGTATCCGGAATGGCTTCTGTATACTTTTTGGTCTAATTTTTTACCAGTTAAAACAACTTTATCACAGTTGATAATAATAACATGGTCACCAACATCCATATGAGTTGTATAAGTTGGTTTGTGCTTTCCTCTTAATAATTTTGCAGCTTCTGTGGCAACTCTACCTAATGGCTTGTCAGCTGCATCAATGATATACCATTTGCTTTCAATTTCACTTTTTTTTACACTATATGTTGTATTATTCATGGTAATTGATATCCTCCATTCATTTCTAAATATAATCTATAGGGAACTGTTTTTTTACCACCGGGGAGAAGTAAAAAAATAGTTACACTCTAATAATATACTTTACTATTCTAATACAAAAAAATAGAAAAGTCAAGGAATTTCACAAAATTACTTGACAAAATCGTAAAAAGATAGTATTATAATAGAGCAAACAAAATAAGTAGCAATCCATGCTCACCTTAACCAAATGGAAAAAGGTTAATATATCATATTAAAGAGTAAAAAAATTCTATCTTAGGGACTTAATATGTATTGGTATGGATTGGTTGAAAAATCAATCTTTTTTTGTTTGTAACAATTTTGGGAGGTGTTTTGTATTAAACAAGATTTACCAATTAATGAACAAATTAGAGCAGTCAAAGTTCAAGTAATTGATGAAAATGGAGAAAAAAGGGGAGTAATGAGCCTGCACGATGCTTTAGACTTAGCATTTGACAAAAAGCTAGATTTAGTTATGGTATCGCCAAACCCAGAGGCACCAGTGTGCAAAATTATGAACTATGGCAAATACAAATTCGAGCAATCAAAAAGAGAAAAAGAAGCTCGTAAAAAGCAAAAAGTATTTGAATTAAAAGAAATTCGTATTACCCCTAACATTGAACAGCATGACTTTGAATTTAAAGCAAAAAATGCTAGAAAATTCTTAGAAGATGGCAACAAAGTAAAAATTACGTTAAAATTTAGAGGAAGGGAAATGAATTATATTAAACTTGGTGAGCAAGTATTGAACCAATTCATTGAAAACTTATCAGACATTTCTGTTCCGGAAAAAAAGCCTATTCTAGAAGGAAAAAACATGTTTATTATATTAGCAAAAAAAGCTAATTAAGATAAAAAACATAAAGGAGGAACTAATTATGCCAAAGCTAAAAACAAATAAAGCGGCTAAAAAAAGATATTCTTATACAGCAACAGGAAAAGTAAAAAGAACAAAATCAAATAGAAGACATCTTTTAGCTAACAAAACTTCAAGAGCAAAATCAAGAGGAAAAGTATTAGATGCTTATGCAGACAAAACATGCGAAGCAGGAATTAAAAAGATGCTACCATACGGCAATTAAAACAATGAAAAAACAAAGCAGAAACAAGAAAGGAGAATGAAAAATGGCAAGAGTAAAAACAGCAATGATTACGCGTAAAAAACATAAAAAAATCTTAAAAAGAGCAAAAGGATATTATGGAGCAAAACATTACAGATTTAGAATGGCAAAACAAGCCGTGATGAAATCTGGAAATTATGCTTATGCAGGAAGAAAAGATAAAAAGAGCAACTTTAGAAAATTATGGATTGCAAGAATTAATGCGGCAGCAAGAATGAATGGATTGACATATAGTAAATTCATTGATGGATTAAAGAAAGCAAATGTTGTTATTAACAGAAAAATGCTTGCAGAAATGGCTGTATCAGATCCTAAAGCTTTTACAGAAGTTGCCAATATTGCAAAAAATGCAAAATAATATAATAGAAATTCAAAAGATGGTATAAAGGAAACTTTATATCATTTTTTTTGTAAAATTAATAATAGTCTTGAAAAAAGGTGACATAATGTGATATAATGATATCATATTAAAAATAGAAAAATCATCTTAAAACATCCGAAATGACTATTAGGGGGTAACAGAGATGGTACTTGTGGATTTAAGCGAATTTACCAAAGGAGTTCGGCAGGGAATTGCTAGAGAAACAACAAATGGGGAAGTATTAGAACAACTGGCACATGACGTGGAATGGCTTGTTCGAGCGGCAGTTGCTAACAATCGGCATACTTTTTCGAGCACGTTAGAAAAGTTATCGGATGATTCAGAATGGATTGTGAGGAGAAACGTTGCTAATAATGCTAATAAATCATTAGCAACAAAGAAAAAATTAGCCCAAGACGAGAACAAAGATGTACGTGCGGCAGCTGGTAGATAAGCGTTAAATCCAAGACAGAGGAATTTCAAATTTGAAATTCCTCTGCCCACTTTATTTTTGCTACATGAAAGTAGTGTTTTGTCTTGCTACTTTAAAAAATATATGATAAAATAATGATATCAGAAAGGAAAATAAAATGAAAAAACAGGAACATGGAATAACCCTTATTCTTTTATTAATAATTGTTTTTATAGCATTATTAATAGGAGGAGTTGTTGTTAACATCCTCATCAGTGATGGAGGAGTGCTAAGACGAACTAAAGAAACAATACAGATAGAACAAAATGAAATAAAACAATAAGCAATGTGCTTATTGTTTTTTTATTTTTGGTTTTGCTAATAACGAAGCAATATAGCCAAAGAACACGGCTGCTGCAATACCACCAGCAGAGACTTTCACTCCACCGACAAAAGCTCCTAATAATCCAGAAGTTTTTACTTCTTCGATTGCTCCTTTTGCTAAGTTAGCACCAAATCCGGTTAAAGGGACGGTAGCTCCTGCTCCCGCAAAATCAATTAAGTACTTATAAATTCCAAGTCCCCCTAAAATGGCACCAGCTGTTACATAAATAACTAAAATTCTAGCTGGAGTTAGTTTGGTTTTGTCAATTAAAATTTGTCCAATCACGCAAATAATTCCACCAACCACAAAACATCTTAGTATTTGCATCCAATCAATACTTTGTAAAAATCCCATTGGTAATCTCCTTTCGAAATAATATTCATGTTATGTGAGGTAAGCAAGGTAGTTAATTTTCAATGGCAATGGCATGTGCAATTCCTGGAATGCTTTCTCCTTGTTGACTACTGGTCGCATTGGTTAATGCCCCTGTTGCCATTAATAAAATTTTATTTAGTTTTCTTTCCTTTAATTGTCTAAAAAAATACCCAGAAAATGTGGTTCCAACACATGCACAACCGCTACCACCGGAGTGGGTATCTTGGCTTTCTTTATCAAAAATCAACACACCACAATCATTATAATTGTTCTTAATGTTATATCCCTTGGTTTCGGCCATTTCTATTAGAATTTCTTTTCCAATATGCCCTAAGTCACCGGTGATAATCGCATCATAATAACTTGGTTTACGACCGGTATCCTTAAAATGTGTAATTAAGGTTTGTAAAGCTGCCGGTGCCATGGCAGCACCCATATTATTAGAATCTTTAATTCCCATATCAACTATCTTTCCAGGTGTCATACAAGTAATATATGGGCCGGTACCTGAAGATGCTAGCATAGCAGCACCTGCTCCTGTCACTGTCCATTGAGAAGTAGGAGGGCGTTGATTTCCTAATTCTAGTGGAAAGCGAAATTGCTTTTCAGCACTACAAAAATGACTAGAAGTAGCGCAAAGAATATTGGTAGCTGCTCCTCCATCAATTAAGCAACTTGCCAAGCACATTCCTTCTACAAAGGTAGAGCAAGCACCGAATACTCCAAAGAAAGGAATATTCGTCTCGCGGAGACCAAAACTAGAAGAGATACATTGATTTAGTAAATCGCCAGCAAAACAAAAATCAATTGCTTCTCCAGTAATGACAGATTTAGACATTACCATATTGACAGTTTCTTTAATAATTTTACTTTCCGCTTTTTCCCATGTTTTTTCACCCCAAAATTCATCCTCCAAACACTGGTCAAAGTATTTTGCAAGAGGACCTTGGGACTCTTTAGGACCAACAATGCTTGCTGTATCGACTATTGTTGGTGGATGGTCGAACATCACTGTTTGTGTTCCAACTTTTTTCATAAATTTAAAATCTCCTTTCATTTTGTCGAATTAGGAACAGCCCATCAATCCGACATTTTGTCAGTTCAACGAACGTCCCCAATCCTACATTAAGCTCCAAAAAGTACGGCAATCATTCCAATAATGACAGATGTAGAAATACCGTATACTAACACGGGACCTGCTACGGTAAACATTTTTCCACCAACGCCCATCACATATCCCTCGGATTTATACTCGATGGCAGGGGATACAATGGAGTTAGCAAACCCTGTAATAGGAATTAAAGAACCTGCCCCTGCAAATTTTCCAATCTTATTAAAGATGTTTAAGCCTGTTAAGATAGCAGCACAAGCAACTAATACAATAGAAACCACTGTAGAAGCTTGCGTTTGCTCCATTCCTTTGTACTGACAAAAATTCATAATGAATTGTCCGATGGTGCAAATTAAACCTCCTACCCAAAATGCATTCAAGCAATTTTTTAAAATAGGGGAGTCAGGAGACTTTTTGTTCACATAATCGCTATATTCTTGATTTGTTTCAATTGGTTTCATCTTATTTATCCTTCCTTTCCTAAGGTAAAATTTTTTTGTTAAATAGCCTTTTAATCTCTATCTCGATCAATCACAAAACAAATTTCCAAATCTACATAATATTCTATTAATTTTTTTCCCTCAATTTTTGCTCTTTGTTCTAAAATTTTGACACTAGATAAATAATCAATTGTTTTAGAAGCTTCTGCTACTGCTTGTACGACAGCATCTTTCCACGAAACTGTAGATACACCTGTCACTATTAAATGTTTTTCCATTCCCATCAATTTTTAAAACCTCCTATGATATAAAATTGTCTACTTAATGCTATCTTTTCCTAAAATGATAATAATTATACAAAAAATCAATCAAAACCAAATTTAGTATCAATTTTCAAAATTAAGAAAATCATTAAAAAAATTCGAAAATCTCCCGCAAAGTATTTCCCAAAACTCAAATTTATGATATAGTGTAGTAAAAATAAGGAGAATTGATTTGAGCCTTAAGAAAGGAATACCTAGTAAAAATGACAGAGAATAATAAACAAGGAAATAAAATAATGATTAAAATTATCGTAGTAGCAATATTTTTAGCATTAGTAATTTTGGTTCTTATGAAAGCAAAAAATTATTTAAAAGATGATGTCAATGGCAAAACTAACTTAATTATTAATAATAGCAACGTTACTACAAGCTTGAAAAGGGATGTTTTCATAGAAGGAGGCATTATTTATCTGTCCAAAGCAGATATTGAAAACTTTTTTGATCCATATATTTTTTATGATGAACAATATCATCAAATTATCACAAGTTCTAGTACCAAATTAGCTACTATTCCAATGGAGGGAACGAAAATTCAAGTCAACAGTAGCAACAAAAAAGTAAAAGGGGTCCTTCTTCAAAAGGATGATACTTACTATATTCCTTTTTCAGAGTTAGAGGATGTTTATCAAGTAAAAGTGAGCTATATTAAAGAAAATGATGTGGTAGTAATTGATTCTTTAGATAGAAACTATACTGTTGCAACAACAAAGAAAAATGTTTCGGTGAAATATAGACCAACTAATTTCTCAAGAACCGTGGAGAAGGTCAACGGAGGAGAAACTCTTATCATTGCTAATCGAAGTGATTATCCTGTTCCTGATGGTTGGACAAGGGTCAGGACACAAAATGGAACTTTAGGATATGTCAAAACAAACAGTATGGGCGAAATGAACCAGCTTCGTCAGGCAATTCAAAAGGAAAAGAAAATTAAAGAACCAGTTAGCTTAATGTGGGACTATTATTCTACCTACGTTTATGCACCTAATCGAACAGGAACCACTATGAAAGGTATTAATGTAGTATCACCATCCTTTTTTGCATTAGAAAAGCTGGGCAAAGGAAATGTCAAAGCCAATATTGAAGAACAAGGAAAGGCTTATATTACATGGGCGCATCAAAATGGTTATCAAATTTGGCCAATACTTTCTAATGACTCTATGATACAAACTACTTCTGAAATTATGCATGACTACAAACTAAGGGAAAAATTAATCAATGAAATTGTAAACAATATTGTACAATATCACTTAGATGGAATTAATATTGACTTTGAAAATATGTATGAAGCAGATAAAAAATTGTTTTCTCAATTTTTAATTGAATTAGCACCAAGGCTGAATGAGATTGGAGCAGTATTATCAGTGGATGTTACGGCGCCTGATGGCTCTGATACATGGTCAATGTGCTACGACCGCAATACCATTGGAAAAGTAGTAGACTATATGATTTTTATGGGATATGACCAATATGGAGGTACATCGCCACAAGAGGGAACAACCGCAGGTTGCGATTGGGTAGAGGCAAATATTAACAAGTTTTTAGGACAAGAAGGAGTCTCTTCTGAAAAATTAGTATTAGGAATTCCTTTATATACAAGACTTTGGAAGGAACAAAATGGAAAAATTAGTTCTGATACAGTCGATGTAAAAGATGTAAATTCTGTCATTCCTAGCAGTGTTAAAAAACAATGGAATGAAAACCTAAAGCAAAATTATGTAGAATATACTCAAAATGGTGCTACATACAAAATGTGGATTGAAGATGAAAAATCCATTGAAGAAAAATTAAACCTCATTGAAAAATACAAGTTAGTAGGAGCTGCCTACTGGGAAAAGGATAGAGAAAATAATCAAATACTAGAATTGATTGCTAATAAGTTAGGTATTTAGTAAAATGCATAAATCAAAAACCACCTCCATATAATGGTATTACCAAAGTGGAGGTGGTTTTTTGACGGCATATATAAAATTAAAAACTAGTGATGATGAACTATATGATGAAAAAGGACAAGAACACTCACAAACAATAAACATAACGAAATTTTCCTTTAAAAAGTTTTTTGAGGCATGTATTGTATGGATAAAATATGTTTTTCACATAATTACCGTTAAACAAATTTATCAAGCAAAAATTGTAATATTCCCTTTTGCAAAGCAAAAAAAAATAGGATTTTGGAGTACGAAAAAATACCAATATCATATGAAGAATTGCATCAACAAACTAAAAAGAATGGTTAAAACAGAAAAAATTAATGCCGTTATCTTATCGGATGAACTCAAAACAGATAAAATTTTTTTACAACAATTTTTAGAAAATGATGAGATAAAAAAACATTTAACATTGATGAATGGCAAAGGAGTTTTTTCTTACCTTATTTTGGAAATTGTAGAATATATTTTGCAAAAGCAACAAAAGCAGACTGAAATGGAAGATGTTTATTTACTGATGCACCATAATAAGCAAGATTATATAGACAACATTTTATTTTTACTACACCATTTTAAAACGATTAACATTGTTACAGATAATTTAAAACCTTTTCAATTATTGGCAGAAAAAATTGAAGGGGAAGATGGAATTCCTATTACAGTAAGTAACAATAAAAGAAAGAGTCTAAAGAGGGCACAAATTATTGTCAATTTTGATTTTCAAGAAGAGGAACTAAAACAATATGTGATATATCGAAGAGCTATTCTTATTCAGGCGGGCAATAATGCTTCTTATGAAAATTCAACTTTTGATGGTATTCAAGTGCATCACATGGATATTGAGGCTTCACAAGAGATAAAAGAACTATTCGAAAAATATTATTTATTAGGAACATGCTCCCTCATTAACTTATATGAAGGAATTTTAAATCAAAAGGAGAACTTTTTATCGGTAAGAAGACAGTTAGAAAATGATCAAGTAAAAGTACTCAATTTGTATGGCAAAAATGGAATAATTAATCAAAAAGAATATCAAAGGATAAAATTGGAAACTCGGAAATATTCCAACCTTAACATAAAAAGTCATTGACAAGCAGTAGGAAATGAAGTATGATAATTATAGAGTCATAGACAACGAAAGAAGAGGTAAAATAGAAAATGAACAGTGTAATGAATAAAAAAATTGAATTTGCCGAAAAGCAAAGAGGCGTTACTATGATTGTATTAGTAATTACGATTATTGTGCTTCTTATTTTAGCCAGTGCTACCACGAATATGGTAATAGGAAATAATGGTGTTATCAACAAAGCGAAGGATTATAAAACAAAGCAAGAAATAGATGCTCTCAAATTAGAGATTAAAACGATTCAAAATATATGGAACTTAGATAAGGAATCAGAAAATACGCTTACAGAAAAAGACCTCTGGAATCGAATGGTCAAGGCAGGGATTATTGAAAAAGCGGAAGATGTAGAAGGACCAGTTGATGAAAAAGAGGAAAGTAAAACTTATATTTTGCATACTAAACAAGGATATAAAATTGAAATTAAAAATTGATGAAGGACACAAAAAGTTCACAAAAATTTGCTTGACAAAATGCAAAAAAACGAGTATAGTATATGAGTAGCAACAAGTTATGAAAGTAATTTGTTGCCATTCATTTTTTTTACAAAAGGAGGGAAGACTAATGGAAGAAAAAGAAGTATTATTAACCCAAGAAGGCTATGACAAACTAGAACAAGAATTAGAAAATTTAAGAACAACTAAAAGAGCTGAAATAGCGGAAAGAATAAAAATTGCCCTAGGATATGGAGATTTATCAGAAAACTCTGAATATGATGAGGCAAAAAACGCGCAAGCAGAAAATGAAACAAAAATTGCAGAATTAGAAAATAAAATTCGATATGCTAAAATTATAGATGAATCTGAAATTGATACTAAGACAGTTCAAGTTGGAAACACAGTAAAATTGCTAGACATTGAATTTGATGAAGAAGTTTCTTATACCATTGTGGGCTCTACAGAGGTAGACCTAGCACAAAATAAAATTTCAAATGAATCACCAATTGGAATGGCAATTTTAGGTGCTAAAAAGAACCAAATAGTAAATGTGCAAGCACCAGCCGGTGTAGTACAATACAAAGTATTATCAATTACAAAATAGTGGGAAAATGGGAAGGTTCTCTTTTCTTATAAAACATGGGATGATTCTTTTCATAGAATTAAACAATGAAGATAGTACCATAAATTAACCCTCGCCTTTATTGAAAAATAAGCGAGGGCCTTTTTTATTAATGCGATAACTTAATAGCGCTTTCCAAAGCCAATCGAATCATATCATTCAAAGATTTTTCTCTTTCTTCAGAAGTGCTCTCTTGATTTTTATAATAGGCATCTACTACTGTTAGCAAGCAGGCAGCTTTTTTGTGCAAATGGTTAGCAATATAAAATAATGCAAAAGCCTCCATTTCACAAGCAGCAATGTTTAAATTTTTTGGAAAACGACGAATCCATGCAGGAATATCATCTAAATAGCCATCAAAGCAATCATTACATAGTGTATTTTCCTTTCGACAAGCAATTTTTAGTTCTGTGGCGGTTTCTTCAATGATATGATTAAGTTCATCATTTGATTTAGCAATATGGCAATTCTGCTCATTCCATTCATAAGCAAAATTTCCCTCTGTATAAGATTGATTAACCAAAATGGTGTCAAATAAATTTAAGCTCTCATCATAAGCGCCACAAGAGCCAATACGAATAATGGCATCTACATCATAAAATTTGTAAAGCTCATAACAATAAATTCCCATACTTGGCATGCCCATTCCAGAAGAAAATACGGTAATTTCCTTTCCCTTGTAGGTTCCTGTATAAGCAAGCATATTACGGACGGTGTTTACTAATTTAGCATTGTCTAAAAAATTTTCAGCAATATATTTTGCCCTTAAGGGGTCTCCTGGCATTAACACAATTTTTTTAATATCTTCTTTGTTGCTATTGCAGTGAATTGACATACGAATTCCTCCTTTGCTATTCAACCACATTGACATTTTTGTTCCTTTTCTATATATTTACTATACAATATTTACCAATTAATTTCAAGCGAACAAAACAAATTTTATAAAAATATTATTTATTCCACTCTTCTCTCCGACTTTCCTCCTGTCATTCTCTCATATTCTTTACACTTAATTTTATATTCCATTTGCTGTGTCAAATAGCGATAATACATATAGGCCTGTTCATATTGCATGACTGGATTAAACATAGGGTTATCGCCAAGCATAGGGTCTGCGCCAATATCAAATCCTCCATAAGGCGAATAAGGCGAATAATTAAAATTTGGTTCATTTTTATCCATACTATCAAATCCTTTCTAAACTGGTACATTGTATGCAATTTTTTTAAAATTTATGTGTAGCTAATGATGTCATAATTTTAAGTTAAGAATATTGATGATTTATTGAATGACGAATGCGATTGAAACAAATGAGAATTGGTATTCTTGGACAAAACTTAGCATGAGGGTGCAAGTTTCCTTGGAGAGGCTCATGCAAGTTTTGGCTTAGAAGACCAATGAACGTTTCATGAGCCGAGGAATGAAATAAATCATCAATATTCTTAACTATAGAAGATAAAATTATAATTTAAAAATAGTGCAAGCCAAATCTAAACGAATACTAGGCAAAATAGCAAAAGCAAGAGCTGTATATAGTGCAGCAAATGTACCTTGTAGCAATTTTCCAATGACATATTTTTTAATTGAAAGATGTGCTTTACTGGTAATACTGAATACTTGCAATAAAACACAAATTCCACCAAACCCAAGCAGAAAAGCACAACCAATCATATTAAAAGAGATGGCTTTAATGGGAGTTGTAGCTACTAAGTTAACACCATTGGTGAGCTCAATCAGTCCAGAAAGAAGTGGCTTTAGCAGCACAGATGGAATTCCTATATAGCTAGTCATAGGAGTAACCATTTGACTTATTACATCAAGCAATCCACTTTGTTGACAAATGGAAAGAATGACAGAAAATATTACTATAAAACCACCAATCAGTAAAACACTAGAAGTAGCACTTTGAATGCTCTTTCCTAAAATTTCTCCCAAAGAGGAGAAGGAGGCAGTTGCCCTTTGGGATGATGAAACAGCTGAGCCGTGACTGCTTGATGTAGAACTGAGGTAGCTGTTTGAAGCGGAGCGAGAGATAGCCTTAGTATGTGTTACACTTAAATGTCCGGTCTAATGTGGGGTCTACCATTAGGCGCCCGTGGACAATGAGGTTTTACTTTCTTTTTAGAAAACAAGTTCAAAACGACACCCACAGTGATTCCTGCTAAAATATGAGTTACCAGTAATAAAATGCCAATGGTGCTATTGCCAAACAAGGTAATGCCGACAGTGCCAATGATAAATAGAGGACCAGAATTATTCGTAAAGGCAAGCATTCTTTCTCCTTCTTCTTTTGTACAAATTCCTTGCTCTATAAATTGTGTTGTAATTTTAGCTCCTACGGGGTAGCCGCTAATGAGTCCCATTAAAAATGCAAAAGCTGCTTCTCCCGGCACTCCGAAAACAGGTCTCATCATTTTAGAAAAAATTCTTCCCAACGAAGATACCACATTGGTATAGCTTAATAATTCGGTAGCGACAAAAAAGGGAAACAGTGAGGGAACAACAGCAGTCGCCCATAAAGTTAAACCGTTTTTAGCAGCTACCAAATTTGTTTTCGAAAACAAAACAAGACAAGCTGCAAAAGTGCAAAGTAGAATGGTAAGTAAATTTTGACGTAGTGAGATTGTGAGCATTTTAAATTTTTTCTTTTCATCCTTGGCATTTTTATACAATTCTGCACAAACACTCATTCTAGGCTTATGATAATCTCCTTCCAAAATGATATTATATAGTTATGCCTAGGACTGACAATTTAGAATATTAACTAGTTTCTGGCTTGCTTTTATTGTATAGAAAATTGTATTTTTCTCCTTAAACCTGCTATGCCATTTCCGTATCAAACAAGGTTAATCTACTTATATTCGTCAGAATGAAGCAAGTGGCATATTGGCAAAGTAAAAGAATTTCTTATGTTGTAAAATAGCAAACAATATGTTATAATTTACCATATGAATCATAAAAATATGAAAGATAGGACATGATAATGTAAGCAAAGGAAAAGTAAAATGCAATTTTTATTAGAAGAATTATGTAATAATGGAAAATTTAAAGAACTGAATGAGCAAATCAAAAAAAATAACATAGGCCAGGGGATAGCTATCTCTGGTTTATCTGACGTGTCAAAAATTCAAATGATAGTAGCGTTACAGGCAAAGCAAAATAGACCAGTTTGTTTGGTAACCTATAATGAAATTCAAGCAAAAAAAATGGTAGATGATTTTCGCTATTTTGATACGAGGGTATTGTACTTTCCAAAACGTGAAATTGCTCCTTATGACTATCTTGTGGAAAGTAAGGACTTGCCTTATGAAAGAATTAATGTATTAAATGAAATTGAATTATTGCCAGAAAAGAAAAAGCCAATGGTTATTGTGACGACCATTGAAGCCATCATGCAAACAATCATTAGCAAGCAAAAGCTGTACCAAAACAAAATTGAATTTAAAATAGGCAATACTTATCATTTAGAAAGCATCAAACAAGCATTGGTTGCTTTAGGCTATGAAAGACAAGAACTGATTGAAAATAAAGGTCAATTCAGTATTCGTGGGGATATTATTGACGTGGGGCTATCCGAAAAAATTGGTGTGAGAATTGAACTTTGGGGAGAAGAAGTAGACTCCATCCGTTACTTTCAAATTTCTTCACAAAGGTCTACAGAAATGCTCCAAAACATTACTATTTTTCCAGCACATGAATTTGTGGTAGAAAATTTGGAGGACGTATGCCAAAAAATACAACAGTTAGAATCTGACACAGAAGAGGATTTAGAGCAAATCAAAAATGGACAATATATTAGCAAAATAGATAAGTATTTTAATGAATTTTATGAGGAACAAGCGAGTTTTTTAGATTACTTATCAAATGATTTTCTCTTATTTTTTGATGAAAATAGTAAAATAGAACAAAGAAAGCAAAACTTAATTGCCGACAATAACAATTTAATTAATTCCTTGATGGAAAAGGAAAGAGTTGTACCAGAGGCAATTCAAAATATTAGCAATTTTGAATATGATTGGCAGAAAAAACAAATAATATACCTAGAGCAAAATGACGTTATCAAAAACATGGAAAAATACTATTTTCAAACGCGTGAAATACATTTTCATCCATCAGAATTAGAAATTTTTACAGAAGATTTAAAAAAATATCAAAAAGCAAAAAAGAAAATTTTATTGTTAGCAGGAAGTGAAGCGAATAGTAAAAAGGTATGCGAATTCTTACAAGAAAAAGAATTAGTTTATGAATACAAAAAAATCTTTACAAGTATACCAGCATGCAATATAGTTGTCAGTTTAGGTGGCTTTTCAAGTGGGTTTGAAAATTATGATTTAAATTTAGTTGTTATTAGCATGCAAGAAGGCACAGGGGAACCCGTGAAACGAAAAAGAGCCTCTAGCCAATTTAAGCAGGCAGAAAAAATCGTCTTTGCTGATTTAAAACAAGGGGACTATGTCGTTCACAAATCTCATGGAATTGGGGAATTTTTAGGGGTCAATACCATTACAGCAGACGGCGTTACCAAAGATTATATCAAAATTAAATACAAGAATGATGATATGCTTTATGTGCCAACCAACAATTTGGATAGTGTTAGAAAGTATGTGGGGGGAGGAGAGGCAACTCCAAAACTCAGCAAATTGGGTGGAAAAGAATGGGATGCTACCAAAGCAAAAGTGAAAAACAACTTGCGTGAAGTAGCAAAAGACCTCATTGAACTATATGCCAAACGCCAAAAAATCAAAGGGTTTGCCTTTTCAAAAGACACTGACTGGCAAAGACAATTTGAAGGAAACTTTCCTTATGCAGAAACCGATGACCAATTAAGATGCATTGAAGAAGTCAAAAAAGATATGGAGCAACCACAACCAATGGACCGATTGCTATGCGGAGACGTAGGTTATGGCAAAACAGAGGTTGCCATTCGTGCTGCTTTCAAAGCAGTGATGGATCAAAAACAGGTTGCTTATTTGGTGCCAACTACCATTTTGGCAAACCAACAATATGAGGAATTTAAGCGTAGAATGAGCGAATTTGCCATTCGTGTAGAATTATTAAATCGTTTCCGTACCAAAAAAGAACAAGACGAAGTGGTTAAAAAATTGAAGCTTGGTGAAGTAGATGTGGTGGTAGGAACGCATAGATTACTCAGCCAAGATGTGTCTTTCAAAGACTTGGGACTTTTAATTATTGATGAAGAGCATCGTTTTGGTGTGAAAGATAAAGAAAAAATTAAAAAACTCAAAGCCAGTGTGGATGTACTCACAATGACAGCAACGCCAATTCCAAGAACGCTTCATATGTCAGTAGTGGGAGTTCGAGATATGTCAGTCATTTATGAGCCACCACAAAACCGTAGGCCGGTACAAACCTATGTATTAGAATATGATTCAGAAGTCATTAAAGAGGCAATCACGAGAGAACTAGAAAGAGATGGGCAAGTATTTTATTTGTTCAATCAAGTAGAAAATATTGAAAAGAAAGCAGCTGATATTTCAAAACTAGTTCCAGAGGCCAAGGTGGCGTTTGCACATGGAAAAATGAGTGGGAAAGAACTTGAAGAAATGATGGAAAGCTTTATCAAAAAGGAAATTAATGTATTAATATGTACCACCATTTTAGAGTCTGGCATTGATATTCCAAATGCCAATACCATTATTGTGGAAAACGCAGATAGATTAGGCTTAGCACAACTATATCAAATTCGTGGTAGAGTAGGAAGAGCTGACAAACAAGCCTATGCTTATGTTACTTATCGACGTGACAAACTATTATCGGAGGTGGCAGATAAACGCCTAAAAGCCATCAAAGAATTTACCGAATTTGGTTCTGGCTTTAAAATTGCGATGCGTGACTTAGAAATCCGTGGAGCAGGTAGCATGTTAGGAGAATTGCAGCATGGACATATGGAACAAGTCGGCTATGATACTTATTGCAAATTATTAGATGAAGTCATGAAAGAAATGCAAGGAGTAGAAATAAGGGAAGAGCAAGATGTGCAAATTGACTTAAATGTTTCTAGCTATATTCCTGATAGCTTTATTGAAAATAGCAGTCAAAAGATAGAAATTTATCAAAACATTGCTTTATGCAGAACAGAAGAAGATATTCAAAATGTGATTGATGAAATTATCGATCGCTATGGTAAAATGCCGGAAGAATTAGAAAACTTATTAGAAATTGCAAGAATTAAAGAGCTTGCGAGAAATGCCTTTGTGACGAAAATTTCGCAAAAAGTGGGAGCGATTGTATTTTATTTTGACAAAGCGAAAGTTAACAATGACATGGTAGGTAATTTAATTGAGCAATATGAAATGCGTATTCGTTTTTCGAATGGTGTTGAACCATATGTGACTTTAAGGACAAAAGCGGAAAAAGATGAGGATGTTTTAGAAGAAGTGAAAGAATTCTTAAAACATTGTATTGCCAATGAAAAAGAGGGATAATATAAGAATGTTACAGTTTAATATAGGCAAGAGTACGTTTTAGCCAAGAAAACGGGCTAACAACTTCTAAAAAGCAAAGCTTTAAGAAGTTGTAACGCTCGCATAACTAATTTCTACGTCAGCTATCGCTTCCTAGAACTTAGAAAACCAATTCTCTATTGTTTCAATCGCATTCGTCATTCCATAAATCATGGATAATCTTGCCCTTAGCAAAAACATTAAATGATAACAAACAAATTTTGTAATTTTTTTGAAAGGAAAACAGACATGCAAATTATTTCCAGTAAAGATAATGAACAAATTAAATATGTGAAAAAGTTAAAAGAAAAAAAGTTTCGTGATGAAACTCATGAATATATCATTGAAGGAATCAAGCTTATCAAGGAGGCAATTGGGGAAAATGTTACTATCAAAATGATGATTATTTGTGAAGATTGCTTGGAAGGGGAAAATGCGATTGAGCAAAGTTTGCTTTATGAAATTGCGAAATATCAGTGTGTCTATGTGACTAAAAAAATTTTTCAACTTTTGACTGATGTTGTTACTCCACAGGGAATGATGGCTGTGGTAGAAAAAGGGGATAACAATGATGCTATTAACTACGAAGAAGAGATTATTTTAGCCCTGGATGATATTCAAGACCCAGGCAATTTAGGCACCATTTTAAGAACTGCAGATAGTGCTAATTTAAAGCAAATTATTCTTTCGCAGGAAACAGCAGACCCATATAGCCCAAAAGTGGTGCGTTCTACGATGGGGGCTATTTTTCGTATGAATATTATTACAACCAATTCACTAGAAGAAACATTACGAGAAACCCAAAAACATCACTTTGAGGTGGTAGCGACTTCTCTTAATACCCAAAACAGCATTTATGATATTAATTATCACAAAAAAGTGATTGTTATTGGAAATGAGGCAAAAGGTGTTTCGCAAAACATCCAAAACCTAGCAGACAAAAAAGTAAAAATTCCAATGCTAGGAAAAACCGAAAGCTTAAATGCATCTGTTGCGGCAGGAATTATGATTTATGAATATGTCAGAGGTAAAGTAAAATAGTATGTCAATCAAAAACTAAGGAAAAATTATTGAAAAACTTTGTAAAATAAAAGTAGTAGTTTTCCAAACTACTACTTCGATTATGTATTGAAAATACATTAATCTTTTTTTACTAAAATTCACAATTCTTTGGTGTTCTTGGAAATGGAAGTACATCACGAATGTTTTGCATACCTGTTAAGTACATCATCATTCTTTCAAAACCAAGACCGAAACCACTATGAACACAACTGCCATATTTTCTTAAATCTAGGTACCACCAATAGTCCTTTTCATCTAAACCTAGTTCTTTCATGCGGACTAATAATTTATCATAATCATCTTCCCTTTGGCTACCACCAATAATTTCTCCAATGCCAGGTGCTAAAAGATCAGCAGCGGCAACTGTTTTTCCATCAGGATTTTGCTTCATATAGAATGCTTTAATTTCCTTTGGATAATCAGTCACAAAAACTGGCTTTCCAAAGACTTTTTCACTCAAGTATCTTTCATGTTCTGTTTGAAGGTCAGTTCCCCAATGAACAGGAAATTCGAATTGGTCATTTACTTTTTCCAATTCTTTAATGGCATCTGTATAAGTAATTCTACCAAATTCAGAATTTAATACATTATGGAGTTTATCCATTAATCCTGTATCAATAAATTGATTAAAGAAAGCCATTTCCTCTGGAGCATTTTCTAACACATATGAAATAATATATTTAATCATATCTTCTGCTAAATCCATATCATCTTTTAAATCTGCAAAGCAAATTTCTGGTTCAATCATCCAAAATTCAGCGGCATGTTTTACGGTGTTAGAATTTTCTGCACGGAAGGTAGGACCAAAGGTATATACATTACGAAAAGCATGAGCATAGGTTTCAACATCTAATTGACCACTGACTGTTAAATGAGAACCCTTTCCAAAAAAGTCTTGTGAGTAGTCAACATTTCCGTCCTCTGTTTTTGGTACATTCTCTAAGTCAAGAGTCGTAATTCGAAACATTTCGCCTGCACCTTCTGCATCGCTTCCTGTAATGATAGGAGTATGCACGTACACAAAGCCTCTTTCTTGAAAGAATTTGTGAATGGCAAAAGAAAGAACACTACGAACACGAAAAACGGCATTAAAGGTATTAGTTCGTGGGCGTAAATGACTGACGGTTCTTAAATATTCAAAAGAATGTCTCTTTTTTTGAAGCGGATAAGATAAATCTGCTTGATTAAAAATTTGAATTTCTTTTGCTTTAATTTCAAATGGTTGTTTTGCATTTTCAGTTTTAACAACTTCTCCGACAACAATAATAGAAGAACTAATTGATAATTTTTTGACTTCTTCAAAATTTGAAAGTTCTGTATCAAATACAATTTGAACATTCTTAAAAAAGCTACCATCATTTAATTCAATAAAACCAAAATTTTTCGAATCACGAATGGTTTTTACCCAACCAGAAACACATACTTCTTTTTGTGCGTATTCTTCAGTATTCTTAAATAAATCTTTCACTAAAGTATTTTGCATATTATCACAATCCTTTCTGTATGCTACTAATCTTTCCATATTATACAAAATCATACAACAAAATTCAATATTTGTAAGCAAAATTCCTTTACTTTTATTTTTAAAAGGGATAAAATAAAAAGAAGAAAAGAGGAATAGACAATGGCTGAATTTGAGGTAGAAAAGAATAATGACAAAGAATATGTGCTCTCCATGGTAGCACAGGATGGAAAGTTGCTAGATTTCGTCAGTGATGAACTCAAAAACGATAAGCAAGTGGTGATGACAGCGATTAAACAAAATCCTGTTGCATTGGAATTTGCCAGTCAGAATTTAAAAAATGATAGAGAAATTGTGTGGGAGTCAGTTTCAAAAGTTGGCTGGACAGCTTGTTATGCCAGCGAAAAACTAAGAGCAGATAAAGAATTAATGCTAGCAGGTGTTGAAGTAGATGGCCAAATTTTGTACTATACTGCCAAAGAGTTAAGAGATGATAAAGATGTGGTTTTAGAAGCGGTAAAAAACAAGGGGCTGATTGTCAAATATGCGAGCAATCGCTTAAGAAAAGATAAAGATGTGATGCTTGCAGCTATCAAACAGGATAAAAGAGCCAAAGAATATTTCGCTTCCGAAGAATTAAAGCAAGATGAAGATATTCAAGCAATTTTAAACCCACCACAAGAATAAAATAATTACTTGTATAAAATCAAAAAAACATCAAACACTAAGTATTGGTGATGACAATGAAAATATCTTGGATGAAATATGAAAAAGATGCAAAAAGTTTTCGTTTGCCACAGGCTTTGGGGTTTGATGTTTTTTCGTTAAAAGAACCAGAAGAAGTAGATAGTAAGCTAAGAGAACTTGTGCAAAACCAATACGATACCATTATCTTGTCTAATGAGCTTGCTGGATTTTCACAAGATATTATCAAAAAATATGCGCAAAACAAAGACGTGAAAATTATTATTTCTTTGGACAGGGACAAGCTGTAAAATACATATCCTCAAAACAAAAGCATAAAATGATATCAAGGCAAAAAGGAGGATTATGCGTTTTGAATCAGCAAGAGAATTTTATACAAAATTTAGAAAGTAAGCTCTACCGAAGTGTAATAAAAAATCATTTTTCTAAAATTATTTTTATTTGTATTGGGACAAATCAGCTAGAAGGGGATAAATTTGGTCCTTTAGTGGGCAAAGAATTAAAAAAAAGATTTCAAGGAAAACCATCTGTAGAGGTATATGGCACAGTAAGTAGACCTGTGCATTTTTTGAATGCTCAAAAATATTGTGAGGCATTAAAGCAAGAAAATGCTTGTACTATTGCCATTGACTCTGCCTTTGCACCATTAGAGAGAGTAGGAAATACCTATGTGAGATGGGGAGGAATACAATTAGGAAAAGCTTTTCAAAAAGAATTGTATTTTCCTGCCAACATTAGTATTAAAACCGTGATTAGCCCTCAAGCAACAAATAGAATACAAAACTTTCATAACATGCTACAATGTAGCACCAAAGATATCGAGGAGATTTCCTTGCAAGTAGCAGATGGAATTCATAACGCGATGAAACATGTGATACTCTAACGTTCCTATTCTGTGTTTTTTACTGGAGCAATTTCTATATCAATTTTTTTCAAAGCCTTTTGTATAAAAAATGTAAAAACGGAAAAAATGTAGATACAAAAGAAATAACGAAAGGAACAGATGCAAATATGGATACAAGTGGAATGAAAAATATTGTAGTACTTCGTAATTTACCTTCTAATTTGGTGGAAGAGGCAATTGTTGTGTTAAAGCAAAATCAAAAATTGAAAAAAGTGGAATTGGTGGATATAGAAAAAAAGAACAATAGAGAAATGGTCGGCAAAAAGCAAACTAAAAAGTTGGAAAATTCAAAGGACTATATCGTGAAAGAAGCACAACTTCTTGTTTCAGAATATATTACAAAAATAGAGGGAAAAAATAAAAAGGCCGATAAGCCTTTTCAAAAGTTACAAAAGAAATATAAAATGCTAAAGTTTATTAACATTGCCCTCGTAGGAGCATTACTTATTACTTTAGTTCTACGATAGTTACGCCCATTTCGCCTTCACCAAAAGTGCCTAAACGATAACTTTTTACATGAGAATTTGTTTTCAAATAGGCATGGATTCCTTGACGGAGTTTTCCAGTTCCTTTTCCGTGAACAATGCGAACAGGGGAAAAATGTGCTAAATAACAATTATCCAAATATTTATCAATCAAAGCAACTGCTTCTTCAACATTCTGCCCAATCACATTAATTTCAGAGGAGACTGTTTGAGACTTTGACTCCTGCTTGGTGGTTACTACTCCATGAGATGAGATTTTTTCGGCATTGTTCAATTTTCGGAGATTCTGAAGCTTCATATTCATTTTCATACTACCAACCTGAATTTGAACTTCTTCTGCTTTGTTAATAGAATCGCTTAAGACAATGCCATTTGCTTGAAGTGGAATTACATAGACGGCTAAATCTTTTTTAACATCTTCTCTTTTTAAAGAAGGTGTTTTTTCATGAGAAGAAGCTACAGCATTAGCAGGAATACGATTCACACTCGCCATTTTTTCATTTAAATGGTTACGCAAATGATTGGCTTGTTTTGTATCTTGTGTTTGCTCAAGTTCTTTGATGATTTCATTGACTTCTTCTTTGGCAGAAAGCAAAAGGTCACGAGCCTCCATTTTTGCTTTTTCCAATAATTCTTTTCTTTTTTGTTCTACATCATTTTGATTTTTTTCTAACGACTTCCTTAAACTTTCAGCTTGGTGTAAGTTCTTGACGGTTTCTTCTTTTTGCTTTTCTATCACTAATTTATCTTCATAAATACTTTTTAATAATTCCTCAATATGAACAGTATCTTCTTTTAAGAAAGAAGAAGCATTCTCTAAAATTTGTGGATTTAAGCCTAATCTTTTACTAATAGCAAAAGCGTTACTTCTACCAGGAACTCCAATGAGTAAGCGATAAGTAGGCTTTAAATTTTCTAAATCAAATTCAAAGCTAGCATTTTCAAATCCCTCCGTTACCAGGGCAAACTCTTTTAATTCATGATAGTGTGTGGTGCAACATACCAAACTTCCTTGTGATTGCAAAAAGTTTAAAACACTCATTGCCAAACTAGCACCTTCCAAAGGGTCTGTACCAGAGCCAAGTTCATCTAAAAGCACAAGGGTATTGCTATCCGCTTGATTGGTAATTTCAACAATATTTTTCATATGGGCTGAAAAGGTACTCAAGGACTCTTGAATGCTTTGCTCATCTCCAATGTCGGCAAATACTTGTGAGAATACACAAATGCTACTTGTTTCATGGCAAGGAATAGGAATGCCAGAATATGCCATGAGTAGTAAAAGCCCAATGGTTTTTAATGCAACGGTTTTTCCACCTGTATTAGGACCGGTAATCAAGAGAGAAGTATAGTCCTTGCCAAGGGCAATATCGATGGGAACCACTTGCTCTTTCGAAATCAAAGGATGTTTAGCACGAGAAAGACTAATGAAATTTTCTTGGTTCAAAGTTGGTACCACATCATCTTGATCAATGCCATATTTTGCCTTAGCAAAAATGAGGTCAAGAATAGCAATCAGCCTTAAGTTGTTCGCAAGTTCTTCTACATAACCGAAGAGAGAAGCAGAAAGAATTTGCAGAATTTTCTCGATTTCAATTTCTTCCTCGGCTTGAATTTGGTGTATTTGATTGTTCCATTCAAACACAGCAGTTGGCTCAATATATAGGGTAGAGCCACTACTTGAAGTATCATGGATAAAACCATTTATTTTATCACGATATTCTTCCTTCACAGGAATGACATAACGATTATTACGAATAGTCACAATTGGTTCCATGATATATTTGGCATAAGTACTAGAGTGAAGGTAAGAATTCAATTTATCCTTTACTTGCTGTTCTAAGCTTTTCCTGTTTTTACGTAAAGAAGCAAGCTTTGATGAGGCGTTATCCGCTACTGTATTTTCGTCAATAATTTTATCAAAAATATTTTTTTCAATGGAAGGATTGGTATAAAGTTTAGCAAAATATTTTTCTATAGCTGAAAAAGAGCTAATATCAAAGCTTTCATCTCCATAAAAATAAGTACGTAATTCATCACACATATTTAGCAATTTTGCGATGGTTAATAAGCCTTTCATAGAAATAGCTTGTTCACTTGCTAAGGCTTTTAAATAAGGTTCCACCTCGTCGATTTCAAAAAAAGATGGAGTTCCTTTTCGAAACAATAAGGAGATTGCTTGTTCTGTTTCAGTTAATAAAGCTTGCACTTCCTCAAATTGAAACTGAGGCTGCATTGCTAAACAACGCTTTTTACCAAGATATGTTTTGCAATAATTTGCAACTCTTTCAATAATTTGCTCATATTCTAATTTCGCTAATAATGCTTCCATAAACATTCCTTTTCTATAATGAATTTGACATTTTCTATAGATTTACTATACAATATTTTTCCATAAAAAGCAAGCGAGCAAGGCAAAAAGAATGCAAATTTTTGTTTTCTTCTTTACAAATGAAATAAAAAATAGTATGATAGTTTCATGATAGATTGAAAAAAAACCCCACTTGGTGTTTTTTGCAATCTATCTTTTTTTGTTTTTATATTTCAGGAGGTGTTACGATGGACAAAAAATATATTTTTATCACAGGAGGAGTGGTATCGGGATTAGGAAAAGGAATTACAGCAGCATCGTTAGGTAGGCTATTAAAAAATAGAGGTTATAAAGTAGCAAACCAAAAATTCGACCCATACATTAACGTAGATCCAGGAACCATGAGCCCTTATGAACATGGAGAAGTTTTTGTGACAGATGATGGAGCAGAAACTGACTTGGATTTGGGACATTATGAACGTTTTACAGATGAAAGTTTAACGAAATACTCTTCTGTTACGACTGGCCGTATTTATTCAGAAGTCATCGAAAGAGAAAGAAAAGGCGATTATTTGGGAAAAACCGTGCAGGTCATTCCGCATATTACCAATGCCATTAAAGAAAAGGTATACAAATTTGATGATACAGATGTGGATATTGTCATTACAGAAATTGGTGGCACAGTAGGAGATATTGAAAGTTTGCCTTTCTTAGAGGCCATTCGTCAAATTGGCATTGAAAAACAGGACAACCAAGTGGTATATATTCATGTGACGTTACTGCCATATATTTATGGTTCTAATGAGCTGAAATCAAAGCCAACCCAGCATTCTGTCAAAGAGCTTCAATCCATTGGAATTAAGCCAGACATTTTAGTATGTAGAGCAGAGCAAGAAATAGAAGATTCTATGAAAGCAAAAATTGCACTATTCTGTAATGTCAAAAAAGAAGATGTTATTGAAAATAGAACGGTAGACAATTTGTATGAAGTGCCACTCATGTTAGAACAAGAGGGGTTAGCAAATCGAGTATGTGAAAAACTAGAATTAAAAAATAAAGTAGATAATTCTAATTGGGAGAAAATGATTGCCAATATTAAAAAAGAAAAAGAGCAAACCGTGAAAATTGCGATTGTAGGAAAGTATGTAAAGCTAGAGGATTCCTATTTATCGGTAATAGAAAGCTTAAAACATGGTGGCTTTGCTAACAATTGTAACGTAGAAATTGAACTAGTTAGCTCAGAAAAGGTAACCCAAGGAAATGCCAAAGAATTATTAGGCAAATATCAGGGAATTATTGTACCAGGGGGATTTGGCGAACGCGGTATTGAAGGAAAAATCGAAACGGTTAGGTTTGCAAGAGAACATAAAATACCATTTTTAGGAATTTGCCTAGGAATGCAAATGGCGGTCATTGAATTTGCAAGAAATGTACTAGGATATAGCGATGCTAATTCAGAAGAGTTCAATGAAGAGAGCACTCATCCAGTCATTCATATTATGGAAGAACAAATAGGAATGAACAAAAAAGGAGGAACGATGAGACTCCGGAAGTTATCCATGTGACTTAAAAGAAGGAAGCTTAGCAAGTAAAGTATATGGCAAGAGTCAAATTACAGAAAGACATAGACACCGCTATGAATACAATAACAAATATAAGGAAGAGCTAGAAAAGTATGGATTAATTGCCTCTGGATTGTCACCTAATGGAAAATTAGTAGAAATTGTAGAACTACAAGATCATCCATATTTTATTGCATCACAATTCCATCCAGAATTCCAATCTCGCCCAGACAGACCACATCCATTATTTGCAGAGTTAGTCAAAGCAGCGAAGAAAGATGTCGAAATTTGCGATGAAAAGTACTTGAAAAATGAAATTAAAGAGTGTATAATATAAATACATAATGGAATACAATTAAGCAAGAAGGAAGAACGCATTGCCAACAACTGCGTTGTGATAAGTGGTTGGCTCGATAGAAAGAACGCATTACCAACACCTTGCGTTGTGATAAATAGCTGGTTTGAAGAAAACTTCCTAAATCTATCTTTAGGAAGTTTCCTAATTCTTAATTAGTTTTAATTCATAAATTTCTTTATATAAATTCCACAGAACAAAATAAAATAATTAGAAGTAAATTAAGAAGAATACTTCAAGCTGAGAATGACTTTCCTAACCGTTTTGAACAAAAAATAACTTTAATTGAAGAAGTTTTAAAAGAAGAATTAAAATTTGAAAAAAATGTGAATTTTTAATCGATACTATTGACTTTTTAATAGAATGGGTATAAAGTATTAGCAGTCTTTAAATAAGACTGCTAATTTTATGACGCTGAAAAAAAATCTTAAAACAAGCACAAGACAAGGAAAAAAGAACATATCATAAAGTTAGCAAAATAGAGTTCAAATTAAAGGAGGTAATTTTCATGTTAAAACCATTAGGAGACAGAGTTGTCGTAAAAAGAGTAGGAAATGAAGAAACAACCAAAAGTGGAATTATTTTAGCAGGAAAATCAGAAGAAAAATCACAAATGGCAACTGTGCTAAAGGTAGGCCCTGGCATTGATAGTGAAGGCAAAAAGGTAGAAATGCAGGTCAAAGAAGGAGATACAATTGTCATCAATCAATATGCTGGAACAGAAGTAAAATATGAGGGAGAAGACCTAGTGATTGTAAAACAAAGTGATATTTTAGCTGTGGTAGAGTAAGGTCTTCATTTAAGGAAGTATCATCAAATTTGAAAGCAAAAACATTAAAGGAGGAAAAAAGAACATGTCAAAAGAAATTAAATTTGGAGAAGAAGCTAGAAAAAGCTTATTAAATGGCGTTAATAAATTAGCCGATACAGTAAAAGTAACCTTAGGACCAAAAGGAAGAAATGTAGTCTTAGATAAAAAATTTGGAGCACCTCTCATTACCAATGATGGTGTTACCATTGCAAAAGAAATTGAATTAGATGATCCATTTGAAAATATGGGAGCACAAATTGTCAAAGAAGTTTCCATCAAAACCAACGATATTGCAGGAGACGGTACAACAACAGCCATGGTGTTAACCCAAAGCATGATTCGTGAAGGTGTTAAAAACGTAGCAGCAGGCGGAGACCCAATGGCATTAAAAAGAGGAATGGATAAAGCAACACAAGTAGCAATCGAAGCATTAAAAGAAAACAGTGTAGAAATTAGCGGAAAAGAAGACATTGCAAGAGTTGCAAGCATTTCAGCTGATAACAAAGAAGTAGGAGAATTAATTTCAGAAGCAATGGAAAAAGTTTCAAAAGATGGTGTTATTACCATTGAGGAATCCAAAACTTCTCAAACAGAATTAAATGTCGTAGAAGGAATGCAGTTTAACAAGGGATATGTTTCTCCATACATGGTAACCGATACAGAAAAAATGGAAGCTACTATGGACAATCCATATATCTTAATTACTGATAAAAAAATTGGAAACATCCAAGAAATTTTACCATTATTAGAAGGTTTAATGCAACAATCAGGTAAATTAGTGATTATTTGCGATGATGTAGAAGGAGAAGCTTTATCTACTTTAATTTTAAACAAATTAAGAGGCGTTATCAATGTAGTAGCTGTTAAAGCTCCTGGCTATGGTGACAAGAGAAAACAAATGCTAGAAGACATTGCTATTCTAACTGGAGGAGAGGTTATTACTTCTGATTTAGGACTTGAATTAAAAGACACAACCATTGAACAATTAGGTAGAGCAAGACAAGTAAAGGTACAAAAAGAAAACACCATTATTGTAGATGGTATGGGAGACAAAGAAAAAATTAGCGAAAGAGTAGCACAATTAAGAGCACAAATTGCAGAAGAAAAAAGTGAATATGAAAAAGAAAATTTACAAGAACGTTTAGCAAAAATTGCTGGTGGAGTAGCTGTGATTGAAGTAGGAGCTGCTACTGAAGTGGAAATGAAAGATAGAAAGTTAAGAATTGAAGATGCTCTATCTGCTACCAAGGCAGCTGTAGAAGAGGGAATTGTTCCAGGTGGTGGAACTGCTTATGTTGACATTATTCCTAAAGTTTCTGCGGTAGTAGAAAAACTACATGGAGATGAAAAAATAGGTGGAAGAATTATTGTAAGAGCATTAGAAGAACCAGCAAGACAAATTGCTTTCAATGCAGGGCTAGAGCCATCTGTTATTTTAGAAAAAGTTAAAAACAGCCCAGTAGGAGTAGGATTTAATGCAGCAGTAGAAGAATATGTTGATATGAAAAAGGCTGGAATTGTTGACCCAACAAAAGTATCACGTAGTGCCCTTCAAAATGCGGTATCTATTGCTTCTATGATTTTAACGACAGAAAGCATTGTCACAGACAAAAAAGAACCAGAAACAGCACATACACACGACCATAACGAAGAAATGAATGGTATGTATTAATCGTATTGTATAGCAACAAGACCACGGTAAATTACGCCGTGGTCTTTACATTTTCCGACAATCAAGGTATAATAGGTAGTAATTGAAACACGATGAAAGGAAACAATGAATGGAACAAAAAACAGTAGCATTTTGCACACTACGGATGTAAAGTTAATCAGTACGAAACCAATGCCATGATGCAAAAAATGCAAGAGGCAGGCTATACTATTGTTGATTTTGCACAAAAAGCAGAAGTATATATCATTAATACCTGTACAGTAACCAATATGGCAGACAAAAAATCAAGGCAAATGCTTCGTAGAGTAAAAGAATTAAATGAAAATGCTCTCGTAGTAGCAGTACGGTTGCTATGCACAAGTGGCAAAAGAAGAATTAACCAAAATTCCAGAAATTGATTTGATTTTAGGAATTAATGAAAAAAATGAGATTGTAAAATATATCAATGAAGCATTGTCTCATGCCAACAAGGAGAACATATTACAGGTTTCTGGTGTGGAAAACCAACAAGAGTTTCTAGACTTTGGAACAGTTACTCATACAGAAACGACAAGGGCAGTAATTAAAGTACAGGATGGTTGCAACCAATTTTGTTCCTACTGCATTATTCCTTATGCAAGAGGAAGAATTAGAAGTAGAAAGCCACAAAGCGTGTTACAAGAAATTCAAAAAATCAGTCAAGAAGGAATCAAAGAAGTGGTAATTACCGGAATTCACGTTGCTTCCTATGGAAAAGATTTTACAGAAGAAACTCTAGCCGAAATCAATCAAGCGTTAGGACAAGCAAAACAGGAATACTATTTAATTGACCTGTTAGAAGACATTCAAAAAATACAGGGAATTGAGCGAATTCGCTTAGGCTCTTTGGAACCAACGTTAATCACAGAAGCGTTTACTGAAAGATTGGTGAAATTAAATAAAATTTGTGACCACTTCCATTTATCACTGCAGAGTGGATGCAACGCTACTTTAAAAAGAATGAATCGCAAATATACCACAGAGCAATTTGAAAAGGTGGCACAATTATTAAGACAAGCCTTTTCGAATGTTCACTTAACAACAGATATTATTGTGGGATTCCCAGGTGAAACAGAGGAAGAATTTGAAACGACCTACGATTTTTTAAAGAAAATACAATTTTATAAAATGCATGTATTTCAATATTCTCCTCGAAAAGGAACTGTTGCTAGTACCATGCCAAATCAAATAGAGGGAAATATCAAAGAAGAAAGAAGCAAAAAGCTCATTCAGTTATCGAATGGAAACCAAAAAGCATATCATGAAGTCTACTTAGGAAAGCAAGTACAAGTATTATTTGAGGAACAGCAAGATGGCTATATCAAAGGACATACAACAAACTACATGGTGGTCAAAATTCAAACACAAAAAAACTTAGCTAATACCATACAAATGGTTAAAATTGTCGATAGTAATGAGGCAGAATTAGTTGGTGAATTGCAATAGGGGAAGAATTTAAAAACTAATTTGTAACATGAGAAAGGAACAATAGTAGGAATGAATCGAAAATGGGAAGTATATGAGCAAAATCAAGAAGCAATAGAAACATTAGAAAAAGAGTATCAAGTTAGCCCCCTGCTGGCCAATATTTTGGCCAATCGCAATATTATCTCCAAAGAAGAGGTAAGGCTATTTTTAAATCCAACTCGCAACGATTTTCATAATCCCTTTTTGATGCCGGATATGGAAATAGCCGTTAGCCGAGTTTTACAGGCTATTCAAAATCAAGAAAAAACAATTATTTATGGTGACTATGACGTTGATGGAATTACTAGTATTACAGTGTTGAAACAATTTTTGAAGGAAAGAGGCCTAGAAGTAGGAGCGTACACACCCAACCGCTTATCAGAAGGATATGGCTTAAACAAACCGGCTGTACAAAAGCTCCATGAACAAGGGTATCATTTAATGATTACGGTAGATTGTGGTATTTCTTGTATTGAAGAAATTGACTGTGCTAACTCTTTGGGGATGGAGGTTATTGTCACTGACCATCATGAGCCAGGAGAAAAGTTACCCAATGCTTTAGCTGTAGTGGATGCAAAGCGTAAAGATAATGAGTATCCTTTTAACCAACTAGCTGGAGTAGGAGTTGTATTTAAGCTCATCCAGGCACTTTCTATGAAGTTAGAATTGAATGAAAAAGAATATTTGAAATACTTAGACATTGTGTGTGTAGGTACTATTTCTGATATTGTCCCATTAATAGACGAAAATAGAGTGATTGCTCAACTAGGTTTAAAATTAGTCAATATTACCCAAAATATTGGACTAAAAACCTTACTTCATTCCATTGGTTACCGCAATATTGACTCTAGTAGCATTTCCTTTGGAGTGGCGCCTAGAATTAATGCTTGTGGGAGATTAGGAGCACAAGAAAAAGCACTGCAATTATTTTTAACAGAAGACTTTCAAGAGGCTAATCAAATTACACAAGAGTTAAATGAATATAACCAAAAAAGGCAGCAAACCGAAAAAAGAATTTTTGAAGAAGCTTTACAGCAAGTAGAGCAAAAAGAAAAGGAAAGCCCTTGCCTTATTTTAGGATCTGAGGGGTGGCACCATGGAGTAATTGGCATTGTGGCATCCAAAATTACAGACATTTATTTTAAACCAAGTATTTTAATTTGCTTTGAGGGAGAAGAAGGAAAGGGATCGGGAAGAAGTATTCCGGGATTCGATTTACATGAGGCCTTAATGAATTGTCCTACCTATATTGAAAAATTTGGAGGACATAGTATGGCAATTGGTATTAGTCTTCACAAAGAAAATTTTCAAAATTTTAAAAAAGAATTAAATGAATATGCCAAAAAGCATCATATTCATGATATAATACCAATTGTGAAAATTGATAAAGAAGTTTCTCTTAAAGAAATTTCGCTAGAGGCTGTAAAAAGTTTAGCTCTGCTAGAACCATATGGAGAAGGCAATAAAATGCCTATATTTTTATTAAAATCGCTCAAAATAAATAGTATTCGCACCTTATCAGAAGGAAAACATCTAAAATTAACATTGCAACAAGACAATTACTTAATTGATGCCATTGGCTTTAATCTTGGTAATGTTGCAGAACAGTACTTGATAGGAGATAAAATTGATTTGGTGGGTTCTTTAGAAATTAATCAATTTAATGGATTAGAACAAGTGCAAATGAATATCAAAGACATTCGTAAATCAATGAAATAGTTGAGCCAATAGTATCCATGATTTATTGCATTCCTCGGCTCATGAAACGTTCATTGGTCTTCTATGCTAAAACGTGCATGAGCCTCTCCAAGGAAACTTGCACCCTCATGCTACGTTTTAGCCAAGAATACCAATTCACTATTGTTTCAATCGCATTCGTCATTCCATAAATCATGGATGCTATTGACCCAAAATAAAGCATTTGACTTTTTGTAATGTTTAAATTTTGAAATGAAATTAGAAAGAGGTGAACAATATGTCACAAATTCAAGACATGACCATTGAAGATGTCATCAGTACCACAAAAAAGAATAATCGAAGATCAGATAGTAAATTAATAAAAAAGGCTTTTGAATATGCCAAAGCGCATCATGGCGATCAGTTAAGAAGATCTGGAGAACCATATATTGTTCATCCGGTTCAAGTAGCATATATTTTATCAACGTTAGGATTGGATGATAGTACTATTTGTGCTGCACTTCTTCATGATGTGGTAGAAGATACTAGTGCCACCAAAGAAGATTTGGCTCAAAACTTTAGCGTGGAAATTGCAGAACTTGTAGATGGTGTAACAAAACTTAGTAAACTGCAATATGCCAGTATGGAGGAACAACAGGTAGAAAACTATCGAAAAATGTTTTTGGCTATGGGAAAAGACATCCGTGTTATTTTAATTAAATTGGCTGATAGACTTCATAACATGAGAACTTTAAAATATTTAACCAGGGACAGACAAATTGCCAATGCCAAAGAAACCATGGATTTATATGCGCCACTTGCCAATCGACTTGGCGTGTATTCTATTAAATGGGAATTAGAGGATTTATCATTTAAATACCTCTATCCAGAAGAGTATCGTGAACTGGTAGAGGGAATCGACAGAAAAAGAGAAGAACGCCTAAAATTTATCGATATGATTATGGAGGAAATTAAGCAAGCAGTCAAGAAGGAACATATTGAAGCAGAGGTGACTGGTAGAGCAAAACATTTATATAGTATTTACCGTAAAATGAAGAGGGATAACATTACCTTAGACCAGGTATATGACTTGTTTGCCCTAAGGGTCATTGTCAACTCCGTGAAAGATTGCTATGCTGTATTAGGTGTGGTGCATGATTTATATAACCCAATGCCAGGTAGGTTTAAAGACTATATTTCAGTACCAAAGCCAAATATGTACCAATCCTTGCATACTACTTTGATTGGACCAAAAGGAACGCCTTTTGAAGTGCAAATTCGTACATGGGACATGCACCGTATTGCAGAATATGGTATTGCGGCACATTGGGCATACAAAGAAGCCAGCTTTATGGGCAATAAAAAGGCAAATGTCAAAGTGGAAGAGGACAAGCTTTCATGGCTCCGCGAAACTTTGGAATGGCAAAAAGATATGCAAGATCCAGATGAGTTTTTGGACACCTTGAAAACCGAGTTGTTTGAAGATGAGGTTTATGTATTTACCCCAAAGGGAAAAATTTTATCCCTTCCAAAGGGAAGCAATGCCATTGACTTTGCCTACTACATTCATGCCGAAATTGGTAACCACATGACAGGATGCAAAATTAATAGTAAGATGATGCCAATTTTAACACCACTGAAAAACCGGTGATATTATTGAAATAATTACTTCAGATCAATCAAAAGGACCAAGTCGTGACTGGCTCAAATTTGTCAAAAGTTCAACAGCAAAAAATAAAATTTTGAGTTGGTTTAAGAAAAATGAAAGAGAAGAAAACATTGTCAAAGGCAAAGAATTAATTGAAAAAGAAATTAAAAAGATTGGCATGAGCCATGCGGAGCTTAGTAGACAGGAATATTTACAAGCAGCCTTAGACAGGTATAAATATAGTGGACTAGACGACATGTATGCAGCAGTAGGATTTGGAGGAATTTCTCCTGGAAAAATTGTGGCCAGAATGTTGGAGGAATATCGTAAGGAGCATCAAGAAGAAAATTTAGATGCTACGCTTGAAGAACTTTCCAAAGAAAGAGTTCGTCAAAACAAGCCATCTAAAACAGGCATTGTTGTCAAAGGAATTGATAATTGTTTGGTTAAACTATCAAGATGTTGCAATCCAGTACCTGGCGATGAAATTGTGGGATACATTACCAAAGGAAGAGGTGTATCAGTCCACCGTGCTGATTGCATCAATGTCAAAAACCTTCTTTCAGAAGAAAATCGCATGATAGATGTTTTTTGGTATCAGGCAGAAAAAACAAAATACAATGTAGAAATTGAAATTTATGCCAATGATAGAAGTGGTTTATTGGCAGAAATTATTAATGAAATTGGAAATGCAAAATGTAAGTTAATTGCTGTTACTTCTAAAGCAACAAAGGAAAAAATTGCATTCACAGAAGTTACAGTGGAAGTAGAAGATATTGAGCAGCTGAACAAAGTACAAAAGCAACTCAGAAAAATTGATAGTGTCTACGAAGTCAAACGTAAAAAGTAATGTCCAAATGGGGACGTTTGTTGTTGGGACATTTTGCCAAAGTAGTGACACATGTTAAGTAGGAGGGAACATGATACTTAAAAAAATACAAGTGGATAATGGCATGGTAGATATGACAAACTGCTATCTCATTCAAGACGAAAGCACGAAAGAAGCAATGGTAATAGACCCAGGAGGGGAGGCAGAAAAAATTATTGAAATGCTTAATATATTACAGGCGCAAGTCAAATATATTTATTTAACACATTGCCATGGAGACCACATTGGAGCATTGAAAGCAGTAAAAGAAACAAAAGGTGGAAAAATATTAATTCATCGCTATGATGCAGAGGGACTATATGATAAAGCTATTAGCTTAACAGATTATATAGGAATGGAAGATATCTGCTTAGAAGCGGATTCTAGAGTAGATGATGGAGATAAAATTCATATCGGAAGCCTAGAATTTACTGTTCTCCATACACCAGGGCATACCAAGGGAAGCAGTTGCCTTTATTTACCACAAGAAAATTTGCTTTTTTCGGGAGATACTTTATTTCATGGTACATGGGGAAGAACGGACTTACCAACAGGTAGTATGGTAGACATTATGCATTCGATTGAAAATAAATTATTAGTACTTCCAGATGAGACTATCGTCTATCCAGGACATGGAAAATCTACGATGATAAAAGAAGAGGAGCCCATTTATTATAACTTAAAACCAAGAATAGACTAGTTGAAAATCAGTTGTGACAGTTAACTTTTTTTAAAAATAATGTTACAAGAAAGCGTATCCCGCGTAGGTGTAGCGAAGCGGAACAACTGAAGCATTCCCTTCTCTAACGAGACAAAATCCGCCGTAGGCGTTTTTATGTTCGATGGAATGCGACAACAAGGGCTAGCGATTGTAACATTATTTTGAAGAATTGATAAAAACATTAAATAGTAACTATAGATTAAAAGGGAGGAAGATGCTAAATATGAAAACAGAACCAAGAACATTAGCAGGTTTTATGGAATTATTGCCAGAAGAACAAATTTTGTTTGATCAAATGAAACAAACAATTGAAAGTACTTATCAAAAATTTGGATTTTTGCCAATTGATACTCCAATCAT
>JAFVBS010000010.1 GCA_017479865.1 Clostridia bacterium
ATCACTGGTTTTCCTAAAAAAGTAAAGTCAAATCCTATGGAAGAATAGTCTGTAATCAAAACATCACTTTTGGCTAATTCCTCCATAATATCAATGTCTTTCGCATACACAATTTGAATATTACTCTTTCGCTTGTTTTCAGTAATAATTTTTAAAATATTTTCATCAAAAAATTGATGAACACAAATTTTAAATTGATACTGGTTCTTCTCTAAAAAGTCATAAAAGCGCGTATTATTAACAATATACTTAATATTATTAATCATTTTTTGAGTTTCTTTGTTATCCCCAAAATATTCTCTCCAGGTAAGAAACCATAAAATTTGTTTTTGTGTTTTTTTCTTTTGACATTCCTCATTTTTTCGTAAAAGTTCTTGATATCTTGGATGATATCGCGCATTGTATAATTGGTAAGGCTTAAAATGATTTTCTTCTTGATATTGCTGCAAAATTTTTTGGTTATAAATCATAAAGCGAAACATATTATTGTTATAGCTTTTTCCTGTATAGCCTATTCTTTTCATTCCTAATGTTCCATGTTGTAAATAAATGAGTGGCTTGATTACTTTTGGTTTCATGGATTTCCACAATATTTTCGTTGGAGAAATATCTTGGTAACTTAAAGACACCCAAAACATATCTGCTTTTTTGTATAGTAAATAGTGCTTAACGGTATTTTTCCATACGACATACTGTCTTTTTTCTTTTGGCATTTGCTTTACTTTTGCCTGATTCTTCTTTGTTTTTTCCAAAATAAAGTATTTTTCGATACTATCATTTCTGGTAACAATATGATTCCAAAAGTAAAATGAGTTATTATTACAGGTAGTAGAATTATTTTCTCCAAATAGCCAAATATACTTTTTCGGTTTCATCCATTTCTCCCTTCCGTTATTTTGCTTTTTCTTTTTCAATTAGCCTTTGAAATTTCTCTGCTGCTTTTTTGTCATTTTTATAATCAATATTGACTTTGTTTAAATGATTAATGTCTTTTCCATACATAATGCCTACGCCCTTAATATTCTTTTTGTTAGAAGCGCTATAAAACACATAATAAATTCCATCTTGTTTAATCATACAGCTTCTGTAAATTCCTCTATTATCCCATTGTCTTGTTTTTGGTTTAGGACTAATAATTTTGGTGCATTCTTTCCAAGTTGTATTATCTTCACTCGTGGTATGATACAAGCTAGCTTTTCCACGTTCTGGTATATTGGTATACGCCATCATCAACATTTCATACCCTAGGTCTGTTCGAATGACATCTAAGTGCCAAGATGACAATTTTTCTGCATAAGTCATTTTAATTGTTTTTACATCTTTCCATGGCTCATTATCTTTTGCTTCTGCGTATTTGACAATGTTTCCTTTATCAATATACCAAACTTTATAAATTCCATCTTCATAAATAATAGCAGGGCTAACAAAGTCCTTTTCTTTACGGTTATCAGATTGAATGACAACTTCTTTTTCTGTCCAATGAACGCCATCTGTAGTACATCTTCTATACACAATTGCTTTATTGGCATCATCATCGACATATCGCCAGTAACATTCTAAGCGGTTTAAATCGGTATTGATTACTAAGTGTGAATCAGAATTATATTGGTTTGGGTTTTTATTAGTCACATTCTCATCCAATGGATTTTGAAAACCTTCTGGTGTTTCCCAATGTACCAAGTCATTGCTTGCTGCAATATGTGGATTTTCTTTAGAGGCATCACTGTCAGGATATGGTGTGTACGACATCCAATAACGATAGTGATTCCACTCTTCGTCAAAAGCAACTACTTTTGGGTGATATGCTTCATTATCGCCATAAACACTCATTAGCTCTAATTTGTATTTTGAGTTATAATCCGGGAACAAAACATCTCTCTTTTTATAAACTCCCACAGCACCTACTGCTAAAATCAATACGATAAAAATCGCAATGATGACTTTTTTATTAAAAAAACTTTTTTTCTTTTGAATCTCCTTTTCTTCTTTCATCTTAAATTTCCCCCTTTATAATTGTTTCAATCACTCTTTTGCTTGCTTGTCCATCATCCAGGTAATTATATTTTTTGTTAAAAGCTTGGTATTTTTCATCTACCAAAAAGTTTTGTACTCGACGGATTTGCTCTATCAACTCTTGTTCTGTTTCAAAAATTGGTCCTGGTAGCTCTGCTAAATCAATATAAAAGCCTCTTAATTCTTCTTGATATTTTTTCAAGTCATACATGTAGAACAGAATTGGTCTTTTTAAGTTCGCATAATCAAAAAATACGCTAGAATAGTCAGTAACTAAAATATCTGAAATCACATATAGTTCATTAATATCATCTACCTGTGATACATCATAGATAAAACCTTTATATTTTTGAAAATCAAAAGAATTGGCCACCAAATAATGTGCTCTAAAAAGAATGATGTATTCGTCTTGCAACTGTTCTTGTAATCGTTCAAAGTTAATCTCTGTTTTATAAGTATATCCTACCCCTGATTGGTGCTGGTCATCTCGCCAAGTAGGAGCATATAAGATAATTTTTTTATTCTTTGGTAAGTTTAATTTCTCTTTGATTCTCTCAATATCGCTTGGCTGATAATTCAATAAAAAGTCATTTCTTGGATATCCCTCTTGTATAATTACATTTTCTTTTCCTTGGGCTTTTAAATTCCAAGCGGAAATAAACTTTTCAGTTGCAAATTCAGAAGGAGAAATGAAATATTTAAATTTTTTGCTATCAATTTTATATTTTTGGTGAATTTCTTCCTCTGAATTCATAGCATTATGCGTTCCTTTTAAATCATAGCCTAATCGTTTTAATGGAGTTCCATGCCAACATTGAACATAAACTTGTTTCTTTTTTGGGTAAATGTGGTCCTCCACGCGGTAATTAAAAATCCAATATTTTGCAATAGCTAAATATTGTTCAAATTTTCTGCCACCATATGAAATAACTTTTGTATTTTTATTTTTTTCTAAAAACTTGTATTTTTCTGGTTCCTGAAATGCCCATATGTAAGTATAATCTTGGTATGCTTGATCTGATTGCATGTATTCATAAATTGCTTTTGGACTACAGGCATAGGACTTTCCCTTGAAAGCAAAGAAGATGACTGTTTTATCTTGCACTTTTCTTCCAATGCCTCTCATTTTAAATACAAGATATCTCTTTCCCCCTACTAATTTTCTTGCTATTTTTCTAAGCGATGTACTTTTTTTCATGATATTGGTAAGTATTATTTTCACACGACTGTCTTTTTTCATTTACTCCTCCAATAATTTTAAAATGTAGTCTACAATCCTTTTGGTGTTTTCAATATCATTTGTTTCAACATATTTTTTTTGAAAGTTTACTATCTCTTGCATAGAATAATCATCACTGATGATATGGCTTATAATTTCCTCTGCCGTTTCAAAAGTACTAGAAGGCATTTCTTCTTTTAGATGAATATTCAGCCCCGTTTCTTGGTTGTAGTTAGTAGCATCATACAAATAAAAGAATAGCTTTTTTTGTAATAGTGCCGCCTCAAAGGCAACTGCAGAATAGTCTGTAATTACATAGTCCGCCATTTTGATTAAATCCATTGTATTCCATTTTAAATCAATAAAATACTTTTGCTCTACTTTTGTTTTATCTAAAGGATGTAAGCGAATAATCAGCTGATATTTTTGTTCATCTACTAATTTAGTTAGGTTTTCTACTGGAATTTCTTGCTTTTTTCGAAAAGTAGGAACATATAAAATAACCTTCTTTTCTTTTAGTTCTGGCTTTTCTTGATAAAGTTCTGCTACTTTTTGATTAATTTTTTCTTCTTTGCCCAGTATATAATCAATTCGTGGCATTCCTAATACTAATATTTTATTTTCATCAATGCCAAATCCTTTAGCATAAAGTTTTTTTGTCGCATGGCTTGTACATAGTACAGCTGTATAATTTTGATGCATTTTCATGATTGTTGCAATTTTCCTTTTGGTTCCGCTCTTTTTATCTAGGGTTTGATAACCAAATTTTTTAATTGCTCCCATAGAATGCCATATTTGAATAATTTTTAGTCTTTTTTTGTGCTTTAATACACTAATTGGAATAGAATATCCGTCTATCACGCAAATAGAAGAAGTAGCAATATGATACATGCATTTCAATAAATAAAAGCAATAGCCTATTCTTCCTATGAATTGTTTTGGAATTTTTTTGCATAATACTTTGATTTCAAGTTTTTGATTTCTCAATTGTAATTCTTCTAATAGTAATTGAAAATCAAAATTGATGTAATTTGATTGTCTACTAAGCATCGTTATTTTATTGGAATGAGTTGGAAATAATTTTAATAAGCTATATATCAAATTCATTACTATTTTTGCAATGAAAAGCAGAATAACCTTTATTTCTGTCATAGCATTTTCTCCTCTTTTTTCCTTTTTCATAGCACTGTTATTCTATCATAAAGCGATTTTTATTGCAACGATTATGCTGTTAATTTCAAAATAATATTTTCTTAGTCCAAGGGTATCCATAATTTATTTCATTCCTCGGCTCATGAAACGTTCATTGGTCTTCTAGGCAAAAACGTGCATGAGCCTCTCCAAGAAACTTGCACCCTCATGCTACGTTTTTGCTAAGAATACCAATTCTCATTTGTTTCAATCGCATTCGTCATTCCATAAATTATGGATACCCTTGGTCTAAGTTATCAAATAATTGAAAAATTAATGTCATATAATTTTTGCATTTTCATTTCCAATTTCATTTTGAAATGCTGTTAAAATTTCAGGAGTCATGTAAATGCCACCTGCCATGCTTTCTTGCTCTCCATTGATAATTTTGATTTGCATGTTATTTTTATCACCAGTAAAGAATTTAATCATTCCTTTGAGTTTATTCTTTTCTTCTTCCGCTAGGCCTGTCACATTAAAGCAAATCATTTTGCGTTTTTGTATACCAAATTCTTGAATGGTTCTTGCCACAATTTTTGTCTCTTCATCTTCCCTTAAGCTAAGTCTTCCTTCTACTAGAACTACATTCTCATTGACTAAAATATCCTTACAATTTTCATAGCAACTTTCAAAAATAATGATTTCTGCTGCCCCATATAAATCCTCAATGGTAACAAAAGCCATTAATTTATTACTTTTGGTATATTTCTTTTTTACACTTGTAATAATTCCTGCATACTTGACGGTTTGTCCGTCTTGAAATTCTGTCACTTTCTCCATATTTTCTTCTTCTGAATTTTGTTCCAGTTGTCTCATTTGAAATGAATTTATATTGGTTTGCATTTCAATTTGCTCTCTTAAATTCTCTAAAGGATGCCCTGAAACATAAAGACCCAGCATCTCTTTTTCCATCGAAAGCAACTCTTTTTGCGTGTACTCTGGCAAAACGACATAGGTATATTTCATTTCTTGCATTTCGTCTGTTTGCCCTGTTCCTCCTAAGTCAAACATGGATACTTGTCCTTCAAAGCTCTTTTTGCTACTATTATTGATGGCATCAATAATTTCTTCAAATGAAGCAATTAAAGTTTTTCTCGTTTGACCTAAATCGTCAAACGCCCCTGCCTTAATCATACTTTCAATGCATTTTTTATTCACTTGTGTATTTTGAATTCTTTCAGCAAAATCCGAAAAATTTTGAAATGGTACATTTTTTTCACGCTCTGCCACAATTTCATCCACTGCTGCAGTTCCCACATTTTTAATACTTCCCAAACCAAAGCGAATTTTGTTGCCATCTACCGTAAACTTAGTATCGCTTTTGTTGATATCTGGTTTTAAAATTTCAATGGATAATCTTTTACATTCCTCAATATACCCTGGCACTTTGTCAAGATTTCCCAAAAAGCTGTTAAGCATAGCTGCCATAAATTCTGCTGGATAATATGCTTTTAAGTAAGCTGTTCGATAAGATACCACCGCATAAGCTGCAGCATGTGACTTGTTAAAAGCATATTTTGCAAACTCTGCCATTTCATCAAATATTTTGTTGGCAGATTGTTCATCAATGCCATTTCTCACGCATCCAGGAATAATAATATTTCCATCTTCGTCCTCTTGTCCATGAATAAAGTTTTCTCTTTCCTTTGCCATGACATCTAACTTTTTCTTTCCCATGGCACGTCTTACCAAATCCGCTCTTCCTAACGAGTAGCCAGCTAAGTCCCTTACAATTTGCATTACCTGTTCTTGGTAAACCATACAGCCATAAGTAACCTCTAAAATCGGTTTTAGGGAAGGATGGGTATACACGGCATGCTCTGGGTCTTTTTTATTGGCAATGTATCTGGGAATTTGATCCATTGGACCTGGACGATAAAGCGATACACCTGCAATAATATCCTCTAAGCAGTCCGGTTTTAATTCCTTCATAAAGTTGGTCATTCCTTGACTTTCAAATTGGAAAATACCAACAGAGTCCCCTTCTTGCCACAATTTATAAACTTTAGGGTCATTCATTGCTTCATCAAATTGTACATCAATTCCTTGGTTTTGTTTGACTAAATCAATGGTGTCCTGAATAACAGTTAAGGTGCGAAGTCCTAAAAAGTCCATTTTTAATAAACCTAGTTCTTCTAATGTAGTCATAATAAACTGGGTAGAAATTGTATTATCACGCATATATAATGGAACATAGCTAACGACTGGCTCTTTGGTAATAACAATTCCACAAGCATGAGTAGAAGCCTGCCTTGGTAGCCCCTCTAATGCCATGGCAATGTCTAATAACTTTTGAATGTCTGCATTTGTCTCATATAGTTCTTTTAATTCTCTATTTTGTTCCATTGCCTTTTTGATGGTAATGTGTAATTCATTTGGAATCATTTTCGCCAATTTATCTGTTTCTGCGTACGAAAAATCTAATGCCCTTCCTACATCACGAATGACCATTCTGGCAGACATTGTTCCAAAAGTAATAATTTGCGATACATGATCATAGCCATATTTTTGGCACACGTATTCAATTACTTTATCTCGTTTTTCATAGCAAAAGTCAACATCAAAATCCGGCATGCTAATTCTTTCTGGATTTAAAAAACGTTCAAAAATAAGGTTATACTGAATTGGGTCAATATCGGTAATGCCAATTGCATAAGCCACAATAGAACCTGCTCCTGAGCCACGGCCTGGTCCTACGGGAATATCATGTGTTTTGGCATAATGAATATAGTCCCACACAATCAAAAAGTAATCCACATAGCCCATTTTTTGGATGACACCAAGCTCATATTTTTCTCTTTCCAAAATTTCTTCTGATGGATTTTCTCCATACCTTTCTCGAATGCCATCATGAGAGAGTTTTTCCAAATAATCATAGTGAGTTGCAAACTCTGGTGGCACATCATAATTTGGTAAAATGGTATGTCCAAATTCAAATTCTACATTGCATTTTTCTGCAATTTTAACCGTATTTTCAATTGCTTCTGGCACATTGCTAAAGTACTCACTCATCTCTTCTGGTGATTTTACATATAATTCATCTGTTTCAAAGCGCATTCTATCTTCATCTGTCATGCGCTTTCCTGTTTGAATGCATAGCAAAACCTCATGATTATAGGCATCCTCACGTTTTAAGTAATGGGCGTCATTAGTTGCTACTAAAGGAATGCCAAGTTCATGAGATAATTCAATGAGCTTTTGATTCACTAAAACTTGCTCTTTAACGCCATTGTTTTGAATTTCTAAATAGTAATCCTCTCCAAAAACACTTTTGAACCATAAAGCAGCTTTTTTGGCTTCTTCTATATTTCCTTTTAAAATAGCTTGGCTTACTTCTCCCGCTAAGCAAGCGCTACAACAAACTAAGCCTTCATGATATTTCTCTAAAATTTCTTTATCAATACGTGGTTTGTAATAAAATCCTTCCGTAAAACCTAAAGAAACCAATTGTGTTAGGTTTTGATACCCTTGATTATCCTTTGCAAGCAAAATCAAGTGATTGTATTTGCTATCTAAATTAGGGTCTTTATCAAATCTCGTACGTGGTGCAACATATACCTCACAACCTATAATGGGTTTAACTCCATTTGCTTTACATGCTTTATAAAAATCAATAATTCCAAACATCACTCCATGGTCTGTAATTGCCATGGCATTCATTCCTAGCTCTTTTGCTCGAACCGGCAAATCTTTAATTCGATTGGCTCCATCTAATAAACTAAATTCGCTGTGAATGTGTAAGTGTACAAAATTTGACATGTTTTTTCCTTCTTTCTGTGTGTATTATATTACATTTTGTTTAAAAAGAAAAGTATTTTAGCATTTTTGCTAAAATTATAAAACAAATAATTGTGATATCTATGTTTAATAAAAGCTCCTTCCTGTTCATATTTTACTTTTATCTTTTCCATTATGTTTACAATTATATGATATTTTGAGCCAAAATAAGGAGCAACAAAAGCAGGCGGTAACGCCTGCTTTCGCTGCTCTATTTGTTTAGCTTCAATCCAAAAAGCAAGCAGGCGGTAACGCCTGCTATTCAATATGCTTTATGTTAACTACTTGCCAAGGTTCCATGTGTCTCCAACCTTTTCGGTTAATTGGGCTCCAGACTCTAGAGAAACTACGGGGCGGACACCGCGGGAGCCAGCGCTGTAGCTGCCAGTAGAATAGTACATACCGTTGCCGCGGTACACCACGCCACCATACACAGTGCGCATATCGTAGTCCACACTGCCGTTATTATTGCAGTACACAGCGCGCGAAGCAAGCCAGTAGAATGCGTATGTGCTTCCATCAGCTTTATAACGTAACATTTTTTGTCCATTGTTTGTCGTTCCGATATTATAGCTGTACATTGAGTGTGGCATTACTATGCTTTCCCCTTTTGCTAGGCTTTTCCATGTTTTACTGGTTTCATCATAATAATTAAAGGTCTTATACTTGGTTTTAGGTTCTCCATCATAAGAGATATAGCCATCTTCTTCTTTTTTAAAAGTATGGGTTGCAAATGCACTTGGCGTATATGGTTGTATTTTATTTGCATCTTCTACTTTCATGCTTCTACCAGCTGTTGATACATTTGTTCCATCATAACTGTAAGTATACTTATTTGTGTCGGCATATTGTCCATGACCAAATAAACCACTAATTCTATCTAATTCATCTGGTCCTGTTGTATATCCTGTTTTTCCCTGTAAATTATAGTCTGCTCCTGCTTTTGTTTGGATTGGATCTGCTGTTGTAATTAATAAATTTCCATTTTCATCTGTTCCAAGTAGTTTCCATTTTACATTTGCTGTTATTTCAAACACTTGCTCTGCGGTATTCGATCCACTGAATTGCTTTTTTGATGTATATTTTAGTAAATTACGATCAACTCCTGTAAAGCATTCATAATTGACATATTCTCCTAAGTCGTCACTTTCTTTACCGGGTTTTGCCACTTTGATGGTACATGGGATACTAGTATTATCTCCACAAGTTGCGTTAAT
>JAFVBS010000002.1 GCA_017479865.1 Clostridia bacterium
AATTACACAAATGAGCAAAAAGACTTAAAAGAAAAGATAGAAATATTGAATAAAAGTATTTCTACAACAGAACAAAAAGAAATTGCAATAACTTCATTTGTAGATAAAGTCAAGAAATATACTGAAATAAAAGAACTTACACCAGAAATTATAAATGAATTAATTGATAAAATATTAGTCCACCAACAAACGAAAGTTGGTGGAAAGAAATATCAACAAATAGATATATATTATTCAGGAGTTGGAATTATATCAGTTTCAGCAAACGAATATGATTTTGAAAAAGAATTTCAAAACATGTTAAAAAATAAAATAAAAACAGCATAAAAAAGCCTTAGGAGCATTTTAAATAAGAATTGTCCTTATTAAAGTGCTCCTAAGGGACAGAGATTTTGCCCTTAGCACTTGACATTTTTTAGAAATGCAAGGCAACATGCTAAGAATAAAATCTCTGTCCCTTTGTTCCTCTTATATTGTCTCCTTTTCATACAATTTATGGAAAAAACGCCATTAGCCCTTACGGAATCAATAAAATTTACATAAAAGATAGCCGAAAAGCTTGAAAATATGACAAAAATGTAATATAATTGTAATATAAGTTGTTAAAAAAGAAGGAGGGGGGAAATATCGCCTTCCGTAAGCTAGAAAAAATGCAAAAGAAAAAGAAAAGAAAAGTAGGAAAATACTGCTATTGACACATTCATAAAATGTAAGTAAAATAAAAATAAAGTAATAAAAAGGATGGGAAAAAACATGAAACTAAAAAAAGGGATTCTTTTAACCACACTAACACTTTTTATGGTTGCAATGCTTAGTTCTTTTGCAACAACAAAAGCGGCAACAGGAAGCAAATACCTAAATTTGAAAATGCTAAGAAGCTCTGGGTATGGCTATCAGTTGGCTAACTCTAGAAAAAATGTGTGGAAAATTTATGAACGTGGAGGATATGGAGAAACCATTTATTGCTTAAAAGGAGGGCCTGGATTTGGCTCAACAGACTTTTTTAGCGGTTCACCACAAGAAACAGAATATACAAGATATTATGATATGAAAGATCCAGATAATATACCAAGCACCTACAGAACTGCGCTACCAAATGTGAATAGTAATACATATAAAGCGTTATTATGGTTATTAGATCACTGCTATATAGCACCAAAAACAAATGCTTCTACTGAGCAGGAGCAACAAGCAGAAGAGTTTAGACAAATTTTGTTAGATGCAGCAATCGACTATGCTACAGATTCCGCTCATCCATATCCCAATATTCAAGAGGATGGCTATGAGTTTGAACTTTTGACAGATGATGATATTGATGCAGTGCAACAATTAGCAGTATGGTATTTTACAAACCCATCAGGAGACTATCATGTAAACAGTTTTGATTTTTGGCTGAATACAGTGGCTGGAAATAACAGCAGTGAATATAAATCTTTAAGTGATAGAACTTATTTTGGAAATGAAGGATGGGATAGGGCAAATGCTTGCCAAGCTTTGTTTGATTATTTAACAAAAACAGCAGCAGAACAAGCTGAAAGCTATGAAATTACCACTGGTACGATTACAATTGCACCAGTACAAATTGCCAATACTACTGCTACTATTCAAACAGTAGGAAGTAGAATGGTGATTGGACCATATCGACTACAAGAAAATCAGAATACAAATTACTCTTTAACAGTAAATGTGAAAGATGGCAATAATGCTACAATTTCAGATGTTATTTTACTAGACAATAATCAAAATGCTGCTAGAGAGGGAACTACAATCAAAGATTTTGCTGGACAAAACTTTTACATTTCTATTCCAGCATCAACTAATGCAAGTAAAATTACTCTTTCTATTAATGGAAGTTATTTCTTAACCACTGCAACTTATTGGTCAGTAGCTAATCCAACAACAAGTGACCAACCAGTCGCTATTATTGAAAAGACAGAAAAAACTTTTGCAGATGAAAAAATAATTACCAATACACCAGAAAAGGTATTTGACTTAGCGTTAAGAAAATATATTACAAAGCTTAATGGAACAGCAGTATCAAATACAAGAACACCAGTGATTGATCAATCAACCTTAACATCAGGAACAACAGCAACATACAAACATAGAAAAGATCCACTAGTGGTAGAACATAACAATAAAGTAATATACAACTTAACTGTATATAATGAAGGAGAAAAAGCAGGGCGAGCAACAGAAATTATCGATCAATTACCTACAGGACTAGAATTAATCACAGAAGGAACGGTAACTTCAACCAACAAAGGAAATACTTATACAATTCATTATGATAAAACAACCAATAGAGTAACATTATCAACAACAGGAACAAACAATTTAAATGCATATAATGGCACAACTTTAGATTCAGACACAATAGAACTAGAATGTAAAGTGACAGCAACAGCAGGTGCAGATAATATAATATTAACAAATATAGCGTGGATATCAAAAGAGTATGATGCAGAAGCAAATAAAACAATTACAACAACAAGAGGAGAAGATAGAGACTCAGAGCCAGGAACAGTACCAACCATCAATGGAACAACAATTAAGAAAGATAACATGTCAAATTATACAGGAAATGGCAATAAAGCGGATTTAACAGACCCTACTTATTATTATAAAGGACAACAAGATGATGACGACTTTGAAAAATTAGTTTTAGTAGGAAAGCCTTTTGACTTATCATTAAGAAAATTCATTACCAGTGTTTCTCATAATGGTACGACCACAAATTACAATAGAGAACCACAAGTTGATGTTACCAATTTAAAAAATGGTACTTATACAACAGCAAGCTACAAACATCCTAAAAATCCAATTTTGGTTGAGCTAGGAGACATTGTAACTTATACAATTCGTGTTTATAATGAAGGTCAAAGAGATGGCTATGTAACAGAAATAACAGATCATTTACCAGCACAATTAGAATTTATCAATGATGAATTCAATACAATAACGAATGGTTGGACAGTATCTTCAGATGGAAGAACAGTAAAAACTAAAATTGTAAAAGATGAATTGTTAGATGCATATCACAATGGAGATACTTTAGATTATGTAGAAGTACAAATTCATTGCAAAGTAAAGAGCTATTTAGCAAAACCAATCACCAATATTGCTGAAATTACAGGATTTTCAGATACTGAAGGAAACTCTTATGGTAGCACAACAAAGCCACTAATTGATAGAGATTCTGACGGAAAAGGAGTTACTTTACCAACAGACGAAACATTACCAGAATATAAGGGTCATGGAGATAATAAATCTGACTTAACAGATGCTAATTACTATTACAAGGGACAACAAGATGATGATGACTTTGAAAAAATTATTTTAAAGCAATTTGACTTAGCATTAAGAAAATTTATTACATCTATTGCTGGTGTACCGGTAACAGATAGAGAACCTCAAATTACATCAGAGGAGCTTGCTAAATTAACAAGAGGACAAACAACTACAGCAGAAAAAGTACATCCTAAAAATGCTTTAGCAGTAAAAACAGGTGATAAAGTTATTTATACCATTCGAGTATATAATGAGGGAGAAATCAATGGCTATGCAACAGAAATTACTGACCATTTACCAACAGGATTGAAATTTATTCCAAGTGCAGAAAGTAAAATTAATCAAGATAATGGTTGGTCAAACCCATCTGGAGATGGAAAAACAATTGTAAGTAAAGCATTACAAGGAAAACTTATTTCAGCTTTTAACGGAACAGATTTAAAATATGAAGACTTACAAATTGAATGCCAAGTTGTTGCAACAGTGACAGAAGACGATCAAATTTTAAAGAATATTGCAGAAATAACAGAACATCAAGATGAATATGGAAACAAAGAAATTCCAGACCGTGATTCAAAACCAAAGGATATTAAAGACTTAGATAAATGGCAACCGGGACAAGATGATGAAGATTATGAACCATTAGTACTAGAAGGCAAGTACTTTGATTTATCTTTAAGAAAATTCATCTCAAGTGTTTCTCATAATGGAACAATTAAAAATTATGATAGAGCCCCAGTGGTTGACGTAACAGCACTAAAAGATGGAGGCAAAACCACTGCTACTTATCAGCATCCTAAAACACCAGTAAGCGTTGATTTAGGAGATGAAGTTGTTTATACCATTCGTGTATATAATGAGGGACAAATAGATGCACATGTTACTGAAATTAAAGATCATTTGCCAAAACAACTAGAATTTATTGTCAATGATGACCTAAATGCCAAATATGGATGGAGAGTGTCTTCCGATGGAAGAACTGTCACAACAGATATTACTTCACCAAGTACTACCAATTCAGCAAACCGTGATACCATTTATCAAGACAGAACAACTACAGCAGATAAAGTATTATTAACAGCCTTTAATGGTGGAGATACCTTAGATTATATTGATGTTCAAATCAAATGTAAAGTAAGACAAGATAGTAATCTTTTTGAAAAAATTACAAATATTGCAGAAATTACTGGATTTACAGATTCCAATGGAAATACAGTAAAAGATAGAGATTCTCAAGAAAAAAATGTTGATTTACCTAGTGATGAAAATCTTCCAGGATATAAAGATACAGAAATAGACCGTGGAGATAAATACATTCCAGGACAACAAGATGATGATGATTTTGAAAAGTTAGTATTACAAAGATTTGATTTAGCATTGAGAAAATTCATTACAGGAGTTAATGATAAAGAAATTATCAATAGAGCACCAGTATTCACAAAAATAAGTAACACACAATACAAATACGAGCATACCAAAGAGCCAGTAGAAGTTGCTAATGGTAACACTGTCATTTATACTTTAAGAATTTTCAATGAAGGTAATGTAGCAGGTTATGCACAAGAAGTAAAAGATAACCTACCAAATGGCATTGAATTCTTGCCAGACAATGAAATTAACAAGCAATATCGTTGGACAATGTACAAAGCAGATGGAACACAAACAACCAATGTATCGGAAGCTACATATGTTCAAACCGATTACTTATCAAAAGAACAAGAGAGCGAAGCAAGCAAAAACTTAATTAAAGCATTTAACCCTGAAACAATGACAATGCCAGACTACAAAGATGTGAAAATTGCATTTAAAGTAACAGAACCAAATACCTCTAATAGAATTATTATTAATACAGCAGAAATTGCTGAAGATGCTGATGAAAAAGGAAAACCAATTGATGATATTGACTCAACGCCAAACAACAACAAAGATGGTGAGGATGACATTGATATTGAAAAAATTAAAGTAAAATACTTTGATTTAAGCTTAAGAAAATGGGTAACAGAATCAATTGTGACTTATAATGGAAAGACAACTACAACCAAAACAGGACACAAAGCAGAAGACGAGCCAGAAGCACCAGCAAAAGTAGAAATTAGAGGAAGTAGAGTTGACAAAACAACAGTTAAATTCAAATTTAACATCAAAGTAACCAATGAAGGTGAAATTGAAGGTTATGCAAAAGAGCTAAAAGACTATATTCCAGCAGGATTAAAATTTATAGCAAGTGATAACCCACAATGGAAAACAACGGATAAAGCAAATGAAGTGGTAACAGATCAATTAAAAGATACTTTACTTAAACCAGGAGAAAGTGCAACGGTTAGCATTACTCTTACATGGATTAACAATAAAAACAACATGGGTGAGAAAGTAAACTGGGCAGAAATTAGCAAAGACTATAACGAATACAATTCTCCAGATATAGACTCAACACCAAATAACAATCAAAAGGGAGAAGATGATATTGACTATGCACCAGTCATTCTATCTGTTGTAACAGGTAGTGCTCCAACCTATATCGCACTTGTATTCTCAAGTTTAGGTATCTTAACGGCCGGAGTTGTCTTAATTAAAAAATTTGTTATCTAAACAACCAATTATAAAAGCTGAGAAATTGATCATTTCTCAGCTTTTTGTAGTAATAAGGTACAAAGCTGTTACCCTCTTAGAATTCATTTGTTTGAAAGGCAATATCGAAGTTACATTTTAATAGTAAACATAAAAATAAAAATTTGCGTTTTCTTTTGAAATGTGCTATAATAATGTTAAGTTCCAAAGTGGAAAATTTTGAACAAAGGAGTCAATACCATGAAAACTCATACTAACAACCAAATGACCCGGCGCATTGCCGTTCTGGCATTGATTTTCATCGCAATCGTGGCTATTGCTATGGTTGTAGCAGGAGGATACGTGTTTTGGCACGTTATTGCTGAAAAACAGTTCTGGTTCAATCTTTCAAACCTTTCTCCCTTGGCACAGAATAGCATTATGCTCTTGACTGGCTACGTTGGAGGAGGCGCCCTAATTTGCACCGGAATTTCTATCCTCATCCGACTCATTGGAGTGGAGAAGATCATCAATTTCTTCAGCAGCCTCATGGACTGAGTTGCGAAAGCAACTCAGTTTTTTATATTACTTTTGTTACAATTCTTTAACATTTTGATTGCAATTTTATGTCAAAAATATTACAAAATTATATCAAAAAACTTGTACAAAAGTATGTAATGTGATATAAATATAAAGGAAAAATAAATTAAAACTCTCAAAAGAAAGGCGGGCTTTTATGGAGGAAAATAACAAAGAACAAGTTAACGCAGAAGAGTCAATTAATTTTATGCCTGATGAAAACAAAAAAACCATTCTAGTGGTGGATGACGAAAAACGAATTGTTGATATTTTAGTATACAACCTGCAAAAAGAAGGGTATTTAACCTTAGAAGCAAATGATGGTGAAACTGCAATTAATATGGCATTAGAAAAAAAACCGGACCTAATTTTGCTAGATATTATGTTGCCAAAAGTAGATGGACTAACTGTCTGCAAAAGGTTAAGACACACTTTAAATGTTCCTATTTTAATTTTATCGGCAAAAGACGAAGAAATTGACAAAATATTAGGCTTAGAATTAGGGGCAGATGATTATATTACCAAACCATTTAGTGTAAGAGAACTAATTGCAAGGGTAAAGGCAAATTTAAGAAAAGCAGAAGTTACTAACACAGTCATGGAAGAAAAAGAAGAGAATGAGAAAAAAGAAAATAATATTATTGAAATTGGGGAGCTCACCATTGATTTAGATAAATTTGAGGTCAGAGTAAGAAATAAAGTGATTGATCTTACACTTCGTGAATTTGAAGTACTTCGCTATTTGGCAAAACAGCCGGGGCAGGTTGTTACAAGAGAAATTCTATTGGAAAAAGTATGGGGATATGAATATTACGGAGACATTAGAACAGTAGATGTTACTGTGAGAAGAATTCGAGAAAAAATTGAAAAGGATACTTCAGCTCCTAAAATTATCATCACCAAAAGAGGAGTTGGCTATTATTTAGCTGAAGGCTAAGAGGGACGAATATGATAAAAAATGTACATACCAAAATGATACTACTCTTTTTTATATTAGGAGTAGCTACTATTAGTGTTCTTTCTGTATTTCACATTATCACACTAAAGCAGATGGCCTCTGAATTTCCATTACAACCAGAACTGCAAATGCAATTGTCTGATCAAGTACAAAAAACAATTATGATTAGTATTATTATGCTTAGTATTTTTACCATCATTACATTATTAATTGCTTACTTTCTTTCAAAATCTGTGACAAAGCCAATACATCAATTGATTGAAAGCGCCGAAAAAATAGCAGATGGAGAAGAAATTGAAATTGGAGAGGCAGAAAAAAATCAAAACCAAGTAGAGGATCTGGTCAATGCATTTCGCTTAATGACCAGTCAACTAAAACACAACTTAAATGAAATGGGAAAGCAAAAAAGACAAATTGAAACCATTTTATTGCATATGACAGATGGAATTATTGCTTTTGATATGGAGGGCAATATTATTCATATTAATCCAGCAGCAATTGAGTTATTGGCTATTACAGAAAAGAAAAGCACTTTTGACAGTATTTTTGGAAATTTGCATGCAGATGTCAACTTAGAAAAAATTGTTTACCTAGAAAATTGGACTTCTTCTGAGCAAAGATTGAACATTGGAGAAAAATATGTCAATTTATTATTTGCGCCTTTCCAAGATGAAAATGGAAAACCCGCAGGTGTTATTGTTGTAATACAAGATATTACGGAACATGTCAAATTAGATAATATGAGAAAAGAATTTGTGGCAGATGTATCGCATGAGCTAAAAACGCCAATTACTTCTATTATGGGGTATGCAGATACACTTTTAGAAAGCGAATATGATAAGGAAATGCAAACAAAATTCTTAGGAGTAATTAGCTCAGAAGCAAAAAGAATGGCAAGGTTAGTAACAGACCTATTAACTCTTTCTCGCTATGATAACAAAAAAATGATAAAAGAGGAAACCGAATTTGATTTAGGAGACCTTACCAAGAAGTGTATTGAAAGACTACAATTTGAAATTGAAAAAAAAGGGCATCATATGGAATGCTTTGTTACTGCCAATGTACCACCAGTAAATGCTGACAAATATGGAATAGAAAGAGTCATTTTGAATATTATTTCCAATAGCATTAAATATACGCCAGAAAATGGAGTAATTAAGGTATATGTTGGTTTTGTGTATAACGATGCTTATATCAAAGTAATTGACAACGGAATTGGCATTCCAGAAGAAGATTTAGGCAGAATTTTCGAAAGATTTTATCGCGTGGATAAAGCAAGAACGAGAGAAATGGGAGGCACTGGACTTGGACTTTCCATCGCGAAAGAAATATTAGAGCAAAACCACGGAAGCATTGACATTAAAAGTGAAGTAGGAAAAGGCACAGAGGTTATTATTCGAATTCCAGTTGTGAAAAAATAAAATTTATTTTTATGAACAGCAATATAGATGTTTTTATTCACAGCACACCTATATTGCTCTGCAAAAATATCATTTTAATCAATTGAAATTAATAGAAGGAAGGAAATTACAACAATGAGTGAAAAAACAAAAAATATTTTAGAATGGATTTTATGCATTGTTATTGCATTTGTTTTAGCAATTTTAATTAAGTATTTTATTGGAACACCAACGATTGTGCAACAAGTTTCTATGAAACCAACTCTTTTGTCAGGACAAAGACTCATCTTAAATCGATGGGTAAGAACAACCCACAAAATGCCAGAAAGAGGGGATATTATTACCTTTGAAGCACCAACTATCAAGGGATATTATACAGATGAAGACATGGACTATGCTAATCCGGTGGCAAAATATGAAAATGAGCCAACCAGCTGGTGGAAAAAATTTACGTATTACATGTTAGAAATTGGAAAAGAAAGTTATATTAAAAGAGTCATTGCTTTACCAGGAGAACATGTAGAAATTAAAGAGGGAAAAGTATATATTAATGGTGAAGAGTTGGAAGAAAGTTACCTACAACCAGGGGTAGTCACTGGCAGAAATGATAGTCATGGAGCATATTTAGACATTGTTGTTCCAGAAAATTGTGTTTTTGCTATGGGAGATAATCGTACCCAATCAACCGATTGTAGAGCCTTTGGTTGTATTCCATTAGAAAAAATTGAAAGTAAGGTTTGGATTAGGTTTTGGCCACTTAATTTATGGGGCAGAGTTTAAGCAGTTTGTGCCAATAAATAAGAAAACAATTAAATTGGAGGGACAACAGTGGCTTTTGAGACAATTATTGGAAATGAAATAGTAAAGAAATTATTGAATAGTACCATTCAAAAAAACAATATTTTGCATAGCTATTTATTTGTAGGACCGGATGGAATTGGAAAAAGCATCTTTGCCAAAGAATTTGCACAAATGATTTTGTGTGAAAATGAAATAACAAAGCCATGTCACCAGTGCAAATCCTGTTTAGAAATGGAAAGCAATAATCATCCTGATTTTTTGCAAATTAATTCCGACGATGGAAAAAGTATTAAGATAGAACAAGTGAGATTTTTACAAGAAAAAATAGCAGAAAAGCCTGTATCTTCTAACAGAAAGGTATATGTAATTTATGATAGTGATTTAATGACAAGAGAGGCGGCTAACAGCCTACTCAAAACATTAGAGGAGCCACCTGCCTATGCAACACTCATTTTAATTACTTCCAATGAAAGCAAATTATTAACGACTATCAAATCAAGATGTATCAAAGTCAATTTTCAGGTAATTGAACAAGAGCAAATTTTACAATACCTAAGAAAAAACAATTTAGATGCTGGTGTGACACAAAATATGCTAGAAATGTGTGAGGGAAGTATTGGAAAGGCTCTGAAATTACAAGAAAGAAAAGACGATTATGCAGAAATAGAAGAACTGATTCATAAAATTTCTAACACAGACATTACAGAAATATGGAATCATGCAGAAGTACTATATAAGGCCAAGGAAAATGTGATGGAATTGCTCGATTACATGAACCTTCTTTTTTATAAACAGCTTTGTCAAAAGCAACAAACGGCAATAGTAAAAGCAATTTACAGCGTAGAAGAAGCCAAAAAAAGAATATTAGCAAATGCAAATTATGATATGAGTATTGATCATCTTTTGCTAGAAATATGGGAGGAATTAGCTTGAAAACAATTATAGGGGTTAGATTTCGCAAACCGGGAAAAATTTATTTTTTTGATCCAGGAAAATTACAATTAAATATGAATGATAGAGTGGTGGTTGAAACAGCGTTAGGACAAGAAATAGGAGAAGTTGTTACCTTGAATCGTAAAATGCCAGAAGAAAATTTAAAGGCACCACTCAAAAAGGTAGTACGTATTGCAACAGAAAAAGACATAAAGCAGGAAGAAGAAAATAGAAAAAAAGAAAAGGAAGCTTTTCGTATTTGTGAGGAGAAAATAAAAAAATACCATCTAGATATGCACTTAACAGAAGTAGAATATACATTTGATAATAGTAAAATTTTATTTTATTTCACTGCAGATGGAAGAATTGATTTTAGAGAACTTGTAAAAGATTTAGCGTCCATTTTTAAAACTAGAATTGAATTAAGACAAATTGGAGTGAGAGATGAGGTAAAACGTATTGGTGGAAATGGAGTATGTGGAAGAGAACTGTGTTGTTGCTCATTTTTAAACAATTTTGAAACTGTGTCAATTAAAATGGCAAAAGAACAAAACATTTCTTTAAATCCTACTAAAATTTCTGGCAATTGCGGTAGATTAATGTGTTGCTTAAAATATGAGCAGAATGTTTACGAAGATAAGTTAAAACATTTACCAAAAATTGGAGCAATTGTCAAAACAGAAGACGGAGAAGGAACTGTTGAGTCAATTGAAACATTAAAAGAAGTCGTCCGTGTCAAATTAAAAGATGGAGATGAAGTTTTTTATAAAAAATATCCGGCCTCAGAAGTAAAAATTATTAAAAATGTGGGCAAGGAAGAAATTGACCCAGAGGAAAAGGCACATATGAAGGAACTACAAGAACTAGAAAAATTGGAAAAAATAGATGTACAAAATGAACATAGAGACCACGAATAAGGAACAAGAGACGGAGACTTTTCTCTATGATTTCAGCTATGTAAAGCAGAGTAAAATCAACCAAAAATGAAGTGAGAGGTGGTGAAAAAAATGGCATATAAAATTACAGATAAATGCATTAGCTGTGGAGCATGTGCTGCAAGCTGCCCAGTATCTTGTATTTCACAAGGAGACACACAATACGTAATTGATAGCAATACCTGTATTGAATGTGGAACTTGCGCAAGCATTTGCCCAGTTGGAGCGCCAGAACCTGAACAATAATTTTTGTCGAATTGGAAACGTTCGTTGGAACAATATTTTTATACTGTGGAAATTTTCGAACGAAAGTGATGAAGAAATTTCCATACAGGAAAAATAAAAAGCCGTGAATTTAAAAATTCACGGCTTTTAACATCAATTCTGCTCTAAATTTAACAATGCATTCCAACGATCATCTACTTCTTTTTGAAATGCCTCAATCATCCATTCATTACCAGGCTTAAACATATGCTTAAAACGCTTTTGAGGCTTTAAAAACTCTTCAATTGGAAGCTTTTTAGCAGGCTTGTAATTGATCACATATTTTCCATCAATCACTTCATAAAGTGGCCAATAGCAAGTATCGACAGCTAGCTTGTTAATTTGCATTAGCATATCGGTTGGATATCCCCATCCTCTAGGACATGGTGATAATACATTTAAAAAGCATGGCCCTTCTGTATAAATTGCTTTCTCTGCTTTTTCATATAAATCTTTAAAATTAGCATAAGCAATGGTTTGTGCAACATATGGTAAATGATGTGCTGCCATAACCTCTGTTAAATCTTTTCTAGATTGCATTTTACCAGGAATGACTGTTCCGGCAGGGGAAGTGGTAGTGTCTGCAAATTTTGGGGTAGCAGAAGAACGTTGAATACCTGTATTCATATAAGCACCATTGTCATAGCACACATATACCATGTCATGGCCTCTTTCCATCGCGCCAGATAGCGCCTGAATACCAATATCATAAGTACCGCCATCACCACCAAAAGTAATAAACTTTGTATGTTCGTTTTCAGGAAGTTTTCCCTGCTTTTTCAAAGAACGATAAGCTGCTTCGACTCCTGAACAAGTGGAAGCTGCATTTTCAAATGCAGTATGAATATATGAGTCTGTCCAAGCAGTATATGGATACATAAAGCTTGATACTTCCATACAACCAGTTGCATTGCTGATAACTGCATGGTCTTCTGGCCTTAATGCTCTCAGCACCATTCTCGCAACAGGAGGAGCACCACAACCAGCACACATTCTATGTCCAGCAGTAAATCTAGATGGCCTATTTGCCATTACTTCTTTCAAATTATATGCCATTTTCTTTTCTCCTTTCTTGTCCCGTTGGGGACGTTTGTTTCTGGGACAAATATCCCAATCGGGGACACCTGTTCAAACAATATTTATTTTCGTAATCCTACATAACGGTAAGGATTATCTATCGTTCCGGTAGTAGCAATTTCTTGCAAATCACTATATACTTTCAAAATATCGGCCTCGCGTGTATCTCTACCACCAATGCCATAAACGTAGTTGACAGCAGGTACTTGCTTGTTTGCAACATACATGCCAGAAGTAACATCTTCAAATAATGCACCACCGACAGCATTTAAGGAATCTGCTTTATCCATCACAGCAACTGCTTTCAAAGAACCAAGTGCTTCCGCAAGTTCTTCAGCAGGGAATGGTCTGAAAACACGGATTTTTACCATACCGGCTTTGACCCCTTGCTCTCTTAATTTGTCAACAACTACCTTAGTAGTGCCAGCAGTAGAATTCATACAAACTACCGCAATTTCAGCATCTTCCATTTTGTATTCTTCAAAAAAAGAATATTTTCTACCAGTTAATTTTTCAAAATCTTTGGCAACTTCTAAAATGACTTTTTTGGCATTTCTCATTGCCTCTGCTTGTTGATATTTATGCTCAAATAAATAACTTTGTACATCTAAAGGACCAATTGCCATAGGCTCTTTCATATTTAATAAATAGTGTTCTGGGTGGTAAGTACCCACGAATTCTTTTACTTTTTCATCCTCTAATAATTCAATGTTTTCAATTGAATGAGAGGTAATAAATCCATCTTGGCATACCATTAAAGGTAACAACACATCTTTATGCTCTGCAATACGATGAGCCATTAGCAAATTATCATAAGCCTCTTGGTTGTTCTCTGAAAACAACATAATCCATCCGGCATCACGTACCCCCATAGCATCAGAATGGTCATTGTGAATGTTCAAAGGACCAGATACGGCACGGTTTACCAAACTCATGACAATAGGGAGCCTCAAACTAGAAGCAATATAAATCATTTCCCACATAAAGGATAACCCATTAGCAGAGGTAGCTGTCATGGCTCTTGCACCTGCAGCTTCAGCACCAACGCAAGCACTCATTGCACTATGCTCACTTTCAACAGCAACAAATTCTGTATCAACACTACCATTGCTCACAAAGGTAGAAAAATACTGAGGAATTTCTGTTGAAGGTGTAATAGGAAAGGCAGCGACAACATCTGGGTTAATTTGTTTCATTGCAATTGCTGCAGCTTCATTTCCACTTAATCTTTCTCTAATTCCCATTTTAAATCTCCTTTCTTTTTGTCCAATTGGGGACGTTTGTTATTGGGACCTTTTGCCCAACTAGGGACATATGTTATTTAAATTTTTTATTTTGCTCCCTCATCGACCATCTCAATGGCATGGAAAGGGCAAACTTTGGCACATACGCCACATCCCTTACAATAATCAAAATTAAAATCTTCACGCTTTTGCTCTTTGTTTACTGGAATGGCATCTTCTGGACAAACGGGGAAACATAAGCCACATTGTGTACATTTTTCACTTAAGTAAATGGGCTTTACACTTCGCCAGTCACCGGTTTTAAATTCACGCGCATTGCCAGCTTCATAAATATTACCACCAATGGTCATTCGACTTGCTGGTGTATTTTTATTAATTTCCATGAACTTTGTCTCCTTTCTTTTTTGTGCCCAAAGGGACATTTATGGTCGAACCATTTGTCCCATCTAGGAACAGGTGCTATAACAAAAATTAATTCACCTTTTTAATTTCTTCTAAAGCTAGTTTCAAAGCTTGCATATTACCTTCAATAACTTCCGGTTTTTTTGCAAATTTATGTTCAAAAGAACCTTGCATGTCTTTCAAGAAATCTTCTTCTTCCATAATTCCCGCCACTTTCACAATTGCGGCAAGCATAGGAGTGTTAGGAAAGTATTTTCCTAATGTTTCCATTGATACTTTTCGTGCATCAATGGTATAAATGTTACCATGATAGTTTTGCAACACTTTTGCTAGATCTTCTTTGCCTTTTGTGGTATTAATGACGATAGCACCATCTTCTTTTAGACCAGCAGTGACATCAACAGATTCCAAAAGAGTGTCATCGACAACAACCACATAATCAGGCTCATATATATTACTATGAATACGAATTGGATGATCGCTAATACGGTTGTATGCGGTAATAGGGGCACCCATTCTCTCAGGGCCATATTCTGGAAAACCTTGAATATATTTTCCGGTGTTAAAAGCGGCATCTGCTAACAAAAGTGAAGCTGTTTTTGCACCTTGTCCGCCTCTACCATGCCATCTAATTTCAATCAAATCTTTCATCAGTATCCTTCCTCCTTTTTCAATTTTCTAGCTCATATTTTATTCTTAAATAATGGCAATGTCAAGAAGTTTTGAAAAGACTTGATTTTTCTTGCAAAATATGGTATACTATAAAAGAATTGATTGAAAAACCAATTAGGAGGTGAATTTTTCATTTCTTACCAGAAATGAAAAAATAGATGAGTTTAAAAGAAAAATTAAAATATTTTTGGAATGTTACTCTAGGGGAAGATTACCCAACAGAAAAAACGTTAGAACAAGCCATAGCAACTGACAGCTCATTAAAAGAACTTGCAGAATCACAGGCAAGGCTTGATAAAATGGAGGCAAACTATGGTAACAGCGGTAAAAAAGGCGGAAAAGGAAATAGCAAAATTGTAGAAACCGTTGTTATTTCTCCAGAAGCGGTAAAACAAATTCAGCACGCAAAAGAGTCAAAAGTAGCAAGCAAAGAAGATGAACAAGAAAGATAAAAACGGTTTTATTGCATAATATTATGTACATTTGCAAATAAAAAATGAATCATTCAAAAGAAAGGTTAAGAAGATTATCAACATTTTCTTAACTTTTCCTTGACAAATGTACCACAACATAATATAATAAAACACGTTCAAAGCAAATATGGCGACGTAGCTCAGCTGGCTAGAGCAATCGGTTCATACCCGATAGGTCGGTGGTTCGATCCCACTCGTCGCTACCAAAAATACCCGATAGCAGGGTATTTTTTTATGTCTCAACAATTTGGGGACGGGTCAAAAAAATATCATAAAACATTTTAAAAAATAATAATTTTAAGACACGTCCCTAAAATTACGTCCCTAAAATTAAAACGTGAAGAGAAGATGTTTACGTCAATTAACAAAGTAAATGCAATTATGTAAAAGTAAATACAAGTTTACGATTAAATGCAATTTCTAGGGTAAAAATCAATGCCAAAAACTTGATTTTATCAAGTTTTTGGTGTAAAATTTAGGTATATTCCAAGAAAATTTGCATGCTTAATAAACAAAATTGCATTGCTAAAAAATTTGTGAAAGATAAAATGCAATTTTGCTTTTTAGCAAAATATTAAGTTG
>JAFVBS010000011.1 GCA_017479865.1 Clostridia bacterium
AAATGGAGATATTTGTTACGCAGTTGTAAGAAATACACCTGGTTGTTGTGGAAATGATGGATTAGCAGGTTTAGATATAAGATATGATGAAGACTATCCAGAAGAAGATACTTGGGTTGAAGTAATTGGAGTAGTTGGAACAGACACAATGTATGGCAGTAAAATACCTGCAATTCAAGTTTCATCAATGAAAATAAAAGAAAAAGGGACAACATTTGTAACTAACTAGAGCAATAAATGACAATATATTAATTTTACTCTATTATTTTTTTAAATCTCTTGATTTTTATAAAATAATTTGATAATATATTTACAACTTGAATGACTATTTAGTCATTCGTCAAGAGAGCTAACGAGTTGTAAATGTCTACGTCGTTGGCACCAAAAAACTCTCAAATTAAATTGAGAGTTTTTTATCATTCATTGACTTTTTTTGCCCTAAAAATTATACTATATATGTAAAATAATTAATTTGGTGAGAAAATGATGAATTTGAAATTTAAAAATGTATATGAGGATAATGAAAATATTACACAAATAGAACAACTCTATGAAGAATCATTTCCAGAATATGAAAGATTTGATTTTAATTTTTTGCAAAAAGCATCTAAAAGAAAAGATAATAAGTTTTGGGTGATATATGATGATAATAATTTAATAGGCTTAACCTATTTAACCTTCGATAAAAATATGATTTTTATTTTATATTTAACTGTTGATAGTCAATATCGAAATAAAGGATATGGAAGTGAAATTTTAAATTTACTTAAAGAAAAATATAAAAATTATCATTTTATTTTAGATATTGAAGCGGTGAAAAAGGATTCCAAAAATTATCATCAACGAGTAATAAGAAAAAAATTCTATGAAAAGAATGACTTTATTTCCACTAATTTAGGAATGTCTTATCAAGGGGAAGAATATGAATATCTATGTACAAGCAACATGAATATTAATGATAAAATTATTACCAAATTATTTGGAAAACTGTACAATCCAGTAATTCAATTTTTTACCAAATTTTATAGATTCGACCTGTATCAAATAAGATAATGGTTTTTATAAAAATATGGTTTGGTTGATAATGACCAGATTTTATGTTATGATAAACATGAAAAATTTCGAGGGAGGTACGCTTTATGAGCAATATCGAAGAGATAGTCAAATCAAGGCATTCCGTTAGAAAATATTTGATATAAATATGTGAGGTTTTTAATGGAAAAAGATAAGAAAAAATTTACGATAGCTGGGTATAGTTTTGATAGGATTATTGCCTATTTTACCATTTATAGTGTTGCTGGATTTGTCATAGAAACAATTTTCGGGGCTGTTACAAAAGGAGTAATAGAAAGTAGACAAAGCTTTGTGTATGGACCATTTTGTGCCATTTACGGGGTAGGAGCTCTTGCTATGATTTTATTACTTCGATACTGCAAAAAGAATTTTAAAAGCCTATTTATTGGTGGGTTTATTGTAGGATCTATTGTAGAATATATTGTCAGTTTAATTGGCGAATTAATTTTTCATGTAAAATGGTGGGATTATTCCGATATGCCACTTAATATTAATGGAAGGGTTTGCGTTTATTTCTCTATTTTTTGGGGATTTCTAGCAGTTTGTTTTCTACAATACATTCATCCTCATATTGAAAAATTAATTGATAAAATTCAGCAAAAGTTTTCAGAAAAATTCTTAAAGGGAATTATCGTATTTCTTTTTATATTTCAATTGATAGACCTTTTTCTAACTGGCTTTGCACTTGAGATGTTTATTATTAGGAAAGTACATGAACATGATTTAAATGTTGCTGGTAAAGCATTTATGGAAGTAAGATATAACCGATATTGTGAAAACAAAACACTTTCCAAAATGATTAACCAATTTTTTAATGATAGAAAAATGATAAGAACTTTTCCAAATTTAAAAATACAAGATGTGAATGGGGCTATTATCTATTTTGATACACTAGTAGGAGATATTCAACCATATTACTACAAGTTCCATTTTAGACAGAAAAAGGAAGAAAGAACAGACTATGTTCAAGAAATGCTAGATGACCTACACAACGAAATAAAAAAGGAGTGATATCTTTGAAAAGAACAAAATTAGTGGATAGAGTTTTGCCAACCTATAGCAAAGGGGAAGAAATTTTTAACATGGTATCTCATATTGTGGGAGGCGCATTAGGGATTGTTGCTCTTATACTAGGAATTGTGATAGCTGCGAAGCATGGAAATGTTTATGGAATTGTTTCTGACTGTATTTTCGGAGTTAACATTATTTTATTATATACAATGTCTAGTATTTATCATGGATTAAAACCATTTAGAAAAGCAAAAAAGGTGTTTCAAATTTTTGACCATTGTTCTATCTTTTTACTCATTAGTGGTTCCTATACACCATTTTGCCTATGTACCTTAAGAGAATACAACACAGCATTAGGGTGGACGATATTTGGAATTGTTTGGGGTCTTGCTATTTTAGGAATTGTGTTAAATTCGATTGACTTGAAACAATTTAAAGTGTTTTCAATGATATGCTATCTTGTCATGGGATGGTGTATTATTGTAAGAATTGATGTCATCATCAATTCATTAGGAATGACAGGATTTATGTTATTATTGTTAGGAGGAATTGCCTATACCATTGGTGCTATTCTTTATGGAGTGGGAAAAAAGAAAAAATGGATGCATTCCATTTTTCACCTTGCATGTGTAATTGGAACACTTTTACAGATGTTATGCATTATGCTCTATGTACTATAAAAGACAATAAGAAGTCTGTGTTCATGATGCCTATGGGCTATAAAACTGATGATTGCAAAACACACCCAATATGGCATACAACAAGGAAAAAATGCAGCACAGGATAGTGTTGGAATCGGATTAGCTTTATCTAAGACCATTTTTAATTAATTTACGAACAGTTGTTTACAACTTAGAAAAATAGTGATATAATGTAATGTATAAAATGAGAGGTGGGGTGTAAAATGCAACATAAATACGATAAAATTTATATAGCAATTGATTTAAAAAGTTTTTATGCCTCAGTTGAATGCGTTGAAAGAGGTCTTAATCCTCTAACCACTAATTTAGTTGTCGCAGATAGCAGCAGAACCGAAAAAACGGTATGTCTTGCAGTTAGTCCTTCCTTAAAAGCATATAACATACCAGGAAGGGCTAGACTATATGAAGTAATACAAAAGGTAAATGCCATCAATCATGGTAGAAAATTGAATGCGCCAAATGGTACATTTTCTGGCACTTCTTATGATGCAGTAGCACTAAAAAATAATAATGACCTAGAACTAGGCTTTTTGATTGCAACACCAAGAATGAATTATTATAAACAATATAGTGAGGGTATTTACAACATATATTTAAAGTGGTTTTCAAAAGATGACATATATGTTTATTCTATTGATGAAGTATTTATTGATATTACTCATTATTTGCAAACATATCATATGACACCAAGAGAGTTAACCACAAAGGTGATTCAAGATGTTTATCAAAAGACAGGAATTACAGCAACAGGCGGAATAGGAACAAATTTATATTTAGCAAAAGTTGCAATGGACGTTGTAGCAAAGCAAATAGAACCTGATAAAAATGGTGTAAGAATTGCAGGGCTAGATGAAATCACTTATAGAAAAAAATTGTGGAATCATACACCGATTACTGATTTTTGGAGAGTTGGTCGAGGCTATAGTAAAAAGTTAGAAGAACATAGAATTTATACAATGGGAGATATTGCACAAATATCTGTAGAAAATGAAGAACTATTCTATAGGTTATTTGGTGTCAATGCGGAGTTACTAATTGACCATGCATGGGGCTATGAACCATGCACTATTGAAAGTATTAAGGCATATGAACCTACAACAAATAGTCTCAGTATGGGGCAGGTTTTGCATTGCCCTTATCCTTACGAAGATGCAAAGCTAATTGTAAAGGAAATGACAGAACTTCTTACATTAGATTTAGTTGAAAAGAATCTTGTAACAGATCAGCTGGTATTAACTGTAGGATATGATATTGACAATCTAAAAAATCCATCTATCAAAAATTATTATCATGGAGAAATTACTGAAGATCGTTATGGAAGAAAAGTACCAAAGCATGCCCATGGTACAATCAATTTAGACCATAAAACATCATCAACTAAGACAATAACAAAAGCAGTGATGGAACTCTACGATAGAATTATCAATCAAAATTTGTTAGTGAGAAGAATAACAATCAATGCGAATAATGTCATCAACGAAAATAAAGTAAGTCAAAATGATTATGAACAAGTAGACTTATTTAATGATTACAAAGAGAAGAATCATCAAATAAAGAAAGAACAAACTGAAAAAGAATTGCAAAGAGCAGTATTAAAAATAAAAGACAAGTACGGTAAAAATGCAGTGATCAAAGGTATGGACTTACAAAAAGCAGGAACTACAATTGAACGAAACGGACAAGTTGGTGGTCACAAAGCATAGAAAGGAACTGTATATGAAGGATTACAGCAAAATAATAAATTTACCACATCATGTTTCAAAAAAGCATCCTCAAATGTCATTAGAGGCAAGGTCGGCACAGTTTGCACCTTTTGCAGCATTAACAGGATATCAAGAAGAAGTTGAAGAAACAGGAAGACTAACAAGTAAAAGAATAGAAATTGATGAAGAGCAAAAAACAATTCTTGATGGAAAACTGCAAATGATTTTAAATCAAATGAATATGAAACCTACCATAAACATCACTTATTTTGTTCCAGACCAAAAAAAAGAAGGTGGTGAATATGTCACCATCACAGGAAGTATTAAAAAGATTGATGAATATGGGCATATAGTTGTTATGGAAGATAATTTGGCAATACCAATAGAAGAAATGATAGATATATCTGGAGAATTGTTTAAGACAAATGAAGAAACAGAATAAAAAATCCTTTTATTGACAAACATAAGATGTTGTGATATTGTATAGGAAGTTATAAAAAGGGGAGAAAAAAATGTTACCAATAAAAGAAATTAATAATCAAGAACGAGAAGTAGTACCAATATTTTTTGCCATAGATGATAGATATATACCATTTATGGGAGTATGCTTGCAATCAATAACAGAACATGCATCAAAAGAGATATGCTATGACATTAAAATACTATATACCAATGTTTCTAAAGAAAATCAAGAAAGAATCATGGAATTTGAAAAAGACAATATCAAAATAGAATTTGTTGATGTAAGTAATTATATTAATCAAATTAAAGACAAACTCTATACTAGGGATTATTTTTCAAATGCAACCTATTTTAGGTTATTTATTCCAGAACTATATCCACAATATCATAAAGCAATTTACATTGATGCAGATACAGTATTATTAGAGGATATTGCTAATTTATTTCATATTGATATTGGAGACAACCTAATTGGCGGAGTAAATGATGGCGTCATTATTAGTGGGGATGTATTCAAAGAATATGTAGAAAAAGTAGTAGGAGTTTCAGATTGGCATCATTATTTCAATGCTGGAGTTTTACTAATGAATTTAGAGGAACTTAGAAAGTTTCATTTTCAAGATAAATTTACCTACTTATTGGGAGGAATAAAATTTCCTGTGGCACAAGACCAAGACTACTTAAATAGAATTTGCAAAGGCAGAGTACAAATTATTGACTGCAACTGGGATGTAATGCCTGTTAATAAAGCAATGTACCAAGATGAAACGAAACTAAAACTAATTCATTATAATTTAGCAGATAAACCATGGCATAATGATAATGTATCATTTGAAAAATATTTTTGGGAATATGCAAAGAAAACGCAATTTATTAATGATATTATGAAAATAAAAGCAAGCTACACGGAAGCAGATAGGCTTGCTGACATAGAAATGGGAAAAAATTTAGCTGCTCTTGCACAAAAGGAATCAGACTGTGTAGGGGATGATAGAAAGAAATAATACAAAAGCAAGTAATCATCGCAGGATTACTTGCTTTTAAAAAATAAATGATTTATTTTGAGTATTGAAAATATCTCATTATCTTGCTATAATTTAGTAAATTACATAAATAGATTAGATAGATAATCATGAGAAAATGAAAATGCATGAAATAAGAAAGACTAGACTGATAAAAAATGAAAAGATCAATTGTTCAATCATTTTATTAATGAAAAAAGGAAAGTAGTTTATATGGAAGAACAAAAAACAATTTATTTAGACTATGCTGCCAATACGCCAGTAGATGAAGAGGTGTTAAGCATTTTTAATGAAACAACATTAAAATATTACGGAAATCCCAATTCTAACCATCACCTAGGAACAATTGCAAAAGAGCAAATCAATATTGCAGAGAAAAAAATTCTTAATAATTTTAAAGAAAAGTATCATATTGAAGACGATATGGAGCTAATATATACCTCTGGAGCAAGCGAGTCAAACAACTTGGCAATTAAAGGTGTTGCAAAAGCCTATCGAGAATATGGAAAACATGTTATCACCACTTTTTTGGAACATTCATCAGTTAGTGGACCATTAACGAGACTTAAAGAGCAAGGATATGAAATTGATTTATTGAATGTCAATCAAGAGGGAAAAGTAGATTTAAATCATTTAAGGCAATTGTTGAGAAAAGATACCATCTTAGTTTCTATTGCAAGTGTGGATAGTGAAATAGGAACAATCCAGCCAATACAAGAAATTGCCAAAATGCTAAAAGAGTATCCTAATTGTTTTTTTCATGTGGATTGTACGCAAAGTATTGGCAAAATAAATATGAATTTGGAAGGAGCGGATTTCATATCCTTTGCACCACATAAATTCTATGGCTTAAATGGCTTTGGAGGTTTGCTCAAGAAAAAAGGAATTGCTTTAGAACCATTAATTCATGGAGGAACAAGTACTACCATATACAGAAGCGGAACTCCAGTGACAGGGCAGATTGTAGCAATGGAAAGGGCAGTGGAACTTGCAATTAAAAATCAAAATTATCGATATCAATATGTTGAAGAGTTAAATATTACATTAAGGAACCAATTAAAGCAATATGAAAAAGTGCAAATTAATACAATGAGCCAAGAAAACCCTTATATACTTAATTTAAGTATCAAAGGAGTAAAGGCTGTAGATTTTAAACAAGAATTAGAAAAGTATGGAGTCTGCATTTCAATCAAATCTGCTTGTTCATCAGTGATTAGTCCATCAAGGTCAGTGATGGCAATTACCCATGATAGAAAAAGGGCTTTATCGTCATGGAGAATTAGCTTGAGTCATTTAGTCACCAAGGAAGAAATAGAAGAATTTTTAAAAATTTTTGATATTTGCTATCAAAAATTATGTAAGGAAGAGGGGAATTGACAGAATTGGAACGATATCAGGAAATTGAAAGAAGTATTATTACTAATTATCGCAAAAAAATATGGAAAAAGTTTATACAAGGAATTACAGAATTTGACATGATACAAGACGGAGATAAAATTGCAGTTTGCATGTCTGGGGGGAAAGACTCCATGCTCCTTGCAAAATGTTTTCAGGAATTAAAAAAGCATCGCAAACTGAATTTTGAACTTGTATTTTTAGTTATGAATCCAGGTTATCATGAAATTAATCGACAAAAAATCATTTCAAATGCAAAATTATTAAATATTCCAATCACGATGTTTGAAACTAATATATTTGATTGTGTTGCCAATATAGAAGATCATCCATGTTATATTTGTGCAAGAATGAGAAGAGGATACTTATATAATAAAGCACAAGAATTAGGATGTAATAAAATAGCATTAGGACACCATTTTGATGATGTGATAGAAACTGTATTAATGGGAATGCTATATGGAGCTCAAATGCAAACGATGATGCCAAAATTACATAGCACCTCTCATCCGGGAATGGAAATAATCAGACCATTATATTATGTGAAAGAGGAAGATATTATCAGTTGGAAACAAAAGAATGATTTAGAATTTATTCAATGCGCTTGTAGATTTACGGAAAATTGTACTATTTGTGATAATGGTGGCGGTGGCTCCAAAAGAGAAGAAATGAAAAAACTGATTAAGCAATTAAGAAAAAATTACCCCAATATAGATATGAACATTATGAGAAGTACACAAAATGTGAATTTAGACACGTTAATTTCTTATAGAAAAGATGGAAAAACCTACCATTTTTTAGATAATTATCATGAAAAACAGGAAGAAAAATAATAATTTTTTAAAACAGTTTAAATGATGGAGGGATTTTCCATGAAAGAAATAATTTTAAAAGTAGAGGGAATGGCTTGTAGTGGATGTGAAAATAGAGTGCAAAATGCTTTAAAAAACTATTGAAGGTGTCGAGGATGTGAAAGCAAGGTATATTGATAAAAGAGTAAAAATTACTTTCAATCAAGACGTTTCAAAAAGCATATTAAAAGAAAAGATTGAAGAGCTTGGATATGAAGTAATAGAATAGGAGAAGTTTATGAGAAAAATTTGATAATAATGCTATTTGGAGAAATAAGGCAAATCATAAATGGTATGGAGCTTTACTAACCATTACAGAGGATAAGCTTGGCAGCAATTCAAATAATTCCATTGAAATTATAGATTTGCGCTATCAAAAAGATAAAATCAATGAAATCATTGACAAAAAAGACATATATCCTGGTTATCATATGAATAAAAATAGTTGGATTACAATCAAGTTGGACAATACTGTTAGTACAGAAAAAATATTGAAATTACTAGGTAATAGTTATGAACTTTCTATAGGCAACAAATGTGGATTGACAGGGGATGAATTATCTCAAAAAGTTTATCATTATTTAACAACCATCCCTAAGGGAAAAGTGGTAACATATGGACAAATTGCTCAGTATTTAGGCAATAAGGGGTTAGCAAGAGCTGTAGGTAGCATCCTTCATAAAAATCCTGATGGAGACAAATACCCTTGCTATAAGGTTTTCAATGGAAAAGGGGAGTTGGCAGAAGCTTTTGTTTTTGGCGGAAAAGATGTTCAAAAGAAATTATTAGAAAAAGAAGGCATTAAAGTAGTAGGCAATAGAGTTGATTTGTCTATTTATCAAATGAATAAGAGCAAGTAGTTCAAAAACTACTTGCTCTTATGGTACTATGATAATAATTAATTTATCCTAGCTCTGCAAAATATTTAATTGTTCTTACCATCTGGCTTGTGTATGAATTTTCGTTGTCATACCAAGCAACAACTTGTACTTGATATAATCCATTTCCAATTTCTGTTACCATTGTTTGCGTTGCGTCAAATAATGAACCATATTTAATTCCAATGATATCAGAAGAAACTAATGACTCTTCTGTATAGCCAAATGACTCACTAGCTTGAGATTTCATAGCTGCATTTATACTATCGACTGTAATGTTTTCGCCTTTTACAACTGCAACTAATATCGTTGTTGAACCTGTTGGGACTGGAACTCTTTGTGCAGAACCAATTAATTTTCCATTTAATTCTGGAATAACTAATCCGATTGCTTTAGCTGCACCTGTTGAATTTGGTACTATATTTATAGCAGCTGCTCTTGCTCTTCTTAAATCCCCTTTTCTATGTGGACCATCTAATAACATTTGATCCCCCGTATAAGCATGAACTGTTGTCATAATTCCTGATTGAATAGGTGCATAATCGTTTAAAGCTTTTGCCATTGGTGCTAAGCAGTTTGTTGTACATGATGCTGCTGATATTATTTGATCATCTTTGTTCAATATGTTTTGGTTTACTCCAAATACAACTGTTTTTAATTCTTTTCCGGCTGGTGCTGAAATTACGACCTTTTTAGCTCCAGCATTAATATGTGCTGTTGCTTTTTCTTTATTTGTATAGAACCCTGTACATTCTAATACTACATCTACTCCAATCTCTCCCCATGGTAATTTTGAAGCATCTGGTTCTGCATATATTTTTATTGTTTTTCCATCTACCGTAATAGAATCTTCACCAGCCAATACTGTGTCTGCCTTTTCATATCTTCCTTGTGCTGAATCATATTTTAATAAATGTGCCAACATTGAAGGACTTGTTAAATCGTTTATTGCAACTATTTCATATCCTTCTACTCCAAACATTTGCCTAAATGCTAGACGTCCTATACGCCCAAAACCATTAATGGCTACTTTTACTGACATAATTTTTTCCTCCTTTTGACTTCAAGCAATTTTCTTGAGGCCTTTTTTATTATTATTTACCAATTTTTAATTGGCAATTCAATTCTATATCAAAAAAAATTACTTTGCAAGTGTAGTTAGCTATTTTTATGTTTAAAAGTAAAGTGATGATTGCAGATGTAATGAATCGTCGAGGGGACATTTTTCTTCGATTATGACAACGATTGGAAGTAAAATTTCAAGCATACAAAGAGATAAAGGTTAGAATTTAGAACACCGAAAAGAAGAATGCATATTTTCAATGTTTATTGCTATTTTAATAATGTTAGTTGCCGTTTAAGTTAATTGAGCAGGTAAAAACCAATTTAGGGTATATTGAAAATTTGAATTAAAATACTTGCCCCATTGTATAAATTTTGTATGAAGGGAAAAAATAGAAATAAAATGAATGATAAAAAATGGGAGCGAGAGTATGGAAATCATAAAAATTATCATGTTGTCACTTGGCTCAATGATTGTTCTATTTATTTTAACCAAAATAATGGGACAAAGAGAAATGTCACAACTTAGCATTTTTGACTATATCATTAGTATTACAATAGGTTCTATCGCTGCCGAGATGGCCACCTCATTAGAAGATAACTTTATTCAGCCACTGGTTGCCATGATTGTATATGCATTAGTAACTTTAATTACATCAGTGCTCAATAATAAGTTTGTAAAACTAAGACCAATCCTTTCTGGTAGAACCTTAATTTTATATGACAATGGAACATTATTTAAAGATAATTTTAAAAAAGCTAAAATAGATTTAAATGAATTTTTAGTACAATGCAGGACAAGTGGATTTTTTAATTTAAGTGATGTGAAAACCGCATTATTAGAGGAGAATGGAAAGATAAGTTTCTTGCCATATGCAGATAGAAGGCCAGCAAATCCAAGTGATTTTAATATAAAACCAAAAGAGGATAACATGGTTACTAATTTAATATTAGACGGCAAAGTTATGGAGAATAATTTGCAAGAATTAGGTTTTGATAAAATATGGTTAAATGAAATGTTACAAAAACAGGGAATTACAAAAATCAATTGTATTTTTTTAGCAACCTATGATGGAGATGGCAATTTATCTGTATATTTAACAAATAAAGAAAATTAAATGTCCAAAACTTTTAACGAAAATAAGAAAAGAACATATAATTTAAAGAGGTGTTAAAAGATATGGAATCTTGTGAATTTGTAACGTTAATTTCTATTTTAGCTTGTAGTATCGCCAAAGACAAATCACAAGAAGAAATTGCTATTTTATCAGCGATATTTACGCAACTTCGGAGATACTCTAACGACAATTTCAGCCTTAGATTCAAATCGATCAAATTAATTCATTTTAGAAATATTGATAAAATAAATTATGGAAGCAAGTAATTAAGTTGAAAATTACTTGCTTTTATGTTAGTATAATCATCATAAGAATCATAATTGATAGATAGGAGAAAAAGATGGAATATAAATATAAAACCCAAGGAGTTTGTTCTACAGAAATGATATTTGACATTGATGATAATTATGTGGTTCAAGACTTAAAAGTAATTGGTGGATGCAATGGTAATTTGAAGGGAATATCATCATTAGTAAAAGGAATGAAAGTGGATGATATCATTTCAAAATTATCAGGAATTAAATGCGGATTTAGGCAAACATCTTGCCCAGACCAAATCGCAAAAGCACTAAAAGAGTTCTGCAAGATTGAAAAATGAAAAATAGAGCTTAAATAAATAAATGGCATCCAAGTCAATGAATTTTGAAAAAGCAAAAAATATAACGCCAAAGACATATATGTTAAATGGATTATGGCTATTTTTCTTGACGCTTACAAAGATTTATCAAGAAAGTAATAGGAGCAATTGATGAGAAATTTAGAAAACGAATTAAAAAATAAAATAATCGATGATAGTAAGTTAATCAAATATGGCTTTGTTAAGCAAGATAATTGTTATTTATTTCATACTAAAATATGTAATAATCAATTTGAGATGATAGTATCTTTTTCAGAAGGTCAAAATACAGCCAAGCTAATTGATATTGCAAATGAAGAGGAATATATTCCTGTGGATATTCAAGATTCTGTGGGAGAATTTGTTGGCAAAGTGCGAGAAGAATATGAAAACAAGCTACAGAATATTATTGAAAAATGTACAATTCCCAACGTTTTTAAAAGTAGCCAAGCAAAAGAGGTCATCCAATATGTAACAGAAAGATATGGCGATGATTTAGAATTTTTATGGGAAAAATTTGATAATAATGCGATATGGAGAAACAAAGCAAATCATAAGTGGTATGGGGCTTTGCTTACGATTACGGAAGATAAACTCGGCATCAATTCAAATAAAACCATAGAGATTTTAGATTTGCGTTATCAAAAAGATAAAATTCATGAAATAATTGATAACAAAGAAATATATCCAGGGTATCATATGAATAAAAGTAGTTGGATTACAATCAAGCTGGACAATACTGTTAGTACAGAAAAAATATTGAAATTGCTAGGTAATAGTTATGAACTTTCTATCGGCAATAAATGTGGAATGGCAGGAGACGAATTATCTCAAAAAGTTTATGATTATTTAACCACTATCCCTCAAGGGAAAGTAGTAACCTATGGGCAAATTGCACAGCATTTAGGAAATAAAGGATTAGCAAGAGTAGTGGGAAGCATTCTGCATAAAAATCCAGATGGAGACAAATATCCTTGCTATAAGGTTTTAAACGGAAAAGGAGAATTGGCAGAGGCTTTTGTTTTTGGAGGAAAAGACATTCAAAAGGAACTCCTAGAAAAAGAAGGAATAAAAGTAATTAATGCTAAAGTAGATTTAGCAATTTATCAGTGGAAAGAAAAGTAATAAAAAACTCAGTTAAAATAACATAAATGCGAGGATAATGCTAAAAATCAATTGTGATATTCGAAATGTATAACAGTTGAAAACTAAATTTTGCAATATACAAGAGTAAGTAATTTAAATAATTACTTGCTCTCTTTTTTATTGCATAGGAAAAATCATTAGATTTTTCCGGAGCAATAAGGTTAAGTTTTCTTGGACCGCCCGCACGAAGTGCGTGGCATGTGGCAAGTCCACTTTTCTTATGATGTATCATAAGAAAAGTGAACGAAATCTAAAATAGAATAACCAAGTTCTTTCATTTTTTATACATAAAAATTTTTTAAAATTTTTTTCTATTTAATTTTCATTTAAGCTTTCCTGTCTAAAATAACCATAACAAAACAAAAACAGGAGGAAGAAACAATGGTTGATATTTTTAGAAGAGTGGAAAAGAAATATATTTTATCTCGTGAACAATATCAAAATATCAAAAAAATGATGCAAGAATATGTCGTGCCAGACGAATATGGGAAAAGTACTATTTGCAATATTTATTTTGATACAGAAGATTATGCATTTATTCGCCATTCCATTACCAAACCATTTTTTAAAGAAAAAGTACGATTAAGAAGTTATAATACTCCAAACAAAGAAAGCACTGTTTTTTTAGAAATTAAAAGAAAAGTAGATGGAGTGGTAGGAAAAAGAAGAATTGCATTGACACTTTCTGAATTTGAACAATATAGAAAAAACGGAAAAGCAGTGACAAATCAAAACTTACAAATTAAAAATGAATTAGATTACTATTTTGCCAAATACAATTTAAAAGAAAAAATGTACATTTCATATGAAAGAGAAGCTTTTTACGAAAAAGACAATCCTAATTTTAGAATTACCTTTGATACCAACATTCTTGCAAGAGACTATCAGTTAGGCTTAAGCAAAGGAAGTTATGGTCAAAGTTTGTTAGCACCTAACCAATATATTATGGAAGTAAAAACGCTGGGAGCCATTCCATTATGGTTTGTCAAAGTATTGGATAGATGTCAAGTAAAACCTGGTAGCTTTTCAAAATATGGAGAAGCTTACACAGAATTAATATTTAGAGAAAATGCGCTAGAACAACGTATTTCGTAGAAAACAGATTAACAAATTTTAAATAGCAGAGCTATTAAAAATTTGTAACATCTGTATCACTTATCCGTAACTCAGCTAAAGCTTCGTACGGCTAAGAAAAAATTAAGGAGGAAATAAAATTATGTTAGAAAGTATGTTTAGTACAACCGTCGCAACAATTAGTTTGCAAAATTGTTTAATTTGCATAGGAGTTGCAATTATTTTGGGATTAGTGATTAGTTTTGTTCATAAAAAAACAACCAAAACAACTCCCAACTTTTTACTAACTGTTGCTGTGTTACCAGTTTTGGTACAAGTAGTTATCTTATTAGTCAATGGAAATTTGGGAACATCATTAGCCGTTGCAGGAGCATTTAGCTTAATTCGTTTTAGAAGTATGCCAGGAAATTCAAAAGAAATTATTACAGTATTTTGGGCAATGGCAATTGGTCTCGCTTTAGGAATGGGCTATGTTATATTTGCTACAATAGTTACTGCCATTGTAGCAGTTCTCATGATTGTGATCAATCAAGTGTTAAGTAAAATGCAAAAAACATCTAATCGAAACTTAAAAATTGTTGTTCCAGAAAATTTAGATTATAACGAAATATTCGATGACCTATTTGAAAAATATACTGACCAAGTAGAATTAAAGAAAGTAAAAACAACCAATATGGGAAGTATGTTTGAAGTTACTTATATGGTAACTTTAAAGAAAGATATCAATGAAAAGCAATTTTTAGATGAAATTAGAGTGAGAAATGCTAACATGCTAGTGATGTTGGAACGCGAAGAAATGAGAGAGGAGGAATTATAATGAAGAATCAATCAAAAATGTGGATCTATGCAATTGTGATTATTATTTTACTTACAATTTTAGGGGTACTACTAAAATTTGCCTTATGGAATGATACCTCAAGCAATAATGCTCTAACAGGAAGCAATAGTTCGACAGGAAATAATACTTCATCAGGGAATAGTACTTCTACTACCAATCAGGAGGTAGTAAAAACAAGTACTTCCCTCGAGCAAAAGAAAAATAGAGGAGAGGTAAGCTATTCCAATTATGATGCCAAAATTGATTTAAGTACTCTTTCTTCTACAGGAAATGGAGTAAGCATCAATGGAACGACCATCAAAATTACCAAAGCAGGAACTTATTATTTTACAGGAACAGCAGAAAATGCTAATATTGTAATCAATGCAGGTGATGATGACAATGTTGTTTTAGTATTTGAAAATGCCGATATTACCAGCAAAACAACTTCTGTTATCAATGGAGTGAAAGCGAAAAATATTATGATCAACTTGAAAGAAGGATCAACCAATACCTTCACAGATTCAAGTAATTACACAGAATTCACAGGAGATGACGAACATAATGCAACAGTCTTTTCCAAAACAGATTTAATCTTTAATGGAACAGGAACATTAATAGTAAATGCCAACTACAAAGACGGCATTAAAAGTAAAGATGACTTAGTAATTACCAATGTTACTTTAAAAATTACATCAGTAGATGATGGCCTTCGTGGAAAAGACTGTGTTGATATCAAAGATGCTAACATTACAATTACTTCGACAGGAGATGGTATCAAATCAACCAATGATTCTAATACAGAAAAAGGATATATCATCATTGATGGAGGCAACATTAATATTCAAACCAAAGAGGATGGAATCCAAGCAGAAACAGTCCTAACAATTTCAAATGTTGATATGACAATTCAAACAACAGGAGATACCAAGGATACCAATGTTAGTAGCAAGGGACTAAAAGCAGAAAAAGAAATTACAATCAATAGTGGAAACATTAATATTACTAGCACAGACGATAGCATTCATTCCAATTATTACATCATTATCAATGGAGGAACAATGACTCTCTCTAGTGGAGATTATGGAATTCATGCCGATACCAATATTATCATCAATGGTGGAACAATGAATATTACAAAATCTTATGAAGGCATAGAAGCGGCCTATATTGAAATCAATGATGGAGATATTAAACTGGTTGCTTCCGATGACGGAATCAATGCTTCTGACGGAAGCGGTTCTTCAGGACCAGGAAAAATGATGCAACAATCTTCAAATGCTGATGTTCAATTGGTTGTCAATGGTGGAACAATTTACATTGATGCCCAAGGTGATGGATTAGATTCTAATGGCAATATTACACAAACAGGTGGTAGCATTATTGTTGCTGGAACAACCAATGGAGGAGATGGTGCAATTGATTATGACGGTACCTTTTATGTTTCAGGAGGAAGTTTGGTTGCCTATGGTGCAACTTCCATGTGGCAAAATCCTTCTACATCCTCTAGTCAATACAGCATTTGCTTCTCACAGACAGGAAAGGAAGGAGATACCATCGAATTGAAGGACTCAAAGGGAAACACCATAGAAAGTATTCAAACCGCAAAAGCTTATGGAGCCATTGTTTTCTCAAATTCAAAACTAACCAAAGGAGAAACTTATACCCTCTATGTGAATGGAAGCCAGGCATCCTCACAAGAATTAACAAGCATTGTTACCTCTAACTTATCATCACAAGGAATAATGGGAGGCGGAGGCATGATGAATGGTGGGGGCAGACAAGGCAAATAACCTTCTTTTAGGGACACCTTCCAAAAACAGGTTGACAACAATCGATTAAAAAATCGTGTAGGAATTTATTTCCTACACGATTTTTGCATGATATAATATTTCGCATTATTCTATAACTTAGATTTTCGTTTAAATCTACCAACATGCTTTTTATCAAATTTTTTGAACCTCTTCTTGCTTTCTACTTCTAGTCCAACCCAACTTACTTACTTCCTTTTCTCTCATAACCGAAAAATAAGCTTTTGCAAAGAGCTTTAACATCTCTGTAATGGTTTTTCTATCTTCTTCTGCAATTCCTCGATAAGTTTTTAAAATGGTAATGACATTAGAAGGTAAGTGTTGACCAATTTCTGAAAAAGTATTGGCATCAGTTGCATAAAATAGCTCAAATACACCATCAAAAAAGGCTTTTCTCTGTTCATTAGTAGTATCTGCAATCCAGTCGGTCACCGTTTTATTAATTACTTCGCTGGTATCTGTTAAAGCTTCAGATTTGATTAAATCATCTCTTAATACCTGCCAAGAGTAAATGTCATGTTGCAAAATGCCTTTTTCAGCACTAAGCACGACTTCACATTTTTCCTCATGATTTAATACTCTACCAATTACAGAATCTTGCGGGATATAAGTGACAATTTTCTGAATAATAGCATCATTTTTATATTTATTAATAATCTCCTGATGAAATCCTGGACCATCATAGTTATATATTTTGATAATTCTATCTTGAATTTCTTTCGAGGTGGTAATAGCAGCATAAATTGCCACATTACCTCCTTTAGAATGACCTCCAATTCTCATCTTTTTATCGGGATATTTCTCTGCAATTTTTTCTGCATAGTTTTTTCCAGCTACCTGGCATGGCACACTATCCATAAAGGCCATATTAAAATCTTCTTTCCAGCCATAAATGGTACTATCGGTTCCAAGATAAGAAAGATACATTTCCTTTTCAGAAATATGAACGGTAATGGCACCGAATTGCTTTTCTGTTTCTTTATCATTAATTTTCACATAGTCTGTGACTACCATATTTTGAAAACGTTTACTTTCTCCTAAATGGGTAATAAGTTCTTTATCTCCATTGTATAAAAATTCATCGTTTTCAAAATCTTTCATTTTAGCCGAAAGAGAGGCAATGGTTTCTTTCTCTTCCATTGCAATTTTATCAAATCGTAAATACGAAAATCTTGCTAAAATCATGCTATCTATTTCATTAAATGGAGAGTACTCATTGATAGGAAGATCTCCCCTCCATAATAAATAATCGTTAATGTTCGACATTTTATGCTCCTTTTCTGTGAAAAATTTGGGACGGTTCTCTTTTTTCATCTCCATCAGTGAGAAAAGAGAACTATCCAAAATTCCCACTTATTTTTTAGGCTCGATTAAATCGCGAATGGCATCATATAAAAAAGGCTTGAATTCCTCAATAGGGAGAGGTTCCTTATATAAAATGGAATTAAAACAAGTAGAGCTAACCAATTCAATAATCATAAATAAAGTAACATCAGGATTTTTTAATTCTAAATGATTTTCTTTTACACCTTTCATAAATAATTGATAAACGCTATCCTCTTCAGAGTCACCTTTTTCATAGAGTTTGATCACTGTTTTACTGTAAATTCCCCAAGACAAATTTTTAGAAATAAATTTGAGTAAAATAGGGTTTTTCGTTAATTCATTAATCACGTAATTAACAATAAAAATAACTTGGTCAGACAAATTTTCAATATAATTTTTTCTTAACTCCTTCAAAGCTTCAGCAAATAATCTCTGAGATTTTCTTGCAATCAAAATATCTCTAATTTCATATTTATCTTTAAAATATAAATAAAAAGTACCTTTTGCAACATTGGCATTATCTACAATTTCCTGAATAGAAGTATCTTTTACCCCTTTTTCAGTAAATAGTTCAAAGGCGGTTGTTAACAATCTTGCTTCTTTGTTATTCTCCATTTCTTCTTTCATTTTTAATCACCTTCATTCATATTATGACATAAAAATGACGATTGGTCAATACGATTTGGTAAAAATCTTACAAAGATGTGTTATGGGCAAAATATCTATAATTTATTGCATTCCTCGGCTCATGAAACGCTCATTGATCTTCTAAGCTAAAACGTGCATGAGCCTCTCCAAGAAACTTGCACCCTCATGCTACGTGTTAGACAAGAATATCAATTCGCCATTGTTTCAATCGCATTCGTCATTCCATAAATTATAGATATTTTGTCTATAAAAGCAAACTCTTAAGACAACAACTAGATTGTTGACGTTAGATTTTGAAAAGTTTTTCACAAAATTTGGTAAAAGTATTGACCAATAGTCAGAAAAAGAGTATAATGATATTAGTGACCAATAGTCATTCAAGAAAGGAGAATTTTTTATGCACAAGTTTGGACAGTTTATTTGTAAACATCGAAAGATCATTTTAATTATTGCATTTTTACTACTCATTCCATCAGTAATAGGAATGAAAGCAACCAAAATTAATTATGATATTCTGGTATATCTTCCAGACGATGTTGAAACCATTCAAGGAGAAAAAATTCTAGCAGAAGATTTTCATATGGGGGCTTTCTCGGTAGTAATCTTAGAGAATATGCCCACGAAAGACATCCTTACATTAGAAGATAAAATCAAAGAAATTGATAACGTAGAAAAAGTAGCTAGTATCGCAGATGTTATTGGAGCAGGAGTTCCTGTTGAAATGCTGCCAGATACAATCAAAAATCATCTTTACAAAGAAAATAATACTATCATGTTAGTAACTTTTAAAGAACAAATTTCTTCTGATAGTACCATGGAGGCAGTAGGAAAATTAAGAGATATTACAGATGAACGTTGTAAAGTAAGTGGAATGACAGCAACGGTTATTGATACAAGAGCTTTATCAGATTCTGAAGTTGCTATTTATGTTATGATTGCTGTGGCACTTTGCTTACTTGTATTAGAAATTGCATTGGACTCGTATTTAGCACCAATTCTACTATTATTAAATATTGGAATTGCCGTTTTATACAATATGGGAAGCAACGTCATTCTTGGTCAAACCTCTTATATTACAAAAGCTATTAGTGCCGTATTGCAATTAGGGGTTACCATGGACTTTGCTATCTTCCTATATCATAGCTACATGCAAGAAAAAGAAACGGCAAGTAGTAATGATGAAGCAATGGAAAATGCCATTGGTAAAACATTAATCTCAGTCATTGGTAGTTCCTTAACTACTATTGCTGGATTTTTAGCGTTATGTAGTATGAATTTAACCCTTGGTAGGGACATCGGATTAGTCATGGCAAAAGGTGTTCTCTTCGGAGTCATTTGTGTAGTGACTGTTTTACCAGCCATGATATTACAATTCAATACTCTCATTGAAAAAACGAAACATAAAGAAATTTTACCAAAATTTACACATATCAAAAACTTTGTGATGAAACATTATAAAGCAATTATTGTAGCATTTTTAATTATTTTACCAATCGCATTTTATGGCTATCGACATACCGATATTTACTATAACCTAGATAAATCATTACCAAAAGATTTGCCAAGCGTTTCGGCAAATAACGAATTAAAAGAAAAATTTAATATGGTTTCAATGGAATTATTACTCGTCGACAAGAATATTCCAACTTATCAGACAAACCAAATGCTAAGCGAAATTGAAAGCCTAGACGGAATTGAATGGACAATGGGATATTCAAAAATTGCAGAACGTGGTATTCCAAAAGAAATCTTGCCAGAAAATGTGTTATCAGTCTTCCAAAATGACAAATACCAAATGATATTGATTAACTCAAAATATGAAATGGCAACAGACGAATTAAATGACCAAGTAACTAAAGTGAATGAAATCATTAAAAAATATGATGAAAATGCTATTCTAGCTGGAGAGGGTCCATTGATGAAGGACTTAGTAGAAATTAGCAACCATGACTTTAATAGTGTTAACATTGTATCTATTGCAGTAATTTTTGTCATCATGTTCTTTGTATTAAGGTCAGCTTCATTACCATTTATATTAATTGCAGTTATCGAGTTTGCTATTTTCATCAATATGGGAATTCCATATTATACACACGTAGAATTGCCATTTGTTGCTTCCATTGTAATTGGAACAATCCAATTAGGTGCAACCATTGATTACGCTATTTTAATTACTACTAAATATATTGTAGGAAGAAAAGGTGGAAAAACAAAGCAAGAAGCAATTGATGAAGCGTTAGGAACTTCGATTGGTTCCATTGCTATCAGCGGATTATGCTTCTTTGGTGCAACCTTTGGAGTAGGAATGTATTCTCAAATTGAAATGATAGGATCGCTATGTACTCTAATGTCAAGAGGAGCCATCATTAGTATGCTGTGTGTTATTACTGTTTTACCATCATTCTTAATGGTATTTGATAAATTAATATGCCATACTACTATCGGAATGAAAAATGTGAGAAAGGAAGGATAAATTATGAATCACAAAATGATATCAAAAGTAACATCAGGAGTTCTGCTATGTACAATGCTTGCTTATACAAGTCCTGTATTTGCAGCATATACCAAAGAAGAGACGGTGTATACAAAAATAAATGAAGAGGGAAAAAGCTATCAAACGATAGTCAATTCCCATATTAAAAATGAAGGTCAGGAAAAACTCATTCATGACTTATCAGACTTATTAAATATTGAAAATGTGAATGGCAACGAAGAATTTACACAAGATGGAAATGTAATTAGTTGGCAAGCAGATGGAGAAGATATTTATTATCAAGGGAAAACAGAAAAAGAACTTCCTATTGAATGCACAGTAACTTATGAATTAGATGGAGAAAAAATTGAAGCAAAAGACTTAGCAGGAAAAAGCGGAAAAGTAACAATTACCATTGAATATATTAACAAAGATGCTCACAGAGTTTCTGTCAATGGAAAATATGAAACATTGTACACACCATTTGTAGTGCTTTGCGGTACTATTATTGACAACAACAATAACAAAAATATTGCCATTAATAATGGAAAAGTCATTGATAATGGAAATAAAACAATTGTTATTGGATTAAGTCTTCCTGGTATGCAAGAAAGCCTTGGCATTTCAGAAAATACAGTAGAAATTCCAAGTACTGTAGAAATTACTATGGATGCTACTGATTTTGAAATGAACAACATTGTTACGTATGTGACACCAAAGGTAATTGAAGAAGATGACATCAAGATTTTTGATAAGCTAGATGAAATCTATGACAAAGTTAATACTCTACAAAGTTCAAGTAGTCAATTAGTAGAAGGTTCTGCAAAATTAAAAGAGGGAACTGAAAAATTAAATCATGGCACCCAAGAACTTTCTAGTAAATTAAATAGCGCAATTAGCCAATATGATAATGCAAAATCAAAATACACAAGCAAACAAGGAAAAGCCGAAATCGAAAAGAAAATTGTTGATATGGTAAATAGCGAATTGAAAAAAATGATGCCAGAACTTGAAAAAGAGGCACAAAAAGAAGCATTAAATGTAATCAAAGGCAATAAAGAAAAACTGGAAAAAGCAACAACGAAAACGGCACTTGAATATACAAACAAAGCAATAGAAGGAAAGTTAAAAGAATTAGAAGAAAACAAAGAAAGTATCATCACAATTTCAGATGAATTGATGAATGAAATTGAAAAAGATTTAGATATTGCATTACAAAATATTGAAGAAAATAAAGACATAAAGGCGCTTGAAGGACAAATCAAAGAAATAATTGTTAGTGACGTGAAAAGTACAGTAAAAGGCAAAACTGAGGCTGCAATTACTGATAAAGTAAAAGAAATGAAGGATAATATTTCAGACCCAACTATGCTATTAGCTGGAACTGCTGATGCAGCAACATTAAAAGCGTATAAAGAAAATATTGCAAGTGCAATGGTTCCTGCAATAAAAGCAAAACTAATGGCAGCTGATGCTACATTAACCTCTGAAAAGGCACAAGAAAAAGCAGAAAAGCAAGCGACAGAGACAGTCAATGCATTGGTAACAACAGTATCTAAAAAAACAATGGATACCACTTTAGATCAAGTTGCAAAAGAAGCACCTAAAATGGCAGAGGGAGCAGTACAAGAGGCCACTTCAAAATTAAATACAAGTAAAGAGCTATATACTGCTATTTCAAATTATAAGGAAAAAGTAGTTAGTACAATTAAAAATAAAATACCTGAAAAAGCGTTAACTGCAATGGAAGAGAGCATAGAAAACGCAATCATAGAAGAATTAGAAAAGTCATTTGAAAATGACAAAGTTTTACAAGCTCAAATACAAACCTATGGAAGTAAAGCAAAAGCAGAGTTAAATTCTACAATAGACAAGGTAGCAGAAGATACAGCAAAACAATTAGCATCTGACTTTACAGTGGATTTAGCAACACAAATTACCAACAACCTAATTCAAAAACAATTAAAAGGGGAACTAAAAAGTTCAGACCTTGACAAAGAATTAAACAAATATGAGACTTTAATTAATCAAAAATTAAATAAAGTAGATTCCAGTGTTGCAACATTAAAAGATGCATTAAATCAATTAACAGCTGGAACAGAAGAACTTGCAAATGGTGCTACTAAGTTAGCAGAAGGAATGAGCAAATTTGACAAAGAAGGCATTCAAAAGATTTGTAGCTATGTCAATGGAGACGTCAAAGATGTTGCAACGAGATTAGAAAAATTGCAAAAATTATCAGAAGAATATAACAACTTTACAATGCTAGAGGATGGCAACCAAGGAAATGTAAAATTCATTATGATGATGGATGGAATTAAAAAAGATAAATCAAAAGAGCAAGAAATGATTTTAACAGACGGAACAACTCCAACTGAAAAGAAAGACGAAGAATAACCTTCTTTTGGGGACACCTTCCAAAAGCAGGTTGCAACATGGCAACAGGTGAATGATTACAACTAAAAAAATAATTTCAAAAAGAGTTAAAAAACATGAGTATGATTCCAGTTTTTTAGCTCTTTAATTTTTTGAAAAAATCAATCACTCAAATTTCTCTTTAACATATGATATCAAGAGGTGGTTATATTGGCTTATTCAGATAGAGAACTATTGGCCAGAATGATACAATGCGAAGCTCGGGCGGAGAGGGAGACAATGGAATGAAGGCTGTTGCCTCTGTAATTATGAACAGAGTAAACACCCCAGTTGGCGAATATGCCAGAGTATCACAAGGCGGGAATATTAGAAATATATTATTCCAGACAGGACAATTTGATTGTGCCACAGAAAATTTGTATGGAAGCTATAATCCACAAAATATCTATAACATGAATCCTACAGATGAACATTATTATATAGCAGATTGGGCACTTTCAGGAAACAGATTATCCAATGCAGGGGAGTGTTTGTGGTATTTAAATCCCTATAAACCAAATTGCAATCCAACTTTTCCTGCCAATGGTTCTGGTAGCTTTCATACAAGAATTGTCAATCATTGTTTTTATGAACCGACCTCATTATATGAAAATACATAAGGAGGTTTTATGGAAGAAAATGTAGTGATTAATAGTAATTCGCCAGATGTCTTGACAAATAATATGTATACTCCAGCATTTTTGAGACAGCAAATAGGAAAATTAGTCAGGGTAGAATTTCTCATTCGGAACGAATAATTTGGTGGACAGAATTGGCATTTTAGAGGATGTTGGTGTTAGCTATATTTTACTAAGGTCATTGGAAAGTAATAGCTTAGTTTATTGCGATTTATATTCAATCAAGTTTGTAACAATTTCAGAGTTTATGCCTAGAGGCTATGGCAGATATTAGAAATAGAGGACGATAACTTTAATAAAATAGTTGAACTCACTAAAAATAATCACCCTACTATTCATAGTAACATATGATATAGCAGGTGATTTTTTATGACATATAATCAAAGAAAAATTCCATATTTTCAAGAAATTGTTCAAACCAATCAGCCATATTCTTATGAGATGATGAGAAAAAATCTGCGAGAGTTAAAAGAAACTTATCCTTTTTTGGAGATAGGAAGTATTGGTCAAAGTGTGTTAAAAAAAGACTTACCCTATGTACGAATTGGGGCGGGACCAAAAAAAGTGCTATACCACGCTGGAATTCATGGTAATGAGTGGATTACGTCAGTCCTATTAATGAAATACATAGAAGCTTTTTGCCAAGCTTACAGTTCCAATGGAACAATTGCAGGATATTCTGCCAAAAAACTATTTCAAGAAACTTCAATTTACATGGTACCTATGGTCAACCCAGACACCATTGACTTGGTAGTAGGTGCTATTCCAGAAAGTAGTAGAGAATATAGACATTATCAGGCAATTTCATGCTATTTCCCAAACATTCCGTTCCCAGATGGTTGGAAAGCAAATTTCAATGGTGTGGATTTAAATTTGCAGTTTCCAGCAGGGTGGAGGCAAGCACAAAAAATCAAATTTTCCAAAGGCTATCGTAGACCAGCACCGAGAGACTTTGTTGGAAGAGCTCCTTTAACAGAGCCAGAGGCAATTGCGCTTTATCAATTCACACTAGCTCACAATTTTGCACTTACTATTTCCTATCATACACAGGGAGAAGAAATTTATTGGCAATTTCTAAACTACATGCCAAAAAGGGGAAAAGAAATAGGGGAGTTATTTGCAAAACTTTCAGATTACCATTTAACACAAGTACCATTCGCTTCAAGTTTTGCAGGATACAAAGATTGGTTTCTTCAAACCTACAATAAGCCAGCATATACAATAGAAGCGGGATTGGGTGAAAACCCACTTTCCATTTTACAGTTTAATAAAATCTATCAAGATAATCTGCCTATCTTAGTGTTGGGAGCTATCCTTGCATAAGAAATCATAATAAAAAGCCTTGTAGCAATTCAGCTACAAGGTTTATATATTTATTTTAATTAAAATAAATTTGGAAATTGCCTTACAATGCCATTCACAAAGAATTGCGACATTCTTAAAATTTCTTTTTGCACCATATCATAGGCAGCAATATCTTCTACATAATTTCCAGAGAGTCTAGCATTTACTTCATTTGCTGTAAGCCTTAAATGGTCATATAACATTTGACGAATTTCTTCTTTTGGGTAAAATGGATTGATATTGCTAAATGCTTCTGCCATATCATCAGCATTTTGATACCATTTTTTATTTAATACCATTGCTTGCTCTTGATTTTTATTTTTTAATGCTACAATCAAATCTTTGCCAATGACTAAATGCTCTGTTAAAAGTCTTTGAATTTCACTTGCTACGGCATTGCCATAGTAAGGTCTAAAAACATTGGCAATATCTTTAGGGTTCCTTAATAAACGTGTTTGTGTTGCATCTAAGTCTTTTAAATTCTCAGCAATACTAATTAAAAGCATTCGCGTCCACATAATGTGTTGTTCCCAGACTAAATTCATTTGTTCTAGTAATCGAACTTGATTAATACTGATCCAATAACTATTATTTTGGCTATCGTCTGGATAAATATAAATTTGTTGTCCAACTCGTAAATAATATGGGTCTAATGCTAAGTTTGCATCAATAATACTTTGCACGGTTGTGCCATATTGCATTGCTAAGTTATATAAAGTATCTCCTGGACGTATTGTGTGCAAGATAGGATTGATTTCATTCATAAATTTTCCCCTCCTAATATAGAATATTAAAAAGTGGGAAAATTGTTGCCTAATAATAGCAATTTATATCTTTTTATTTTCTTGTCATTTTGCTTCATTCTTTAAGAGTTTTTCAATTTCTTGATATCTCTTAATTTTAGCGGTACTTGTTTTAATCATTGGTTCATCAGAAATGTATAGTTTTTTAATATATTTGTATTTTGACAAGCCAGAGTTTATTTCTTTAATATCCTTCCAAATATGGTCTTTAATGGAGTTTTCGTCAGTAAAGGCTAACTGCTTTTCAAAGTATTCTTTGTCATATACTACTTTACAAGATACCACTAAGTCATCTTCTTTAGGGTATCCAAACACCATACTCTCCACTACATAAGGTAATTTATTAATTACGCTTTCCAATTCTTCAGGGAAGACATTCTTTCCATTTTTAAGAACAATTACATTTTTCTTTCTTCCTGTAATAAAAATAAATCCATCTTTATCCATGTAAGCTAAATCACCGGTATGAATCCATCGTTTTCCATCTGCATCTACATCGATAATTTTGTTAGTAGCCTCTTCATCTTCATAATAGCCAAGCATTACGTTTGGACCAGTTGCAACTAGCTCACCAATTCCATTTTCATCTGGATCATCGATTTTAATATCCACATTCACCATGGCAAAACCAATGGAACCAAAGCGAAATTTTTTAATATTTTCGCCTGCCAATACAGGAGAAGTTTCGGTTAAACCATAGCCTTGCACAACATCGAAGCCCCAGGAATAAAAATCTTGGGCTACATTTTTATCAAGAGCCGCTGCTCCGTTAACAACAAATCTAAGCTTTCCACCCAATTGTTCATGAATTTGTTTAAATAATTTCTTACGAATATCAATATGCAATTTCATTAAAAAATTACTAATTTTCATGGCTCTTTTGACTAGCTTTGTTTTTCCTTGTTTTTCAATTGCTTTCCAAATTTTCTTATCCATCGATTCAATTAGTAGAGGAACCGCAATAAATACACTCACTCCATATTCTACAATATTTTCTTGGATATGCCTTAGTCCATCACAAAATACATTTCTAGAGCCATTGCTCATCATAAATAAAATGCCTGTTGAACCAAATGTATGATGAAATGGTAAAATGCAGAAATTAGTGTCTGTATTGTAAATCTTTTCTGCCGAATTAATGGCATAAACCACAGAAGCAATATTTCGATGAGAAAGCATAACAGCTTTTGAAGCAGAAGTGGTGCCAGAAGTAAATATAATGGTTGCCATTTTATCATTATCGATTTTAGCTTTGACAAATCGTTTATCCTTTTTCTTTTCAAGTAACTCTTTTCCTTTTTTCAAAAAATTACTCATGAGCAATACGCCATCATCGCTTACATCGTCCATACAAATAATGTTTTTTAATTCTGTTTTTCCATTTTTTATCATGTCTTTCAAATCATTGATGTAATCTTTTTCACAAATAATAGAGGTAACTTTGGCCCTGATAAGTGAAGTTTCAATTTCTTCTTTTGGAAGAGATTTATCAAGCGGAACTACAACACCAGTTCCATTAATAACTGCAATATAATTTAAAATCCACTCATATCTGTTTTTACCAATAATGGCAATTCTAGAATCCTTTAATCCAAAATCAATATAGGCTGTTCCAAGATAATTGATTTGCTTTAAAAAAGTTTTGTAGGTGATATCTTGGTAGGTCACTTTTTGATTTTCATCCTTCTTTTTCAGGGTAAAAGCAATATCATTAGAGAATTTTTGATTAATTTCATTCATAATTTCTCTAATATTTTTGTAATCAGTACACTGATATAATAAATTTTCCATTGACCTCTCCTTTTTCATTGATATGGGTATTATATCACATAATTTTTTATCTGTATAGAATAAAAAACAGAATATTTCTAATAGTAGAAATATTCTGCTTTTCACATATTTATTACAACTTATAGATAAATTCCTAAGAACGAAAAAACAAATTTTACAGCATAGAAAATGCCTATAATCAAAGCAAATTTCCAGAAGAAAGTATTGTCTTCCTTTTCAGCCACATAATCCTTTGTAACAAAATAAAGTAAAACGGTAGAAAGTACTGTGCAAAAACCTGCAAAAGGAGAAGTTAATTTTGTAACAGAACTGCCAAAAAGAGTTAATAAGTTCACAACACTAGCGATAACAACTGGAATTTTAGCAATGACAATGCTAATGGCAATAGATAAAAAGGATTTCTTTTCACCCTTCTGGAATCCATAGATTAATCCGGATAGTAAAGCAATAGTAATTACTGGTGCTATTAAACTTTTAATAATTCCTAAAAAATTACTAAATAGGTGCTTAAAGAAATAACTAGCACTACCTAAATAACCAAATAAATAAACACTAGCAATATGAATGACATTATGAAGTAAGATAGCAACTAGCCAAATCACTAAAATGATAATAGCTATTTTTAAAAACTTATTGTTAGTATCTGCTGTTACTTCTTTTAGCTTTTGCAATGGATTTTTACAAAAACTAGTGAAAAATCCCTTTGCCTCTTTAGAATCCTTTTTGATATCAGTTTGCTTGAATGTATCTTTCACTTGATTAACTGTGTTAGTAGCTTCTTTTTTTAACTCCTCTTTATGAACTTCAAAAGAATTGCTGACTTTTTCTTGCTTTTCCTCTTTTACTTCAGCTTGTGTTTCCTCTTCCTGTTTGATGTCTTCTTGTGTGTTTTCTCGATTTTCCTCCATGTTACTCATCCTTTCCTTTAAAATTTAACTATATTAAACTATAAAATTTGTAAAAAGTAAATAGAAAAGTTATTAAATCATATGTTTTTGTGAAAAAAGTATGATAAAATGATTAAAAAATTTGGCATGGGGTATCCTAAAATAAAATATTATGATACAATGACAGGGCAAACAAGTTCAAGAAAATGTAAAATATTTTATGGGTATATTTTCTTGAAATTCTTACAGAAAAATAGGAAGGAGAGAAAAATGGATAAGAAAGAAGCGGAAGAATTAAAGAAACAGTTATTTCATCAAAAAGAAAATGGTTGGAAGGGAAAAACAGAAGCGCAAAGACAGGAAATTTTTAACTATGCAAAAGGATATATTGCTTTTATGAACCAATCCAAAACAGAAAGAGAAATTGTGGAAAGTAGCAAAAAAATAGCAGATGAACATGGCTTTTGTGACATCAGCCAAAAACAAAGTTTAGTACCAGGAGATAAGGTATATTGGGTAAACCGCGAAAAAAGTATGTATTTAGCAGTGATTGGCGAAAACAGTATTGAAGAGGGAATGAATATTATTGGAGCTCATGCAGACTCTCCAAGACTTGATTTAAAACCAAATCCACTTTATGAAGATTCTGAATTTGCTTATTTGAAAACACATTACTATGGAGGAATAAAAAAATATCAATGGACGACAATTCCACTTGCTATTCATGGCGTGATTGTGAAAACAACAGGTGAAAAAATTACCATCAACATTGGGGAAAATGAAGAGGATCCAATCTTCACCATTACCGATTTATTGCCTCACTTGGCACAAGACCAAATGAAGAAAAAGCTAGCAGATGGGATTGAAGGAGAGGATTTAAACCTATTAATTGGAAGTATTCCTTTTGATGCAGAGGTTTCAGAAGGAGTGAAATTCAATATATTATCTATTCTTCATGAAAAATATGGCATTACTGAAAAGGATCTTCTAAGTTCTGAACTAGAGCTGGTTCCAGCAATGAAAGCAAGAAGTATGGGATTTGATAATAGTATGGTAGCAGCATATGGTCAAGATGATAAAATTTGCGTATATACTTCGTTGACTGCATTAATGAAAATTGAACATCCTAAAACAACAGCAGCTTGTATTATTTCAGATAAAGAAGAAGTAGGAAGTATGGGAAACACTGGAATGGAATCACATGTATTTGATACCTTCATTTCAGAAATTTTAAATAAATTAGGGATTAATCGTCCAAACTTATTAGAAAAGGTATTTTGCAACTCTAAAATGTTATCCGCCGATGTAGATGCAGGACTTGATCCAATCTATAGTAGTGTTTCAGAAAAAAATAATGCAGCTCATTTAGGGAGAGGAATTGGACTTAACAAATATACCGGGGCTCGTGGTAAATCAGGTGCATCAGATGCTAATGCTGAATTTGTTGCACACGTAAGAAAAATTTTTGAAGACAACGACATTCGTTATCAAATTTCAGAATTAGGAAAAGTAGATGTAGGAGGGGGCGGAACTATTGCCTACATTTTAGCCAATAAAGGAATTGATGTGATTGATTGTGGTGTGCCAGTTCTTTCAATGCATGCACCATATGAGGTAACGAGCAAATTTGATTTATACGAGGCACATCGTGGTTATGAAGCTTTTTGGAGAACAGTTTAAAAATATTTGGAAAATTTTGTTGGTGGATACACCATAATTATGTTTCAAATTAGTTTGTAGAAATGGTATGAAAGATAAAATAAAAAAGGGCGCTGGAATTCCAGTGCCTTTAGCATGTTTACTTAACCGAATGAAACCCACTAAAACAATCAGGAGTCGTAGAACCTTTTTTCATAGAATGAACAATTCCCTTCAGATTGTGGTTTTTACAATGGGTGCCTACTGGACAAGTGGTGCAGGGCGTTAATGCAACACCGCGATACTGGCTGTAAGACCGATTAAGAAGGTCTTCAACAAGCATATCTTGTTTTTTCTTTATCTGGTTATTCATGCTAATACCTCCTAAAATTTTTTAAGGTACTATCTATTATACTACAAAAATAAGAAAAATACAACCATTATCTTAAAAAATGGTAAAAAATGGGACGAAAATAATTTGCTCATATTATTGCGCAATTTGTTATCTTAGCATATAATGAAACAAAAATGAAAAAAGGAAGATGTATGATGGAACATAAAATAACAGTAAAAGATATTATTAGTGTGACAAAAGGAACCTTAGCATCAGGAAGAGAAGAAATTCTTTGTGAGCATTTTTGCACGGATAGTAGAAAAGTGCAAGCAAATGATACTTATGTAGGTATCAAAGGAGAGAATGTCGATGGGAACCAATTTTATGAAATGGCATTGAAACAGGGGGCTAGTTGCTGTATTTTGCAAGGAGTCGATATTCCAGAAATAATCAAAAGTCAATATCCTAGTACTGCCATTGTTTTAGTAGAAAATACAGTGAAAGCACTACAACAGATAGCTGCGTATAAAAGAAGCTTGTATGACATTCCCGTGGTTGCTATTACAGGAAGTGTTGGAAAAACAAGCACAAAAGATATTGTGGCAAGTGTACTTTCCCAAAAGTTTCATGTCCTTAAAACGCAAGGAAACTTTAATAATGAAATTGGACTTCCACTGACAGTACTACAATTAAAAGACCATGATGCTATGGTAGTAGAAATGGGTATGAACAGCTTTGGAGAAATCAGCCTGCTTACCAATATTGCAAAACCATTAGTAGCAGTAATTACCAATGTTGGCACCGCCCACATTGGAATGTTGGGTTCACGCGAAAATATTCTGAAAGCAAAACTGGAAATTTTAGAAGGACTCCAAAAAGATGGTACCGTGATTATTAATAATGACAATGATTTGTTGCATGAGTGGAATGAGAAACAAAATCATGAATATAATGTCATTACCTATGGTATTCATGAAAAAAGTACAATTGAAGCGACTGAAATTTCTCTACAAGAAGAAGGAAGTACTTACATAGCTAAAGTGGATGGAAGCTCTTATCCAGTTACCATTCAGGTGGGAGGAGAGCATTTTGTATATAATAGCCTTTGTGCTATTGCTGTGTCAAGAATTTTTAAGATTCCTATGGAGCAAGTACTAAAGGGAATTCTAGAGTTTGAATTAACTAAAAAAAGAATGGAGATAAAAAAGGCTAAAAATGGAGCAATTGTAATTAATGATTGCTATAACGCAAATTATGACTCGATGAAGGCTGCATTGGATTACTTAGGAAAAATGCCAAACAATCAAAAAATTGCTGTACTAGGAGATATGTTAGAATTAGGAGAATACTCAAAAGAACTTCACGAGAAAGTAGGAGAGGCTGTGGCAGAAAATCACATTGATTTACTTATTTGCGTTGGAAATGAAGCAAAAAACATTGCAAAAAAAGCAGAAGAAAACGGAATGAAAAAAGAAGCAATTTTCACAGCAGACTCCAATGAAAAAGCAATTGCAATTTTGCAAGAAAAATTGCAAAAAGATGATGTTGTTTTATTAAAGGCCTCAAATAGTATGAACTTTACGCAAATTTGTGAAGCAATTTGCAAGTGAGATGTCAATAAAGCTAGCTCAGATATTGTTTTCTAAGCGAGTAAAGTTGGGGGCTAGCAAACAATATCTGAGTAGCGTTGGAAAGGAGATTGGTATGCAAAAATTAAAATTAGGTGTTATTTTTGGTGGCATGTCCACAGAACATGATGTGTCAATTGTTTCAGGAACTTCTATTATTCAAAACTTGAACAAGGAGAAATATGAAATTTTTCCAATTTATATCAATCCAGAAGGAAAGTGGTTCTTGGTCACACAACCTGTTTCTGAAATAAAAGTATTGCCAATAGGCGAGCAATTACAAGACCTAAAGCCATTGGAGAATGAAATGGAATATCTAAGAAACTTAGATGTTGTTTTTCCTGTATTACATGGACTTTATGGAGAAGATGGCACCGTGCAAGGTTTACTGGAATTATTAAAAGTAAAGTATGTAGGGTGTAAAGTGCTTAGCTCAAGTATTTGCATGGATAAAATTTATGCAAAGGCAATTTTTGAAAAAGCAAATATTCCGCAGGCCAATTATGTATATGTGAGAAAACTAAAAAATGGACAGTATGCCTATATCGATAAGAGCTTCAATGAAAGTGTGGTGCTTTTAGAAAATGCTGTAGAGCAAATCATCAACAAACTGGGACTTCCTGTGTTTGTCAAACCATCTAACTCCGGTTCTTCAGTAGGGGTAAAAAAAGCGAGTACTTCTGAAGAATTGCGAAATGCTATTGTATATGCTGCGCAATACGATACAAAAATTTTGATTGAAGAAGAAATTGTGGGCAGAGAAGTAGAATGTGCTGTGTTAGGAACAGAAGAAGTCAAGGCAAGTAAGGTGGGAGAAATTCTTTCTGCAGAAAACTTTTATACCTTTGATGCAAAATACAAAAATCAAGCATCCAGAGTTGTTATTCCAGCACAAATTCCAGAAAAAACAATGACAGAAATTCAAAACCTTGCCATTAAAGCATTTAAAGCAGTAGATGGTACAGGGCTTTCAAGAGTAGACTTTTTTATCAGAAAATCAGATGGCATGGCATATATCAATGAAATTAATACTATGCCAGGCTTTACACAAATTAGCATGTATCCAAAATTGTGGGAGGAAGCAGGAATTTCTTATGAACAATTGTTAGATGAATTAGTTGAATTAGCTAGCAAATAGTGGCAACACAATATCGTTAAAATAGTAAAAATAGGGAGAAATTCATGGAAAAATTAGAAGCAATTCAAAATGAACTCAAACAAATTTTATCGGAAAAAAGATATTTACACTCTGTAGGAGCAATGAAAAAAGCAGAAGAGCTTGCCAAGATTTATGGAATAGATATAGAAAAAGCAAAATTAGCAGCTTTGACGCACGATATTGCCAAAGAGATGCCAAAGGAAGAAATGTTAGCTTATGTACAGCAAAATTCTATTCCAATTAATGAAATAGAACAAGAACAATTAGGTTTGCTCCATGGAAAAATTGGAGCAGATATTGTTAAAAAGAAATATGGTTTTTCAGAGGACATGCAAAAAGCAATTGAATACCACACTACTGGTAGTATACAAATGGATACCTTAGCAAAAATTGTATTTATTGCGGACAAGACTGAAGAGACAAGAGACTATGATAATGTTGAGGAAGTAAGAGAGCTTGCATGCCAAAATTTAGAGAGATGCATGTTGTACCTTTTGAATGATGTGATTAAAAAGAATGTGAAAAAGGAAAAATTAATTGCTCTAGAGAGTATTGAATTAAGAAATCAAATATTGATAAAACTTGCTAATGCAGAGAAAATATAAATAGTGATAGTAGCTAAATATTTATGGAAAGGTATTGAAAAAACAAACAAAAACTGATATAAATATCATAGAATAATTCTAACATAAAGGAGCAAAAATGAAAGAAATAATTGATTTAAAAAAAGCAAAGGAAACAAAGGGAAAAAGAACATTTAGTCGAAAAAAACTCATTTTTTTGATTGCTATTATCGTACTGGTTTTCATTGTTGCAATTTGCTCTATTATTTATGCTTCTAATAAAGAATTTCGTAATTTTATGGATCAGTATTTATTTCATAAAAATATTTCTGAGGAAAATGTTCCTACCATTGAAATTGCGGATGCTACCAATAGTAATGTTATCGCTTATGGTAGATATCTTTGCATTTTAGCGGACAATAAACTTTCACAATATAACGGATCAGGAAATAAAGAACAAGAGGTCAAAATTGAAATTCATAACCCAATTTATGAAACTAATGGAAGATACTTAGTAATTGGCGAAAAAAATAGTCAAAAGTTATATTTGCTTTCTGGAATGAATATTGCTTGGGAAAAAGAAATGGAGGGCAACATTGCTAAAGTGACTGTTAATCAAAATGGTTATGTTAGCTGCATTGTTACTGGAACTACCTATAAATCAGTTATTATTACTTACGATGCAAAAGGAAATGAGCTGTTCAAAACCTATCGCTCTAGTACGATTGCAGTGGATGTTAGTATTTCAAAAGATAATCAATATTTGGCTTTTGCAGAAATCAATACCTCGGGAACAGTTATCCAATCAAATATTAAGGTTATTTCTGTGCAAAAATCAAAAGAGGATGCTGAAGAACCAATTGTTTATAACTATACTGCTCCGCAAAATAGCTTGATTTTAAGAATTAAATATCAAGATAAAAATAGGTTAGTATGTATGTATGATGATAGTATTCATATGATAGAAAGTGATGTAGACATGGTGCTGTTATTACTGAACGAAACTGAGCAAAAAATCACTTTTGCTGATATTAATTTGAACAATTATGTATTTCGTAGTGTTGAAAAATCAACAGGACTTTTTAGCGCGGATACGGCAATTGAAATGATGAATGTGGGAAATCAAAAAGAAAATCTTTATACCATAGAAGGAGTAGCCAAAAGTATTACTTGTTATGAAAATGTGATTGCTGTCAACTTGGGCTCAGAGGTTGATTTTGTCAACACCAATAGTTGGCTCATTAAACGATATACTTCTTCCCAAGAAGTAAGAAATATTGTCATTGGAGATGGACTAGCAGGAATTATTTATCGAGATAAAATTGAAATTGTGAATTTGTAAGCAAGGTATTTCAATTTGAAGGGATTTGGAGCGTTTGCAAAGTAATAAGGAGGGAATGATATAAAATGATGGGAGTAATAATTGATTTAATCATTGTGGCAATTGTGGCAATTTGCGTTCTTTTGGGATATCATAAAGGACTTACTGGTTCACTACTTAAGATTGTATCATTTGTTGTAGCATTGGTCATTGCATTTGTTCTCTTTCAACCAATTGCTAATTTGGTCATTGAAAAAACGGAGTGGGATGAACATATTGAACAATCTATTCGCGATATGACCGTAAAGCAAGAAGAAAATCCTAGTAGTGAACAAGAAGAAACAAAAGAAATGTCTGCAGTCATTACAAATCATATTAATAAAGCAGTAGAAAATGCAGCAATTGATGCGAAGGAAGCGGTGATTGATGCCACAGCAAGAGATGTTTCAATTACCATTATCAAAGCAGGAACGTGGATTGTGTTATTTATTGTGGCAAGAATTGCTTTAATTTTAGTAAGAGGACTAGCCAAACTCTTGACAAGTTTGCCAGTCATCAAGCAAGTAGATAAAGCAGGGGGAGTTGTATATGGGCTATTAGAAGCGCTGATTATTCTTTATGTACTATTGGCACTTGCTTCTTTCATTTCACCAATGATAGAACAAAATAGATTGATAGACGGTATTCAAAGTTCATTTATTGGCTCATATTTATATAATAACAATTTACTATTAAAAATTGTATTTTAAGGCTTGCTATTCTGGAGTGTATTTGGTATACTAGTAAACGTAAAATAAATTTTGAAACATATAGGGGAGAATTAATCTTGAAAAGGGAAGAACTACCAAAAGAAAAAAATAAAAAAACAGCAAAAAAACGGAATTGGTAAAAAAATTGCTATCATCATTATTCTTGTGTTATTAGTTGTAGGAGCATTCATTGGATATCGTGTTCATAAAAATGGCGGTGGGCTAAAAGGACTTTTGGCAACAGCTGTAGGACATGATGAAAATACTGTTAAGAATTTACCAAAAATTTATTGTTTAGTATTAGGAAAAAGCCAAAATTTAACCGATACTATCATGGTAGTGGCTTATGATCCACAAGAACAACAGGCTTCAGTTCTATCTATTCCAAGAGATACTTTTATTGGAAATAACAAATCAAAAGCAACTGCATGGGATAAGTTAAATGCTGTTTATCAAACCGGTGCTGAAAACGTTCTCAAAGAAGTAAATGAATTAACAGGATTGGATATTCAATACTATTTGATGGTAGATAACGAGGCTTTTAGAGTATTAGTAGATGCTGTAGGTGGCGTGAAATTTAATGTGCCAATGGACATGGACTATGATACAAACAAACAAAACTTTCACATCCATTTAAAGGCTGGAGAACAAGTATTAGATGGGGAAAAAGCAGAACAACTGGTAAGATTTAGACATAACAATAACGGTTCTACCTATTCTTATGATTATGGTATTGAAGACTTAGGAAGAACCAAAACACAAAGGGCATTTCTTACTGCTTTAATAAAACAAACATTAAAGCCTGAAAATTTACTAAAAATTAATGAATTTATTGAAATTGCTAATCAGTATGTGAAAACAAATTTAGATTTTAATACAGTCAAAGATTACATTCCATATTTGACAGAATTTAATATGAGTGACTTGAAAACAGAATACTTACCGGGAGAGGCAGAATTGACGAATGGGGTTTGGATTTATTCTGCTTATGAGAAACAAACAAAAGAATTAATTGACAAATTGTTTCTTCATCCATCAGTAGAAGGAGAAACAATTAGTGGTGAAAATTTAAATCCAAATATCAGTAGGGAAACAATTAAAGTAGAAGTACTTAACGGAACAACGAGTAATAGCAAATTAGAAAAGGTAGTAGCTAAATTGCAAAATGCAGGATATCACGTAACAAAAACAGGAAATACCTCTAGCACAGAGCAAACCACCATTATTAATAGGGGAAATGTTGGCGAGGAAGTACAGGAGGAGCTAAAAACCTTACTTTCAACTACTCATATCTCAGCAGGGCAAGCGACAACAGTTGATATTACCATTATTATTGGAAAAGATATTTAAAATAAAAAAGGGCACAGATTTTCTAAAACTGTGCTCTTTTTGCCGTATAGAGAATGATTCTATTTTAAATGGAACTGAATAAGCAATATTTTTATCTATTAGTCTGAAATATGAAGTAGTGTAAAACGATAATGACCATTTCCACGTTTTGAAGATTTTTTTCCTTTTCTCTTTTTCGAAGAAGAGTTAGAATCTTTTTCGTTTCCTGATTTCAGCAATAAATATAATATAAAAAGTACAAGGGCTGCTAAAATGCTACCAAATACAATTTGAAGAATAGGTGAAGCCTCTACGATATTTCCTGCAATTAAATCAGTAGAATAGGAGTTACCATCAATTTCATAAGTTACTTTTCCAACGGTTGCTCCTAATGCAACGGGAGCACTCAAATGCTCATTTAGGGTTACTTCAGAAACAACATCTTCTAAATTTTCCTCTTTTTTGGCTAAAGTGGTAATCTCCTCACTGGCTCTTAGTTCCAAATTTGGAGTGTCCTTTGAAGAACCAAAAATGGGTACTTCTTTGATTACTTCATTTTTTTCACAAAGTGTTTTTAGTTCATAAGTGCGAAAAGCATAGTTAAATAATGTAATGCAATCTAAATTTCTTTGACTCAAGCCATCTGCTGTTTTGCCACCACCTAATACAACGGCAATTACCTCTAAATTATCTTTTTTGGCGCTGGCAACAATGCAATTGCCTGCATCTCCAGTGTATCCTGTTTTTACTCCCGTTGCGTAAGAATAATAATAGTTATCTTTTGCCGTGCTATGATTTTCTCGTAATAAATCATTAGTGGTGTTAAAAACACGGTCTGCTTTGTCGTATTGATTCGTAGCAGGAAGAGTGTACTTTGTTTTTTTCACAATCTGACGAAAAGTAGCATTTTTCATTGCATAATTTCCTATCAAAGCCAAATCATAGGCAGTGGATACATGTTCACGATTGTGTACTCCATTAGGATTGACAAAATGTGTATTCTGGCAGCCAATCTCTTTTGCTTTTTCATTCATTAAGTTTGCAAATTCGCTGACACTTCCGGAAATGTGTTCTGCTAATACATTAGCGGCATCATTTGCAGAAGGAATGAGCAATACATTTAATAGTTGCTCAATGGTAAGGATTTCACCCTCGCGTAAGCTAGCGTGAGAATAACCGGTAGGAACGGTAAAAATAGCATCATGGCTTACAGTTGCGGTGTCGGTTAACTGACAGTGCTCTATGGCTAAAATGGCGGTCATCATTTTTGTTGTACTGGCAGGGTATCTTACCTCATAAGCATTTTTTTCGTATAAAATTTTTCCCGTACTTGTTTCCATTAAAATACAAGAAGGACAGTTGGTTGCTAGTTCTACTGAAGTGTTAGTATCAGTAGCAAAGGAAGGGGTAATAAATATGGTTAGTAACATTAATATTAAAAGAAATAATCTTTTCGTGTTTTTCATGGCATTTCTCCTATGATAAAGTATTATAACTATATCTTAAAAATGAATATTTTTCAAGGAAAATAAAGTATTTTCATAAATTTTAGTACAATGACGGATGCTTTTAGTAAAATAATGCTACAAACAACAGCCTTTGGCGCCTCTTGTGCTGTATGTAAAAAATCACCCTTTTTTTAGTATTTTACTATGACTTATGCGGGACGCACTTTCTTGTAACATTATTAAAAAATAAAAGAAGTTAATGAATGAAAAGGAGGAAAAATAGATGTTTAGTAATCTAACAATGAAACAAAAATTAATTGGGGGCGGAATTTTAGCAGTCATGTTGCTAGTGATTGCTTTTTATGGATATACCAAATTAAATGAGGGGGATGAAGAAATTACTGCTGATTCACAAGATTTTATTGCAACAAATGAAGAAAAAAGTAAGGTGGAAAATCAAGTTGTGGAAGAGGTGAAAGAAGAAAAGATTATTGTACACATTACAGGGCAAATTAAAAAGAGTGGAATTTTGAAGTTACCAGTTGGCTCTAGAATTGCGGATGCTATCTCTGCAGCAGGAGGACAAACAGAAAAGGCGGACTTGGACCAAGTCAATTTAGCCTATCAATTGCAAGATGGACAGAAAATTTATATTCCTAGCAAGGAAGAAAAAAATAAAGAAATGGTGTATATTACTAGCGGAAGCGGGAATAATGTAATTGTAGAAGAAAACAATCGCCAAGGAGTGAGTAAGAAAGTGAATATTAATCAAGCCGGACAAGCAGAATTGGAAGCATTACCAGGAGTTGGTCCTTCCTTAGCTACGCAAATTTTAGAATATCGTAACGTCAATGGAAATTTTAAGAAAGTGGAAGATTTGCAAAATGTAAAGGGAATTGGAGAGGCAAAATTTAATAATATCAAGGAATATGTGACAGTGAAATAATGTCATATTATTTAAAGTGAATGCATATATTATAAAAGAGATAGAATGAAAAGAAGGGCAATCACTCCTCAGACTAAAAAATAAGCTGAGGAGAGCCCAGAATTTTAAAAAATGTCTTGACAAGCAGAAAAAATCGCAGTATACTAATAAAGTAATGAAAAATAAGTTTTTTCACATCATACATCGCGGGGTGGAGCAGTTGGCAGCTCGTCGGGCTCATAACCCGAAGGTCGTAAGTTCGAGTCTTACCCCCGCAACCAGCTTATAGCAAGTCTTTTAGAGATTTGCTATTTTTTATTTTACCCCTAAAAAGTGCCTTTTGGGGAAATTTTGGGGAAGAAAACCTCACAACTTATTGATATTTCTAATAAAATTTCAGTAAAAGACTATGGGAAACCTAAAAAATAATTTAGTAGTCTTTTACTATTTTTTTATCGTGAAAAGTTTAATGACTTTAGTGAAAAAAGATTTTAACTAATTTTGTGGTAGTAGCAAGTTTTCTAATGCAAATCCAGCAGTTTTATTATGAGAAATAATAGGATGTACATAGAAATTTAATGTTGTAGTAATTTGTGCATGTCCAAGTCTTGCTGCTACAACTGAGACATCGATATTTTGTGCTATCAAAAGAGTAGCATTCGTATGTCTTAGTCCATGAAAGTTAATTACAGGTAGTCCAATTTGTGCTACAAATTTTTCAAACCATTTGCTTATAGTAGAAGGATGCATAGGTTTGCCATCTGCTTGTACAAATAACCTATTAGAATCAATCCATAATTCTCCATATTGATATTTTTGTTCATCATACCAGTATTTATATTCTTCAAGTAAAGAAACAACAAAATCTGGTATAGCAACATCTCTGATGGAGCTTTCTGTTTTTGGTACTTTAGTAAATACTCCTTTATCTGCTAAATACTGACTAGAACGATTTATACTAACAATGCCTTCTCTGAAATTTATATCGTCCCATTCAAGTCCCATAAGCTCTCCAAGTCTAACTCCAGTAAATATTGTTAAGATGATTGCAACTTTATATTTGAATTGTTCTTCAGTAAGTTCCATTAAGCCAGATATTAAAGCTTTGCTTTGTTCATCATCATAATATTTTCTTTTAGGCTTTTTAGTTTTAGGTGCTTGAACACGTTCAGCAGGATTAGATACTATCATTTGCCAATAAACTGCTTTTTGTAACATAGCACGAAGAAGTCTATGGTGTTCTAGTATAGTTTTTGGAGAAAGTGGTTTTCCTGTCTTTTTACCATTATTATCTTTTCTTCTTACAATTTGAGTATCTTTACTTAGCAGATCATAGAATTGCATAATATCTGTTGGTTTTATTTTATCAACACGAAAATGTCCAAAAAAAGGTATAATTCTACTTTCTAAAATTCCAAGATATCTTTTATATGTTGAAGGTGCAAGTTCTTTTGAGCCATAATCTCTTTTCCAAATTTCGACAAAATCTGTAAATTTAAGAGATTTTCCTTCGACATACATGCCTTTTTGAACATCTGCAACGAATTTAGCAAGTTCTATTTTAGCTTCTTTTTTACTGCAATGAACAGTTTTACTT
>JAFVBS010000003.1 GCA_017479865.1 Clostridia bacterium
AAACTTCAAAAAATTACAACAGAAATGTTGTAATTTTTTTATTTATTGATATAATAATAAACGAACACTACAAACTCAGTTTGTAGAAATACGAAAGGATGAAAAGATATGATAAAAAAAGTAGCTATTTTAGCAAATGGTGGAGATGTATCAGGCTTTAATGCTGTCATTCGTGCTATTATCAAAACAGCAGAAAATAATAACATAGAGTGTTATGGATTTATTGATGGTTATAGAGGATTATTACAAAACGATTATGTGCAATTATGTACCAATGCTACAGGCAATGCCATTGGCATTTTACCAAAAGGTGGCTCCATTATTGGATCATCTACCAATGCCAATGTATTTTGTTACCCTATGGAAGAAAATGGACAAACAGTATACAAAGATTTATCAGACCAATGTGTAGAAAATATTAAAAAAGATGAAATTGACTGCCTATTTACCCTAGGAGGTGATGGCACCCAAAAATCTGCCAGAGACTTATCTTTAAAAGGAATTAATGTAATTGGTGTTCCTAAAACAATTGACAATGACGTAGCATGTACAGAAATTACTTTTGGATATAATACTGCTGTATCAGTAGCAGCAGAAGCACTTGATAGACTTCATACTACAGGAGCAACACACCATAGAATTATGGTGTTAGAGGTCATGGGAAGATATGCTGGCTGGATTGCCTTAGAGTCTGCCATCGCAGGAGGAGCAGATGTTGCTTTAATTCCTGAAATTCCTTATGATATTCATAAAGCAGCACAAAAAATTTTAAATCGTAAAAATAGAGGAAAAGAATTTAGCATTGTTGTCGTGGCAGAAGGAGCAAAGCCAATTGGTGGAGATATTAGTGTTAAAGCAGTAAGAAACAATGGAAAAGGAGTAGATAACAATAAACTTGGTGGCGCTGGTGAAAGAGTGGCAGCAGAGCTTCAAGAATTGACAGGCTTAGAAGCAAGATGTACGGTTTTGGGCTATATGCAAAGAGGAGGAAGTCCAACGGCCTTTGATAGAGTACTTTCTACCAAATATGGAGCGAAGGCAATGGAATTGGCATTAGAAGGTAAATTTAATGTATTAACAATCATTAAAGATGGTAGATTAGATTGTGTTCCACTAGAAGATGTAGTAGGCAACAACAAAGAGATTGGAGCAGCATCAGGAAATACGCCAGAAAGCAATATTAGAAAAGTCAATATGGACCATGACCTAGTGAAAACTGCAAGACATATTGGTATTAATTTGGGAGATTGAACCTTCTTTTGGGGACACCTTCCAAAAGAAGGTTGGAAGGTTGTATTTGATAATGCACAAGATATTTCAGTATTGAGAGGAGAAGCGTATATGATAGATTTTAAACAAACGATTGCAACACAAATTAGTAAGCAAACTGACATACCAGAAAACGAAGTTTATGAATGGATAGAAGTACCAACAGATGAAAAATTAGGGGACTTTGCTTTTCCATGTTTTCGATTAGCTAAAATTATGAAAAAGGCTCCGCAGATGATAGCGGAGGAATTGAAACAAAAACTTACCTTTGAAAATGGAATGATGAAGCAAATCAATGTAGTAGGAGGATATTTAAACTTTTACATTGCTGATGAAATGTACGTGAAAAATGTGCTAACGGAAATAGCAGAAAGCCAAGAAAATTATGGCTCTAGTACCATTGGTAAAGGAAAAAATATTGTCATTGATTATTCGTCACCTAATATTGCAAAACCATTTCACATTGGACATTTGCGTTCTACCGTGATTGGAAATGCACTTTATAAAACCCATCAATTTTTAGGGTATCATTGTATAGGCATTAACTATTTAGGAGATTGGGGAACTCAGTTTGGAAAGCTGATTGAAGGATACAAACGCTGGGGAGAGGAATACAACATTGAAGAAAATCCAATTGATGAAATAACTAAAATTTATGTCAGAATTAATGAACTTGCCAAAGAAGATGAAACCGTTTTAGAGGCTTGTAGGGATAATTTTAAAAAGCTAGAAGAGGGAGACGAGTTCTGTACCAAAGTTTGGAAGCACTTTAGAGAACTTAGTTTAAAAGAATTTCAGAGAGTGTACGATTTGTTAAATGTACAATTTGATTCTTGGAATGGAGAGGCTTTTTATTCTGACAAAATGGGAGAGGTTGTAGACATTTTAGAAAAACAAAATTTATTAGTAGAATCAGAGGGAGCGAAAATTGTCGATTTAACAGAAAAAAATTTAACTCCTTGCATGATTAAAAAATCCAATGGCTCTACTACCTATGAAACTCGTGATTTGGCAGCAATTTTATATCGTGCAAGAACTTATGACTTTGACAAAGCACTTTATCTCACTTCGTATGAGCAAATTTTGCACTTTAGGCAAATTTTTGAAGTGGCAAAATATTTAGAGCTAGACGAAAAATATACCAATGGCTTAGTACATGTCCCTTTTGGAATGGTACAATTAAAAACGGGAAAAATGTCCACTCGTGAAGGCAACATTATTAAACTGGAAGAATTACTTAATGAAGCAATTAGCAGAGTCAAAGCGGTCATTGCAGAGAAAAATCCTGAATTAGAAAATCAAGATGAAATTGCAAAAAAAGTAGGCATTGGAGCCGTTATTTTCAATGATTTATATAACAGCAGAATTAAAGATGAAGTTTTTGATTGGGATATCATGCTAAACTTTAATGGAGAAACTGGTCCTTATATGCAATATATTTATGTTAGAACGAAAAGCCTATTAGAAAAGGCAGGATACATACCCACTATTCAAGAGGTGGACTTTACGAAATTACAAGATGAAACATCATTGAAGGTTATCAAACTGCTTTATCAATTTGAAAATATTATTCAGCAATCTGCTGAAAAATATGAACCATATATTATTGCGAGATATTTAATTGATGTAGCACAAGCGTTTAGTAGTTTTTACAATGAAAATAAAATTATTTGTGAGGAACATTCAACACAAGATGCAAGACTCTACCTTACTTATGCTACTGGCTTAGTACTAAAAACAGGAGCTGGGCTACTTGGCATTGAAATGCCAGATAAGATGTAATGATTCAGTAGTCTATTATTAAAAGGAACAAAAAAGAAAACAAAAAATATAATATATCAAAAATAATAAAGGAGAGTAAAAACATGAGAAAATATTTTGGAACAGATGGAATTAGGAGAATTGCTAACACAGAGTTATCACCAGAATTGGTATATCGTGTAGCAAAAGCGGGAGCTTATGTGTTGTCAAAACATAACAATCATACTCCTACCATTTTAATTGGAAGAGATACAAGAATTTCTGGAACGTTAATTGAAAGTGCTATGACAGCGGGGTTCTTGAGCTATGGCGCTAATGTTAAAAGTGTAGGTGTATTACCAACACCAGGAGTAGCCTATTTAACGAAAAAAATGAAAGCGGATGCAAGCGTAGTTATTTCTGCATCACACAATACATATGAATTTAATGGAGTAAAATATTTTAGTAATTTAGGCATGAAAATTTCAGACGAAATCGAAGAAGAAATTGAAGAAATGATGGACTCTGACAAATTAAACGATTTCTCAGCAGTTGGAGAAAAAATAGGAACAGCAGAAGTAAGAACAGATCTTTTAGATGAATATGTATATTTCTTTAGAAAAACATTTGAAGAGGATTTTGAAAACTTTGAGAAAGACAATTTTGTAGTAGCAATAGATACTGCTAATGGAGCCACATCTGTCGTGGCGGAAAAGGTATTTTCAGCATTAGGAATTAAGCATTATATTTTGAATAATACTCCAAATGGTATCAATATTAATGAAAACTGTGGTTCTACCCATTTAGATGTTTTGAAAAAATATGTAGTTGAGAACAAATGCAATTTAGGAATTGCCTATGATGGCGATGGAGATAGATGCTTAGCTGTCGATGAAACCGGAAATGAAATTGATGGCGACAGATTATTAGCTATTCTTTCTCATTATATGAAAGAAAAGAAAACCTTGGCAAAAGATACGGTGGTTGCTACTGTTATGAGTAACTTGGGATTCAAAAAGTATGCAGCACAAAGTGATATTAATTTTGTAGAAACTAAAGTGGGAGATAGATATGTGCTAGAACAAATGCTAAAGAATGGATATAATTTAGGAGGAGAGCAATCAGGACACATTATTTTCTTAGATTATAATCCTACAGGGGATGGTATTTTAACGTCATTGATGCTTATCAAAGTCATGTTGGAAAAACAAAAAAAGGCATCAGAACTTTGTGAAATTATTAGAATATATCCACAAGTACTAATTAATGCAAAAGTAGCAAGCGATAAAAAAGAAAGATACAAAGAAGATGAAGAGATCCAAACGGAAATTGCTAATTTAGAAAAAGAATTTTCCGGTAATGGAAGAATTTTGATTAGACCTTCAGGAACCGAACCACTTGTACGCGTAATGATAGAAGGAGAAAATCAAGAATACATTCGAAAAAAAGCAGAAAATTTAGCAAAACTCATTGAAAAAAAATTGAATTAAGTATACAATAAAAGAAATTTAGAAAACAAAGGAGGAATTGAAAATGCCAATTATTAATTTTACAAACCCAATTGCAGTATTATTAGGAGTCATACTATTTGTTCTAGTCCTATATTTAGGAAGAGAAACAAAAAAATCATGGATTATGGCAACAATGCTTGTAGCTTTTTTACTTTTATTAATTGCTCATACCATTGAATTTTCAACAATTGCTTCAACGAGTGATATCATTCGTAAAGCAACTATGACTTCAGCAACATTTGATTTAGTATTTATCTTCTTATCATTTATTACATATCTATGGATTGACGATATGGAAGTAAAAGAAGGAAAGAAAAAAAGTATTGATAATAGTCTAGATTGGTTTTGGAATAAAGCTTAGGTAAGAAAGGACTTAAAAACAACTATGGAAAAATTTTATTTAACGACACCTATTTATTATCCTAGTGGAAAATTTCACATTGGAACGGCCTATACAACAGTACTTGCCAATACCATTAAACGATATAAAAAAGCGAGAGGGTATGATGCATACCTTCTTACTGGTACGGATGAGCATGGACAAAAGATTGAGCAAGTGGCAATGAAAGAAGGAAAAACACCACAAGAACATGTCGATAAAATGGCAGAAGAAGCTAAAAAGTTATGGAATTTAATGGAAATTGAATATGATGACTTTATTCGTACTACGCAAGAAAGACACGAAACTGTTGTTGCCGACATTTTTGACAGATTAATGGAACAAGGGGACATTTATAAGTCAGAATATGAAGGCTGGTATTGTATGCCTTGTGAAACTTATTTTACGGAAAGACAGCTAGTTGATGGAAAATGTCCAGACTGTGGAAGAGAAGTAAAAAAAATGAAAGAAGAAGCATATTTTTTCAATATGAAAAAGTATGCAGATCGATTGATTCAATTTTATCATGATAATCCAAATTTTATCTTGCCAGAATCAAGAAAAAATGAATTGTTTAACAATTTTTTAAAACCGGGCCTAGAGGATTTATGTGTTAGCCGTACTAGCTTTGATTGGGGAATTAAAGTAAAAAAAGATCCAAAACATGTTATTTATGTATGGCTTGATGCACTTACCAATTATATCACAGCATTGGGGTATGGCTCACAAGATGATAGTTTAATGAAAAAATACTGGCCGGCAGATTTACAATTAGTTGGCAAGGACATTATTCGTTTTCATGGTATTTATTGGCCTATTTTCCTTATGGCATTAGGATTACCAATTCCAAAGCAAATTTATGCTCATGGATGGATTATGATGAAGGACGGCAAAATGTCTAAGTCGAAGGGAAATGTCATTTATCCAGAGCCATTAATTGAACGTTATGGATTAGATGCTTTTCAATATTTTATTCTTCGAGAGATGTCTTTTGGACAGGATGGAACTTTTACGCCAGAAAGTTTTGTGGAAAGATTTAACTTTGATTTATGTAATGACCTAGGAAATTTGTTAAATAGAACGATTGGTATGTTAAATAAATATTTTGATGGGAAAGTAGAAAAATATTGTGATGCAAATAAAGAACTTGACAAAACATTAGAAAACTATGCAATTGGAAGTATTGCACAAGTTGAAAATGAATTTGATACTTATTACATTAGTAATGCTATTGCAGAAACATGGAATTTAGTAGCAAGAACCAATAAATATATTGACGAAACGGCACCATGGGTATTGTACAAAGAAGAAAAGCAAGAAGAATTAAAAAGTGTAATGTACCATTTGGTAGAAAATTTAAGAAAAATTGCTATATTAATTAGCCCATATATGAAACATACATCTAATAGAATTTTGGACCAATTGAATATTCCTGAGAATTTAAGAACTTGGGATACCTTACATACTTATGATAAAATTGCAAATATTCAAGTAACAAAAACACCAGATGTTTTATTCGCAAGATTGGAAAAAGAACAAGAAATCGAAGCAATTAAGGGAATGATGAAATAAAAATGAGATACAATTCTCTTCTAGTAAAGAAGAGAGTTGTATTTTTTATGCATAAGTTTTATTTTATGAGATTTTTGACAGGTTATGTAAATTGTGGTATAATGATAATGCACATTTTTTATATCATGCTAATGATGTAATTACATTAGCAAAATGTTGAAAGGAGATATATTATGGCACGGCATAATAGAAGATGGAGAGTAAATAGAGGCACAAGGATTACCAGCACAATTATTATTGTTTTGGTGGCAGTATTTGCCTTTTTCTATGGTATTACAATATTCCTGCAAACGCATTTTCCGAGAGGAACCAGCATTCTGGGTGTCAACTGCTCATGGTTAACAACCCAACAGGCAACTCGAAAAATTAACGAAAAGCTTAAGAATGAGGCGATTGACTTTTGGTTTGATGATGGAACAAAAACTGAAATTCTTGGAAATGAAATTGACTTAACTTTAGCAAACGGTGAGAATTTAGAAGAAATTTTACAGGAGGCAAGGAAAAGTACATTTGAGAGGACATTTCTAAGTCGGGAGGGCTTTTCTTTTAATCAAGCAAAACTTAATGAGAGTATTCAAACCATGTTAGAGCGTCGACCCAGTATACAAAAACCGCAAGATGCGAGTATTAAACAGAATGATGTGGGCTTTTTAGAAATTGTGCCAGAGGTTTACGGAGATGAATTTGACCGGGACAGAGTATTTGAGGTTGCAGAAAGAGGGCTAGAACTTGGAGAAACTACCATCCTTCTTGGTGGTTTAGAAAAAGTTCAGCCAGCCATCAAGTCAGTTGATTTGCAAAAGAAAGTGGAACAAATTAATTCCATTTTGTCCAGTAAACTTGAAATTCAGCTACTTGATGAAAGCACTTGCACTTTAGACGTCAATGCTATGAGAAATTGGGTGTACCAAGACCAAGATGGAAATTATGCCATTGACATCGAACAAGGTGTTTCTAACTTTGTGCAAGTCCTCGCAGAGACAGCAAAAGAAGCTAGTAGTACTCTTAATTTTTCTGCAACGGGAATAGGCAATATTATGCTTACTATTCCGGCCAATAAAAGAGCAATTGTTGACCAAGAGAAAACAATTGAGCAAATTAAAGGCCACTTGGGAAGTCTTGAAGCTTGTAAATTGACACCGGTCTACCAACAAACTACCAAGCTTACAAATTTGTCAAGTTATGTTGAAATTGACATTACAAGGCAAAATGTATGGCTTTATAAAGATGGAGCATGTTTGGTGGATACTCCTTGTGTTACAGGAATGAAGGGAAAACACGATACACCAACTGGGGTATATACATTAACCAGCAAAGCGAAAAATGCCACATTAAGGGGAAGAAATGACAACGGTAGTAAGTATGCCTCTTTTGTCAAGTATTGGATGCCTTTTAATGGAGGAATAGGCTTACATGATGCTGATGGATGGAGAAGACTATCTGAATATGGAGGAACAACCTATCTGTACCATGGCTCCCACGGTTGTGTCAACTTGCCAAGCTCTGCTGCAAAAACAATCTATGAAAATATTGATTTTACCATGCCAATCATAGTGTACGCTTCTTAAACACTAAAACAGTAATCCTAATAGGAGAACTAAAGAGCAAAATGGCCTAGCTTTATAGCTAGGCTTTTTGCTAAAAAATACTTGACAATTCCGAACCAATGTTTTAGAATATTGTTATTAGTTATTTAGGGGGAAACTATGCAAAATAGTATTATCATAAAAGGTGCAAAAGCACATAATTTAAAAAATATCAATCTAGAAATACCAAGAGATAAATTAGTTGTTATTACTGGACTTTCAGGTTCTGGAAAATCCTCATTGGCCTTTGATACGCTTTATGCAGAAGGACAAAGAAGATATGTAGAAAGTTTATCTTCCTATGCAAGGCAGTTCTTGGGGTTAATGGAAAAACCAGATGTAGAATCCATTGAAGGACTTTCACCAGCCATTTCCATTGATCAAAAAACTACATCAAAAAATCCACGTTCTACAGTAGGAACGGTAACAGAAATTTATGACTATATTCGTTTACTTTATGCCAGAATTGGCATTCCTTATTGTCCAAACTGTGGGAAAAAAATAGAAAAACAAACTCTTGACCAAATAGTGGATAATATTATGAGCTTAGAAGAAGGGACGAGAATACAAGTACTTGCTCCTGTTGTTCGTGGAAGAAAAGGAGAATATACAAAGCAATTAGAAAGCTACCAAAAAGAAGGGTTTGTCCGTGTCATAATTGATGGAAAACTGTATGAACTGACTGATGACATTGAAATTGACCGTAAGAAAAAGCATAATATTAGTTTGGTAATTGACAGGCTAGTTGTGAAACCAGACATTAGAAGTCGTTTAGCAGAGTCGGTAGAAATTGCATTAAAGCATGCCGATAATTTAGTAAGTGTGGAAATTCCAGGTGAAAAAGAAATGCTTTTTAGCCAAAACTATGCGTGCCCAGATTGTGGTATTAGCTTTGAAGAGTTAACGCCTAGAATGTTTTCATTCAATAATCCATTTGGCGCTTGCCCTACATGTACAGGAATTGGCTATTTAATGAAAATGGACGAGGACTTAATCATTCCAGATAAAAACAAAACGCTTTATGATGGGGTCAAAGCCTTTGGTGCTAGTACCATGAAACGTGGAGATACTATGGCAAAAATGTACTTTGAAAGCATTGCAAAACACTATGGAGTTGATATTTCTGTGCCTATTAAAAAATTACCAAGAAGTTTCCTAGAGAAAATATTATATGGTACAGGAGACGAGGTAATTGACTTTGAATATACCTCTTATGCAGGTACTAGAAAATACAGTAGCCCATTTGAAGGTGTGTTACCAACCTTAGAAAGAAGACACAATGAAACCAAATCACAGGGAATGAGAGAATTCTATGAATACTATATGACAGACCATCCATGCCCAGACTGTCATGGATCTCGACTAAAGCCAGAAAGTTTAGCAGTTAAAGTAGGAAACAAAAACATTAATGAATTAACCGCAATGTCAATTGATCAAATCAAAAGCTTTTTAAATTCTCTCAAATTAAGTAATAAGGAGGCAATGATTGCTGACCAAATTTTGAAGGAACTTCATAAGCGATTACAATTTTTAATTGATGTAGGGCTAGACTATTTAACTCTTAGTAGAAGTGCAGGAACATTATCAGGGGGAGAGGCACAACGTATTCGTTTAGCCACTCAAATTGGTTCTGGACTAACAGGAGTATTATACATCTTAGATGAACCAAGTATTGGATTGCATCAACGTGATAATGACAAGTTATTAGCTACCTTAAAAAAATTAAGAGATTTAGGCAATAGTGTTTTAGTTGTAGAGCATGATGAGGATACCATGTATGCCGCAGACCAAATTATTGATATCGGACCAGGTGCTGGTGTTCATGGAGGAAGGGTCATGGCACAAGGAACAGCAGAAGAAATTAAAAATGTGGAGAATTCTATTACAGGACAATATTTGAGTGGTAGAAAACAAATTCCAGTTCCTAAAAAACGAAGAAAATCAAATGGAAAAGCCATTGAGGTTAAAAATGCTGCAGAGCATAATTTAAAAAATATTAATGTCAAATTTCCATTAGGACAGTTTATTTGTGTGACTGGCGTTTCAGGCTCTGGTAAAAGTACTTTGGTTGATGAAGTGCTTTATAAAAGTTTAGCCAAGGATTTATATGGTTCTAAAGAAAAACCAGGTAAATGCAAAGAAATTAAAGGATTTGAGAACATTGATAAAATTATTAATATCGATCAATCTCCAATCGGAAGAACACCTCGTTCTAACCCAGCAACCTATACCGGGGTGTTTGATATCATTCGTGACCTATTTGCTGGAACCAATGAGGCAAAGATGCGTGGATATGATAAAGGTAGGTTTAGCTTTAATGTGCCAGGAGGAAGGTGTGAGGCATGTACTGGAGATGGAATGATTCGTATTGAAATGCACTTTTTACCAGATATTTATGTACCTTGTGAAGTATGCAAAGGAAAGCGATATAATCAAGAAACATTAGAAGTAAAGTATAAGGGAAAGACGATTTCTGATGTATTAGACATGACAGTGGAAGAAGCATTAGGCTTTTTTCAAAATGTACCTAGAATTAAGAGCAAAATTCAAACATTGTATGATGTGGGATTGGGCTATATTAAACTGGGACAACCTTCTACCACTTTATCTGGAGGAGAGGCCCAAAGAGTAAAATTAGCAACAGAGCTTTCCAAAAAAGCCACTGGAAAAACATTGTATATTTTAGACGAACCAACTACAGGACTTCATATTGCCGATGTTCACAGACTAGTGGATATTTTACACCGTTTAGTAGATACTGGAAATAGCATTATTGTTATTGAGCATAACTTGGATTTAATCAAAACGGCAGACTATATTATAGACTTAGGACCAGAGGGAGGAGAAAAAGGTGGCCAAATTGTTGCAGTAGGTACACCGGAACAAGTGGTCAAAAACGAGGCAAGCTATACAGGTAAGTTTTTGAAGAAGTATTTGATGTAATTGATAGTCAAACTTCGAAAATTATTAGCCGATAAGATATTATCAAAAATTAAAAAATTACCTTGCATAAAAGAAATAAATTAGGTTATAATCTATTTATTAAATACTACCAAAGAAAAGGGTAGAAGAAGGAGGAAAAAGATGGATAGAAAAGTGAAAGTTGTACAATTTGGTACAGGAAAAATGGCAGTATATACCATGCGTTATGTGTATGAGAAGGGTGGCGAAATTGTAGGAGCAATTGATGTAAATCCCGCTATTATTGGAAAAGACATTGGCGAAATTATGAAAACAGAAAATAAGGGGGTAACAGTAACTGCTTTAGAACAAGCAGAAGAAATGATTAAACAGGTAAAGCCTGATATTGCTATTGTTACTACTATGAGTTTAATTGCAGATGTAAAGGATGCTTTGTTATTATGTGCAAAATTAGGTGTCAATGCAATTACTACTTGTGAAGAAGCATTTTATCCACAAAATTCAAATCCTAATGTCACAAAAGAAATTGATGAATTAGCAAAACAAAATGGATGTACTATTACAGGAAGTGGATACCAAGACATTTATTGGGGACAATTAATTAGTTCTATTGCTGGATCTACACAGCATATTACAAAAATTAAAGGAAGTTCTAGCTATAACGTAGAAGACTATGGCATGGCACTTGCTAAAGCACATGGAGCAGGCTTAACGCTAGAAGAATTTGACAAACAGATTGCTTCTGTGGATAAAATTAGTGATGAAGAAAGACAAAAAGTCATTGAATCAGGTGAGTATTTACCATCTTATATGTGGAATGTCAATGGCTGGCTATGTTCAAAATTAGGATTAACAGTAAAAAGACAAAGCCAAGTGACTGTCCCACAAACTTATAAAGAGGATATTTATTCTACCACACTTGGCATGACAGTTAAAGCAGGCGATGCTACTGGAATGAGTGCTGTGGTAACTACCGAAACAGAAGAAGGCATTATAATAGAATCAGAATGTATTGGAAAAGTATATTCAAGAGAAGATTATGACAAAAATGAATGGTCTGTTATGGGAGAGCCAAATACTACTATTACAGTAGCAAGACCTGCTACGGTGGAACTGACTTGTGCTAGTGTTGTCAACCGTATTCCAGATGTTATTAACAGTGTACCTGGATATGTAACTAGTGAAAAACTAGGAGAATTAACTTATAAAATCAAAGCATTGAATGAATATGTAAAATAAAAATTAAAAATAAAGAACTATCGCAAATTGCTTCTGCAATTTGATGATAGTTCTTTTATTGCCTGAAAAAATATTTACTTCTAAAACAAAATATGATACAGTATTGGTAGGTGGTATTATGGCAAGAAACAGACGAAATAAAAGAGAAGTAAAAAAAGTAGTACAAGCAATTCCTTTAAAAACCTTTCTTGTACTGTTGGTAATTTTAATCATGATTATTCTTGCTTGCCTATTGATTATTTTTTATCGTAATAAGCAAGAAAAACAATTGTTAACACAGCAAAGGGAAGAACTGGACAAAGCAATTTTTGCAATTTATGAAGAAACAGAAAGAAATATTGCCAATAGTAACGAAACAGTACGAGATGCTATTATTCGCATTTCGGCAGTGGGAGATATTTTGTGTGGTAATGAAATGTTGGCAGATGCCTATCATCAAGAAACAGAAACTTATGATTTTTCCCCCATGTTTCAAAATATTACAAGTTTTATTAGTAGCAGTGATATTGTTGTAGGTACTATGGAAACTAATTTTACAGAAAATAACTATTCTGGTTATGGCAATAGAAATAGTCCAAAGGAATTTGCACAGGCTGTTAAAAATTCTGGTGTTAATTTGGTAACCCTTAGTACCAATCATGGCTTAGACTATGGTGTAGATGGATTGCAAGCAACAAAAGAGACTTTGCGAGAATTGGAGTTTGATACAGTAGGTGATAATTTAGGGGACAATAGTGTTATGATAAAAAACGTGAAGGGAACAAAAATAGCTTTCCTATCTTATACTTATGGAGTAGAAAATCAAACAAAAAAATCCAAAGAAGAATTGGCGGCAATTAATATTTATAGTGAGGAAAAAGCTAAGAAAGAATTAGAGTATGCCAAAGAGAATGCAGACTATATTTTTGTGATTATGCATTGGGGAGAACCTTATGCTACTACTCCTAGTAATCAGCAAAAGGAGATTGCAGATTTTTTTGTCAAAAATGGGGCTAATGTAATTTTAGGAAATCACCCTGCTGCCATTCAGCCAATGGAAATTAGAAAAAATGAGGAAGAAAAAAATGTATTAGTTGCCTATTCATTAGGAAATTATATTTCTTCTATTGCCAATGATATTTCGAAGGTAGAGCTTGTGTTAAATATAGAATTACGCAAAAGTGGACAAGATGGAACAGTAGTACTCAGTAAGGTGGATTATACTCCAATTTATGTGTTAGATCATGGAGCAAAAGCAGAAAACCGCTATGAATTGATTGACATGAAGGGTGTTGCTAGAGCATATGCTGATGGAAATCAAGAGATTGTGACAAAGAAAATCTATCATAAATTAATAGAAGGATTAAAACTATTAGAAAAAGTAATTCCAACAGAAAAAGAAGAATAAGTGAGGGAGAACAATGAAAGTAGGATTTATTTCATTAGGATGTAATAAAAATTTAGTAGATACAGAAAAAACAATTGCACTATTTCGTGAGCACAATTATGAAATTGTAAATCAACCAGAATTAGCTGATATCATTGTGGTTAATACTTGTGGATTTATTACATCTGCTAAAGAAGAAGCAATTTCAACTATTTTAGAAATGGCAGAATATAAAAAGAAAAATTGTAAATACTTAATTGCAATGGGATGTTTAGTGGAAAGATATCAATTGGAGTTAGAAAAAGCATTACCAGAGGTGGATTTATATATTAAATATAGTGAATATGATACGTTATGGAGTAAAATTGAAACATTAGTAAAAAATAAGGAATTCAAAGAACAAAGAAACTTTATGGATTTAACAGAAAGAGTGATAACGACAGGAAAAAATTATGCTTATTTAAAAGTGGCAGATGGTTGTAGCAACTTCTGCACTTACTGTGCCATTCCTGCTATTCGCGGTCCACAAAAAAGCAGAACAATGGAAAGCATTTTAGAGGAAGCAAAAAAATTGGCAACAGAAGGATATCATGAAATTATTGTCACAGCACAAGATACGACTAGATATGGAGTTGATGTCTATGGAAAACCAATGCTTGCTGAATTATTACAAGAGTTATCTAAAATAGAGGATATTCACTGGATTCGTTTTTTATACTCTTATCCAGAAACCATTACAGATGAACTGATAGAGGTGGTAAAGCATAGTAATAAAATTTGTCATTATTTTGATATTCCCATTCAACATGTTTCAGACTCTGTTCTCAAAAGAATGAACCGTAAAAGCAATGGAGAGAGTATTCGAAAATTAATTCAAAAACTAAGAACTGAAATTCCAGATGTGATCATTCGAACCACTGTTATGGTAGGGTTCCCTGGAGAAACACAAGAGAATTTTGAAGAGCTTTATCAGTTTTTGCAAGAGGCAAAATTTGATAAACTGGGGGCTTTTGCATATTCAAAAGAAGAAGGAACACCAGCTAGTCGAATGAACGAACAAATTCATCCAGCAACGAAAAAAAGCAGATATCATAAAATTATGGAATTACAAAGTCAAATTTCAAAAGACAACTTAAAGCAAAAAATAGGAAAAGAATATGAAGTGATGATAGAGGGAACAACCAAAAATCAAAAATATTATATCGCAAGAAGTTATATGGATGTGCCAGAAATTGATGGCGTTGTTTTCTTAGAAAACACCCAACCATTAAAAATTGGAGAATTTGCGACTTGCAAAATTACTGAAGTAAAAGAGTATGACTTGATTGGTAAAATTATATAATTGTCAAAAGTATTTATGATTTATTACATTCCTCGGCTCATGAAACGTTCATTGGTCTTCTAAGCTAAAACGTGCATGAGCCTCTCCAAGAAACTTGCACCCTCATGCTACGTTTTAGCCAAGAATACCAATTCTCATTTGTTTCAATCGCATTCGTCATTGCATAAATCATGAATACTTTTGACTAAGATATTGACTTTAATATAATAAGACAGTTGACTTTTGAGAAAAATAGCAATACAATGAGAACGAAAAGAAAACGGAGGAGGATTTTAATTATGCCATTAGTAACAACAAAAGAAATGTTTGAAAAATCAATGAAGGAGCATTTTGCTATTCGGAGCATTTAATGTTAATAATATGGAAATTATACAAGCAATTGTAGATGCTGCAGGAGAGGAACATTCACCTGTTATTTTACAAGCTTCTAGCAGTGCTATTAAATATGCACGAGTTGGCTATTTAAAAAAGATGGTGGAGGCAGCTTTGGAGGAACATGATATTCTAATTGCTTTACACTTAGACCATGGACCAGACTTTGAAACCTGTAAAATGTGTGTTGATAACGGTTTTTCATCTGTCATGATTGATGCTTCAAAATATGATTTTGAAGAAAATGTTGCTTTAACAAAACAAGTAGTAGACTATGCTCACAGTAAGGGAGTAGTAGTCGAGGCTGAACTTGGAACATTAGCAGGAGTGGAGGACGAAGTAAATGTTGCAGAGGATGATGCAAGATATACAAACCCTCGACAAGCAAAAGAATTTGTTGAAAGAACAGGATGCGACTCTTTAGCTATTGCGATTGGAACAAGCCATGGAGCCTATAAATTTAAAGGAGAAGCAAAATTAAGATTTGATATTTTAGAAAAAGTAAAAGAATTAATTCCAAATACACCAATCGTTCTTCATGGAGCTTCTACGGTGATTCCAGAGTTGGTAGAGCTATGTAATCAATATGGAGGAAATATTCCTGGTGCAAAGGGAGTTCCTGATGAAATATTACGCGAGGCAAGTTTAAGAGGTGTTTCTAAAATTAATGTCGATACGGATTTACGTTTGGCAATGACAGGAGCTATTCGCAAAGTATTGACAGAAGACCCATCTGTATTTGATCCAAGAAAATACATGACACCAGCTAGAGACTTAATTAAAAAAACTGTACAACACAAAATTAGAGATGTATTTGGTTCAAGCAATATGGCATAAAGACATTGTAAAATAAAAAATCGAAGTAATTACTTCGATTTTTTGTTATTTTAAATATTTTTTCCTAGTTCTTTACGAATACGCATTTGGGCATCTCGTTTTGCAATATCTTCACGCTTATCATATAGTTTTTTTCCTTTTCCAATGCCAAGCTCTAATTTGACAAAATTGCCGGAAAAGTATAATTTCATCGGAATAAGGGCGCATCCTTTTTGTTTAATTAATCCCACAAGTTTATTGATTTCTCTTCGATTTAATAACAGTTTTCTATCTCTTAAGGGATCTTTATTAAAAATGTTTCCATGTTCGTAAGGGGCAATATGCATGCCATAAATAACAACTTCACCATTTTTAATATTGGCATAACTATCTTTTAAATTTACTTTTCCATTACGAATTGATTTAATCTCAGTACCCGTCAATACAATTCCCGCTTCTAATGTATCTTGAATGGTATAATTATGTCTTGCTACTGGATTGGTAGCGATTACTTTTTGGCTCATATGTAACTCCTCATCTCTTTTTTTTATATTATAACATGTGAGAAAAAAAATACAAGTTTTTTCTCACATGTTATTCATACAAGTTACTTATCTTTCGTTATCATCATTATGACCATGATAAGTAGTAACATTATTATTTTGTTTTGCATAATACATTACTAAAGAAACAATCAAAACACCAACTATTCCAACAACTAACCATGACCATACTGTATTAGGAATATTAGCAAATATATTATTTCCGGTAGTATCAGCTGTGGTTCTTGTAGCAGTATAACCAGTGTTATTATTTGCGTTTCTTGCCATATTGTCGCTATTATTATTCACTCCGTTGCGAACGGCATTTGTTGTGTTTTCAGCACCATTTTGCAACGTATTCATTCCATTCCTAATACTTTTAGCAGCATCTGAACCAATATTTTCTATGGTATTTTCAGCCCCACCAACAAAATTTCTAACTCCATTTACCATATCAGAACCTACATTATTTGCAGCAAATGTATAGGAAACAGCAAAAAATAAGAATGCGATCATAAGTGTAGCAACAATGAAAAGTTTATTTTTCATTTTGATATAACCTCCTTTATATAAATTTGAGTTTAAAAAATTATGCTCAATATTAGTATTGATTTTTTGTTTTGAAATATTCAAATAAAAAGTGGAAAAATAAAATTAAAACAAATCAAAAGTATTAATTTAAAATAAAGATTGAATACATTAGACAAGAAAAAAGTGGCTAGTAAAAAAAGGAAAGAGAGGTAAAATGATGAAATTTTTAATAGATGGACATTGTGATACCATTGAAAAAGCACTAGATAACAAGCTTTCTTTACAAGATAAGAAACTAAGTTTTAATTTATGTGATGCTGCTCAGCTCAATATTCCTATTATTCAAATGGCGGCCGCCTTTATTTCGCCAGGAAATCAAAATTCTTTTCAAAGAGCAAAAACAATTTTTAAATATTTTTTTGAACAAAAAGAAAAATTGGGCGATAAAATTATTCAAATTCAGTCAAACAATGACATTGACAAAGTAATAGCAGAAAATAAACTTGGCATTGTACTCACCATTGAAAATGGAAGTGCAATAGAAGATAATTTAGATAATGTTGACTTTTTTTGCCATCAAGGGGTAAAAGTAATGTCCATTACATGGAATAACGATAATTTACTGGGATGTGGAGCACTGACAAAGAATGATAATGGATTAACAGAATTTGGTAAAAAATATATTCAAAAACTTAATCAAAAAAATATGCTCATTGATGTTTCACATAGTTCTCAAAAAACCTTTTGGGATACAAGTAAAATTTCAGAAGATACAGTGGTAGCAACTCATTCCTGCTGCTATCATTTATGTTCACATCCAAGAAATTTAACAGATGAACAAATTAGGCAAATAGCTGCAATGAATGGCATAATTGGAATTTGCTATTGTACACAATTTTTATCTGAAACAGGCAGGGCAACTACTAAAGAAATTGTAGACCATATTGACTATATTGCTAACTTAGTGGGAATTGATTATGTCGGTCTAGGAAGTGATTTTGATGGATTAGAAGAAGAGGACATTCCTAAGAATTTAAAGGGAATTAGTCAAATAAACAATTTAATACAAGAACTACAAAATAGGGGATTTGATGAAGATGAAATACAAAAAATTTTAGGAGAAAATTGGTTAAGAGTGTTACAAACCAGGAAAACAATCCTATCATGACATTAAAAAATATTGACAGATGACGTCAAACAGAAATGAGACATTTCAGTGAATTTTGTCGTAATTGTATTGACTTTTTAATTATCACTATACTATAATGTGAATATAAGTAATAATTTTATATAAGGAGTAATGAAATGAAGGAATATTTGGAGAAAATTTTTAAGAAAACAGGTTGGTTTTCTATTTTAGAGTCAGTTATATTTGCTATTTTAGGGGCAATTTTAATTTGGAAGCCAGAAGGAACTGTGAAAGTCATTTCTTATATTTTAGGAATTATTTTTATTGTGGCTGGACTTTATAAAATCATCCACTATCTTTCAACAAAAGGAAAATATGATTTTTACAATTATGACTTAATTTATGGATTATTGGCATGTATTTTAGGAATTGTTACTATCATTTATAGTACTACAATTGGTTCTATTTTTAGAATTATCATTGGAATATGGATTATTTATAGTTCACTCATTAGACTTAGCGCTTCTATGAAGTTAAGGACAATTACTTCTAGAATGTGGATTTACAGTCTGGTTTTAGCAATTGCTATGTTAATTTGTGGATTATATGTTACCTTAAATGCTGGCGCAATTGTTGTTACAATAGGAGCTATGATGATTGTATACTCTGTCATTGATATCATAGAAGATATTATCTTTATGAGAAATGTGAAAGAAACATTTGGAAAATAAAATATGTATAACCTAAAGAAGACGGAAATTAATCTCGCCTTCTTTTATAAATAGAAAGCAAGGTTTTATCAGCAGTTGATAGGACCTTGTATTTTTTATATAAAGGTGCTAAAATATTTTGCATAGGGAGAGTTAGATTATGTTTAAATTAGTATCAAATTATCAGCCGACAGGAGATCAACCGAAAGCAATAGAATACTTAAGTAGTGGAATAAAAGAGGGCAAGAAATTCCAGACTTTACTTGGAGTTACAGGTTCACGGTAAAACTTTTACAATGGCGAATATCATTGAAAAAGTACAAAAACCAACTCTTGTTTTGGCACACAATAAAACGCTCGCTCGGACAATTATATAGCGAATTCAAAGAGTTCTTCCCAGAGAATAGAGTTGAATACTTTGTATCATATTATGACTATTATCAGCCAGAAGCCTATATTCCACAGTCTGACACGTATATTGAAAAAGATGCTTCCATCAATGATGAAATTGATAAATTAAGGCATTCTGCAACTGCTGCTCTTTTTGAAACCAGAGATGTCATTATTGTAGCCTCTGTTTCTTGTATTTACGGCTTAGGAGATCCAATCGACTATGAAAATTTGACCGTTTCTTTAAGACCAGGCATGCAGGTGGAAAGAGATGAAGTATTAAGAAAATTGGTTAATATGCAATATACAAGAAGTGAGTTAGATTTTAAAAGAGGAACGTTTAGGGCCAAAGGTGATATTGTAGAAATTTATCCATCTGATCAAAGTGAAACAGCTATTAGAGTGGAATTTTGGGGCAATGAAGTGGAAAAAATAGCTGAAATAAATCCATTAACAGGAAAAACACAGAGCGTTCGTCAGCATATTATGGTTTTTCCAAATTCACACTATGTTACTACATCTGATAAAATGGAAAGAGCCATTGGTACCATTCAAGAGGAATTACAGGAAAGAATCCAATATTTTAAAGACAATAATAAATTAATTGAAGCACAGAGAATTGAGGAGAGAACAAATTTTGATATAGAAATGATGAAGGAAACAGGCTTCTGTCAAGGAATTGAAAATTACTCAAGACATATTAGTGGAAGAAGGCCAGGAAGCAGTCCATATACATTGTTTGACTATTTTCCAAAAGATTTTTTACTTCTCATTGATGAGTCACATGCAACTGTGCCACAAGTAAGAGCAATGTACAATGGGGATAGAGCAAGAAAAGAATCATTGGTAAAATATGGTTTCAGACTTCCTTCAGCCTTTGACAACCGCCCACTCAAATTCGAGGAATTTGAGCAAAGAATTAATCAAGTGGTATTTGTTAGTGCTACTCCTGCAGAATATGAAAAAGAACATAGCAAGGAAAATGTAATAGAGCAAATCATTCGTCCAACAGGATTATTGGACCCTAAAATTGAAGTAAAACCTGTGACAAATCAAGTGGATGATTTGATTGAACAAATTCGTGAGAGGGTAGAAAAGCACGAAAGAGTATTGGTAACTACCTTAACTAAAAAGATGGCAGAAGATCTAACAGATTACTTGGCAGGCATCGATATCAAAGTAAGATATATGCATTCTGATATTAAGGCGCTAGAACGAATGGAAATTATTCGTGATTTACGCTTAGGAGAGTTTGATGTGCTCGTTGGTATTAACCTGTTAAGAGAGGGATTAGATATTCCTGAGGTTTCATTAGTAGCAATTTTGGATGCTGACAAAGAGGGATTTTTGCGTTCGGAGCGTTCTTTAATTCAAACGATTGGGCGTGCTGCGAGAAATACAGAAGGAAAGGTTATTATGTACGCAGATGAACTAACAGAATCTATGGAAAAAGCCATTAGTGAAACGAACCGTAGAAGAAAAATCCAGCAGGAATATAACGAAAAACATGGTATTACGCCACAAACCATTCAAAAATCAATCCGTGATACGATTAAAGCAAGCTATGTAGAAGAAATTCAGGAAGAATATCAATTAGATAAAGAAACAGACATGAAAGATATCATTAGCAAATTAACCGAAGAAATGTTGTCATATGCTGCAAAAATGGAATTTGAAAAGGCAGCAGAAATTCGTGACAAAATTAAGAGCCTAGAGGATATGATTCAAGAATAGGTGTTGGTTGCAGTAATGAAGATATCAATTAAACGGGGGATATCATTTTAAACAAAAGACGAAAAATGTAGTAAATAGTGCTATTGAAATAGAAAAGTAATCATAACGTTTGAGTTAAAATTGTAATAGAGGGAGAATTTATAAAAATGTTAAACCAATTTTCACGAACAGAATTATTGATAGGAAAAGAAGCAATAGAAAAATTAAGTAAGTCCAAAATTGCTATATTTGGAATTGGTGGAGTGGGCTCTTTTGTAGTAGAAGGCCTAGTAAGAGCAGGAATAGGAAAATTTGTATTAGTAGATGATGACAAAATTTGTTTAACAAATTTGAATAGACAAATCTTAGCAACTCGCAAGACAGTTGGAAAATATAAAGTAGAGGTGGCAAAGGAAAGAATTTTAGAAATTAATCCGAATGCAACCGTAGAAGTCTATCGAGAATTTTTTATGCCGGATAGTAAGGAAGAAATATTAGACAAAACGGTAGATTATATTGTAGATTGCGTCGATACAGTGACAGCCAAAATAGAACTTGTGATGAGAGCCAATAAATTGGGTATTCCTATCATATCTTGTATGGGAACAGGTAATAAATTAGATCCTACAAGATTTGAAGTAGCAGATATTTATCAAACAAGTATCTGCCCATTAGCAAAGGTTATGAGAAAAGAACTACGAGCTAGAGGAATTAAAAATCTAAAAGTGGTTTATTCAAAGGAAGAGCCAATCAAACCAGATGAAAGCTTAGAGTGTAGTTGTAAGAATGGATGCATTTGTCCGCCTGGAACGAAAAGGAAGTGTACCATTAGAAATCAAGTACCAGGAAGTATTTCGTTCGTTCCATCAGTTGCAGGTTTCATTATTGCAGGAGAAGTAGTGAAAGATATAAATAGTATTGTCTAGCAATGTGACTATATTAGGAATAACAATATTGAAACAGAACAGCATAGCAATGAAGTATTCATTCTATCAAACAAATGTGCCGGTTCTAACAAATTGATTATTCATTAACAAAAATATATCTCTTTTCATATGATGTAACAAGAAGAATATGAGAGGAGATTTTTATTATGGACTATGAAATAATGATGAATGGAAATGTCAAATTAGGTACATATGCCCCGGAGTTTGAAGCGGATACTACTATGGGAAAAATAAAGCTAAGTAATTATAAAGGAAAATGGGTAGTACTGTTTTCCCACCCAGGCGACTTTACCCCAGTATGTACAACAGAAATGATTGCTTTTTCAAGGGCAAATCCATATTTCGAAAAATTGAATACCTGCTTAATTGGGCTTAGTGTAGATAGTAATGCCTCCCATTTAGCATGGGTATATGAAATATATCGAAGAACAGGCATACGAGTTCCATTTCCAATCATTGCTGATAGAAATGGAGAAATTGCTAGAAAATATGGCATGATAGCAAGTGATGTTAGCAATACAGCAACAGTCAGAAATGTATTTATTATTGATGATAAAGGAGTAGTAAGACTCATTTTAGTGTATCCGATGAATGTAGGAAGATGCATCCCTGAAATTTTAAGAGCTGTTACGGCGCTTCAAGTAGCAGATAGCAATGGGGCCTCGACACCTGCTAACTGGATTCCATGTGAACCAGTCATTTTGCCACCTCCACAAACTTTTAACGAGCTACAACAAAGAGCAGAAGAAATTCAAAAACAGCGAAACGGAATGTTTTGGTATTTAGCTTTCAAAAATCCAAAAGATTGCATAGAGGGCGGTGCTCAGAATGAATGAAATAAAATTTAATACAGTAGAAAAACAGTTATATTATCAAGGGGAAGTGATTGTAAAATACTCCATTGAATACCCAGAAATTGTTTCTTCTCCTTATGAAGCGGGCAAGCAAGTGTTTAACATGGAAAACAGAAAAAAAGCATTGGACTTAAAAGAGTTTGCAGAAGGCGAATTTTATGAACAAGCAAAAGAAGTGTATGAATACAATAAAAAGAATGGTTATCCAATCATGATGTTTGAGTTGTACTTGACAACAACACTTACCTATCAAAGTAATAAGGTGATTAGCATTTATCAAGATGAATACACCTTTACAGGTGGGGCACATGGATCTACCATCCGCACGGCACAGAATTGGGATTTGCCATTGGCAAGAATAATTGATTTGCAAGATTTTTATCCTAACAATCCTTACTATTTAATTGAAATTTTAAAACAAATCAACTCACAAATTGCCGAAAGAATAAAACAGGAACCAAGCACCTATTTTGATGATTATTGTCAATTGGTATTGGAAAGTTTTCGATTAGAAAACTATTATTTAACACCAAAAGGCATTGTGATTTTTTTTCAACAGTATGATATTGCACCATATTCTACAGGAATTCCAACGTTTTTAATTTCAAAACGAATTTAAAAAAATGTGTGAAATTTGATGTTATATTTTCTGAAAATTTCTGCAATTAAAAAATTGAAAAAGAATGATAAATTGATAAAAAATAGCCATACTAATAATGAAAAATTATTAAAGGAGGTTATTTTTTATGGAAAAAAATCAAAAAATTGGTTGTACAGTAACAAGTTGTAAATATAATGATAAACCATATCAACAATGCCAGTTAGAACAAATTATTGTCACCCCAATTCAAGGATGTGATACAAAGCAACCAGATGAATCAATGTGTAGTAGCTACAAACATGAAAATAGCAAAAAATAAATTGTCGAAATTTGTTGTAATTAGTAGAAAATTAGTATATAATAAATATATCAATGGTTTATTTTATGAACCTTGAATATTTTTTATTCTAGGAGGGATTGTTTTTTATGGGTTCAAAAGAACGGTTCTATGTAGATATCATGGCTGTCCACCCGGAAGTTACTGGTAGTTTGTTTATGATAATTCCAAAATATCCGGATGGAGAAACTTCACGATTTATCGTAGATTGTGGGTTGTTTCAAGAGCGGGAATATTCAAAGTTAAATGAGGATTTCCCTTTTGATGCAAGTAAAATTGAGTTTTGCCTCATTACCCATAATCATGTTGATCACACTGGAAGACTGCCGTTGCTATTCAAGAAGGGATTTCGTGGTAATATCTACTCCACCTCTGCTACTGCAACAATGGCACCGTTAGCACTGTATGATTCATATAAAGTGCTAAAAGATGTTTCCAAAAGAAATTATGTTAATGAACTGTATTCACAGGCAGATGTGTCAAATACCATCAAATTGTTCAAAGGTTGTCCGTTTTCAGAGACCATACAATTGAATAATAGAATTCAAGCCACTTTTTTCAAAAATGGTCATTTAATTGGCGCTGCATTGATTCTTGTTCAAATAAGCTATCCGGGGTACGAGGACATTAATCTCTTATTTACAGGAGATTATAACAAAAATAACATGTTCTTTGATGTTCCAGAATTGCCAACTTGGGTGCGAGAATTACCGATTATAGTGATACAAGAATCTACCTATGGCACGATGGATTCTACTGAAATGAGTAAAACTTTTGATGACAATATTATTAGGTGCACCTCGAATGAGGGAACAGCAATTAGCATGGTTTTTTCTCTGGGAAGAGCACAAGAAATTTTGTATGTTCTGAAATGTATGCAAGAAGATGGAAGATTGAGCAAAGAAATTCCAATTTACTTTGATGGTAAACTTGCCCACCAATATACTAATTTGTATCTCAAGGGCGATTTGGGGATTAACGACCAAATGAAAAATTTTCTACCAGAAAACCTAGAAATGGTGGACAGAGGAAGTCGGAAGGAAGTATTGGAAAGCCTTGCAACAAAAATCATTGTTACAACCTCAGGAATGGGAACCTATGGACCAGCTCAGCTATATATTCCAGAGTATATCAGCAGAAAGAACTGTTTAATTCTCTTTACAGGTTACACTGCAGAAGGAACGTTAGGAAATAGGTTGAAAAGTACCGAAAAAGGTGATGTGGTTAATATAGGTTCCATTATTCGAAAAAAGAATGCAGATGTAGTATATACAACAGAATTTTCTGCTCATGCAAAAGCCGATGAAATGATTGAGTTCCTGAAAGGATTTTCTGATTTGAAATTGGTTTTAGTAAACCATGGGGAGAAAGAAACAAAACTACAATTTGCTAAGAGAGTCGTCAAAGAGGTGGACCCAAAGATGGTTGGAATCATGGATAGAGAGTACTTTTTTAGAGTAAATCGATATGGCTTGATTCGACAAATGTCAACAAAGTTTGACTAAATCCCAAAACGAAGGATTGCACTGAAATATTTTTAGTGCAATCCTTCGTTTGTTGTATATGGAATATTACCAATTTGAAAAAAATTATCAAAACCTGTTTACTTTTGTCAAAATTTTGTATACAATAAACTCAATAAAAAACTAACAAATTATAGTTAGCAAGTTATCTAAAAAAGCAAAAGAGAAAATGGGAAAGGGGCATACCAAAAAATGAGGATATTAATGTTAACATGGGAATATCCCCCAAGAATTGTGGGAGGAATTGCAAGAGTAGTTCATGACTTATCCAAAAGGCTCATCAAAGATGGTCACGAGGTAACTGTTGTCACCTATAAAGATGGTGATTTACCTTCTTATGAAAATGACAAAGGAGTGGAGGTATATCGTGTAGAGAACTATATGATACACCCTAATAATTTTATTGATTGGGTATTGCAATTAAACTTTAATATGACTGCAAAAGCAACAGAAATTATGAACAAGCAGGGAAAATTTGATGTCATCCATGCTCATGATTGGTTGGTAGCCTCAAGTGCAAAAGCATTAAAACAAGCATTTGAAATTCCAATGGTAGCAACCATTCATGCAACAGAGGCTGGTAGAAACTCTGGAATTCATGATGAAACACAAAGATATATTAATGATACAGAATGGCTATTAACTTACGAAGCAACAGAAGTAATTGTCAACAGCAACTTTATGAAAGGTCATGTACAAGGACTATTTGGACTTCCATTTGATAAAATTAATGTTATTCCCAATGGAATTAACTTAACCAATTTTAATGGAATTGAAAAGGATTTTGACTTTAGAAGACAATATGCAGCAGATAACGAGAAAATGATTTTATATGTTGGCCGTTTGGTATATGAAAAAGGAATTCAACATTTAATTTCTGCTATGCCAAAAATTTTAGAGGGATATCATGATGCTAAATTAGTCATTGCAGGAAAAGGCGGTATGACAGATGAATTGAAAGCACAAGCAGAGGCAATGGGGCTTTCTCAAAAAATATATTTTACTGGCTACTTAAATGCAAAGCAAGTACAAAAAATATATAAATGTGCCGATGTGGCTGTGTTTCCAAGTACATATGAACCATTTGGTATTGTCGCATTGGAGGCAATGCTTGCTGGAGTTCCAACAGTTGTGTCAGATGTGGGAGGCTTAAATGAAATTATAGACCATGGTGTTAATGGAATGAAAAGCTATGCGGGAAATCCAAATTCGATTGCAGACTCTGTTTTGAGTTTATTATATGATGGACAATTAGCTACGAATGTATCGAAAAAGGCAAAGCAAAAAGTAAAAGAGGAATTTAATTGGACCAAAATTGCACAAGATACTCATTATATTTATGAAAAGGCAATTTGCAAAACTGTTGCTGAAAAACAAAAAGAACAAATAGCACAAGAGAATGCAAAGAAAACTACAAAAGCAAGAAATACGGAAAATGAAATTACTAGCTTGTTGAGTTTCAAAAAAAAGCACGCTTATGCTTAGGAGGTTTAAAATGAACGTATATGATACTGCCAATCGTTTGGCAAAGGAAATTAAAGAATCAGCAGAATATTTAGCATACAAAAAGAGAAAAGATGCTATTGGACAAGATCCTGCAAAAAAGAAAAAGGTAGAAGATTTTGAAAAATTGCGATATGAAGTACAGCTTTTGGCATATACCGGAGAAGAAAAAGATGAAGAAAAAAACAAAAAGTTACAAGAAATGTATACAACTTTGATTGAAAATCAAGATATAAAAGAATATTTTGATTTAGAAGTGAAATTCAATGTGATGATTGCTGATGTGAATAAAATTATTGCAGAAGCAATTCAAGATGTGTTATAAAACAAGGAAAAGGTCGCTTAAAAGGAAATATATAATGGTTTTCTTTTTGCGGCCTTTTTGTTGGTTAAAAAATAATTGGCAAATTTCCAACCTAGTCTAGAAACTAATGATCAAAAGAAGGAGAAAAAAATGGAATATTTAATCATTATCATCATTTGCATTATTACAATGCTATTATTAAAATTTGCGTGGAAAATTAAAATTAGTGATATTAAAAAAATAAAAGAAATAGGATATGATGAAAATTTAAATAAAATCACAAATAAATTGCCAGAGAATAAACAAATTTGTGCAAAAATTTTAAAAATGTTACATAATGAAACAGTACAAATCGAAGAGAAAGAAAACAATACTGCTAGTTTGTATATTGCTATCAGTAACACTATTTTTATTGCTAATATCAAAAATACTTTTACGAGAGTACAGACTATTAGTCATGAATGTTTACATTCAGTACAAAATAGAACAACACTATTATTCAATTTTTTCTTTTCAAATGTGTATTTCTTGTATTTCATAGTCATCTGCATTCTTAGGCTATTGAATCAATTGAATTTTGCGATGATACATATTTTTATATTAACCATGTTGGGAGTTATTTACTATGCTATTCGTAGTTATTTAGAAATGGACGCCATGACAAAAGCCACTTTTTTGGCAAAGGAATATATGGAAAAAACAGAAAAGCTAACGCCGGAAGAAATTAATCTTTTAACAGAGACAAATAAGGTCGTAACCGAAATAGGAATCAAACTTTATCATTATAAACTGCTATTCAACTGTGTAATAAAAATTGTATTTTTTGCAACATTTAATTTGATTTGTACATTGCCTTGAATTCTTTGCCATCTCGTGGTAAAATAGAGGGGTAAAGAAATTACGGAGGAGAAAGCAATGGGATTTTTTGATAAATTAAAAAATGGATTAAGCAAAACTAAAAATTCATTTGATGAAAAAATGAATCAGGTATTTAGTAACTTTCGAAAGGTAGATGAAGAACTACTAGAAGAGTTAGAAGAATTATTAATTATGTCAGATGTAGGAGTAGAAACTTCTACCAAAATTATAAGAAATTTAAGAGAAAAAATTAAGAGAGAAAAAATAGAAGAGGAAGAAGGCGTTAAGAACGCTTTAAGAGAAGAAATTCAAAAAGTACTAGATGAAGTGGATAATGGATTAAAATTAGAAACCAAACCATCTGTCATTCTAGTAGTAGGGGTAAATGGTGTAGGAAAAACCACTTCTATTGGAAAAATTGCCAATCGTTTAAAACAAGATGGAAAAAAAGTAGTCGTTGCTGCAGCCGATACCTTTAGAGCAGCAGCTGTAGAACAATTAGAAATCTGGGCAAATCGTGCAAATTGTACCATAGTCAAAAGAGAGGAAGGAGCAGACCCTGCTTCTGTGGTATTTGACGCCATCAAAATTACCAAAGAAACCAATGCAGATGTTTTAATTTGTGATACTGCTGGAAGATTACATAATAAAAAGTATTTGATGGATGAATTGGTTAAAATCAAAAAAGTGATTGATAAGGAATTACCAGATGCTTCTAAGGAAGTATTGATGGTATTGGATGCCACTACAGGACAAAATGCAATTAATCAAGTAAAAGCATTTAAAGAAACGGTAGACATTAATGGTTTAATTCTTACCAAATTAGATGGCACAGCAAAGGGTGGCGTAGTAGTTGGTATTGTTGCCGAAAATCAAATGCCAGTCAAATTTGTGGGCGTTGGTGAGCAAATTGATGATATGGAAATTTTTAATAGCGCGGATTTTGTTAAAGCATTAATTTAAGCAAAGAAAGGAAAGAAAAATGGAGAAAAAAACGCAAAATAAAAAGCTTTCAACAGATGAAAAAAAGGTGCAAAAAAGTCCAAAAAGCAAAAGTAGAATGTTATTTGTTCTTGCTTTTATAATATTAGCTGCAAGTATTCTTTATGTGATATGCCGAGGCAATTACCTAGAAACAATTGAACTAGGAGAACAATATATTAGCATTTTTTGGCAAAATTTAAGTTACACAGCAATTGCCTTTGCCGGAAATTTTGTAATTTTATATCTACTCATTTATTATACCAATAAAAGAATTCAAAAAGGGTTAAAGCCGTTTTTTGAAGAGGAAAAACAAATAATGCCAAAAATGATTAATAAATCCCTTGCTTTCATCTTGGCAATCATTGTTAGTTTTATTACAACGAATATGATGCTAGAAAAGTTCATGTTATGTATTCATGCTACAAGCTTTGGAATGACAGATCCTGTACTGGGATATGATATTGGATTTTTCTTATTACAACAACCATTTATTGAGTTCATTGTATTTTACTTACTTGCCCTAGCAATAGGACTTACTGTTTATGGTGCGTTATATTATATTATTGCTTTTAATTTCTATTTTGACGGAATTAATCGAGAAACACTTAAAAAAGGCATTATTCCTAAACAGCTTTGCCACCATGTAATGACAGTTGCTATTTTACTTGCAACACTCATTTTTGTGAAAACACACAATGTTGGAATACAAAAATTTTTAACCTTAAGTGAGGTAAATTCTTATGCATTATATGGAGCAGGAGCAACAGAAGCAATCATTTATTTATGGGCATACAGAATTTTATCTGTTGTGATTGTGGTGAGCGTGTGGTTTGCTCTTCGCTATTTTCAAAAGCAGCAAACCAAAAAAACATTGCTTTCATTAATGGCAGTCCCAGCTTATTTAATTGCCATGTTAGTAGTGGTATTTGGTTATGAAACTTTTTGGGTAAAGCCAAATGAATTAGATAGCCAAAAAAAATATATTGATAATAACATTAATTATACAAAACAAGCCTATGGAATTAATATAGATGAAATCAGTATTGAAGAAAACGAAACCATTACTAGCGAAACATTAAAAAACAACGAAAATGTAGTTTCCAATATTGCGATTGTCGATACAGACACTGTTTTAAAAAATTTAAATGTGGCACAAACCAATAAAGGATATTATACTTACCGTACAACAAAGATGGCAAACGCAATTATTGATGGAATGGAACGATTAGTATATCTTTCACCAAGAGAAATTGAAAGTCACAATGTTACTTATAATAATAAAACTTATGAATATACACATGGATATGGAGTAATTGTCACTTCTGCTACTTCAGTAGATGAAAATGGAAATTTAGTGGATTTACAAAAGGGATTTGGAGATACGACTAATGAACTTCTTTCCATCAAAGAGCCAAGAATTTATTTTGGATTGGAAACCAACAATACAGTTGTGACAAATAGTGATGAAAAGAAAGAATTTGATTATCCAATTACCAATTCATCAAAAGCGGAAAATGCAACTAATGCTTATGAAGGAAAAGCAGGGTTGAAAATAAACTTTTTAGACCGATTCATTTTAGGAGTAAAAAAAGGAAACTTAAAACTTGCTTTTTCTGGTAATGTAGATAAAAATAGCACCATTCTAATCAACCGTAACATTATTGAAAGAGCAAAAACGGTAATGCCATATTTGCTTTATGATGAAAATCCTTATATGGTAGTAACAGAAGAAGGAAAACTAGTGTGGGTATTAGATGCTTATACCATTTCAAATTACTATCCATATTCTCAGAGAACCGTGCTTCAAAAGAATAATTTGCTAGCTAAAACAGAATTAAACTATATTCGTAATTCGGTAAAAGTACTGATTGATGCCTATGATGGTACAATACAATTTTACATTACTGATAGAAATGACCCAATTGCAATCGCATATCAAAAAATTTATCAAAATCTATTTGCTGGCAAAGATGAACAGATTCCGGAAGATATTCAAAAACAATTGGTATATCCACCATTCTTATACAAAATTCAAGCAGGAATTTTGGAAAAATACCACAATGTACAGCCAGATGTATTATATCGTGGAAATGATATTTGGGATATCGCAACTCATAGCGCAGGAAAAACATTAACTAAAGTTGGAACAGATATGGCACCTTATTATACATTGACTAAAACTGTAAATTCTAACCAAACCACTTTGGGATTAGTATTACCGTTTACACCATATCAAAAACAAAATTTAATTGCGTATATGGTAGGAACTTATGAAAATGGAGAACCAAAGTTAACTATTTACAAATATTCACAAGACAGCAATATTTTAGGACCAATGCAAATTGATACACAGCTAGAACAAGACGAAAGAATTTCAAAAGAAATTGAAAGTTTGAATGTGCCAGGTACCAGGATTACCAAAAATATGCTCATCATTCCAATTGAAAAATCTTTGTTGTATGTAGAGCCAATTTATCAACAATATATCAATGAAGAAAATTCTACCCCTATTTTGAAAAAAGTAGTAGTAGCCTCTGGTAATAAAGTGGCAATTGGAAATACCATTGCAGAAGCTTTGAAAAACCTAGTTTCGCAAGAGGCGGTAGACATTGAAGTGGAAAATACGGACAATATTAATGACTTAGTGAATGCTATTATTAAAGCAAATTGAAATCTAACAAAATCAAATGAAAATAATGATTGGGAAATGATTGGAAAAGATATGAACAAACTACAAGAGCTCATTCGAAAACTAGAAAAATTGGTAGAAGAAGAAAAGAAAAAAGAAAATACAATTACTACTCGAAATAATGTGATTGAGGAAAATATAGTGAATGAAACACTGAATAATTTAGTAGAATAAAGTTAGAAACGTGAATAATTTTGCAAAAAAAATCCACTTTAATAATAAAGTGGATTTTTTGCATATTGCATAAAAAGAGGAGTTTTTGATGTTTCGAAGAAAAAAGTTGGAAAAACAATTAACACAAGAAATAGAACAACTAAATTTTTCGTTGTCGAAAAATAATATATTAGATTTGGCTGAGTTGCTGGGTAACCCTAAAAAAATGCTCATTAGAAACTTTATGGCAGGTATTTCAAAGGGAATTGGCATTGGAATTGGTTTTACCATTTTAACAGCCATTTTAGTATATATTCTACAAAGAATTGTTGCTTTGAACATTCCTGTGATAGGAGATTATATTTCTGACATTGTCAAAATTGTAGAAACAAAGTTATAATAAGTAAAAATAAATAGAGAATTTATCATTTTTCTATTTATTTTTTTTTTGTTTTTATATATAATGTAAAAAGTAATTTTAAACCGTTTTTTTAATCTGATATTCAACACAATGAAAGTGAGGAAAATTTATGAACCTACCAAATAAACTGACAATTTTTAGAATTATTTTAGTACCTGTGATGGTTATTATTCCGTTTTTTCATATTGAGGCTACTTTGTGGAATATACCAATTACGTATCTTTTGATTGATTTTATTTTTATTATTGCGGCCTGCACTGACAAGTTAGATGGCTATCTTGCAAGGTCAAGAAATCAAATTACTACCTTTGGAAAATTTTTAGACCCAATTGCTGATAAAATTTTAGTAATTGCTGCCATGGTAATGTTAGTAGAAATGGAACGATTGCCTGCTTGGATTCCTATTATTATTATTACAAGGGAATTTGTTGTTTCAGGATATCGCTTAGTTGCTGTAGAAAAAAATGGTAAAGTAATTGCGGCTAATATGTGGGGAAAGTTGAAAACAGTAACACAAATGATAGCTATTTCCTTAGCTTTTATTGATTTAAATGCCTATGGTACTATTTTCAAAGGAGAACTTACTGGTTTTGCATTTGTCATCAATTTATTAGTTACATTGCTTATGAGTGTTGCTGTCATTGCTACTATCTTTTCCGGTTGGGAATATTTAAAAGGAAGCAAAGAACTATTTAAGAATTCTATTTAATACTACATTACTCACCTGTATGAAGCTGAGAAAAAATATTTTGTCAGCATTCAAGAAAGAAGAAAGGAAAAAGAATATGGATTTTGAACAAGCTAAGAAGAGAGCGGAAGAGTTAAAACCATTGCTACAATATTATAACGAAAAATACTATGATGATGAACAAGTAGTAAGTGATTATGAATATGATATGCTTTTGCGTGAATTAAAACAAATTGAGGCTGCTTACCCGGAATTGATTACAAAAGATTCTCCTACACAGAATGTAGGAACAGGAAGTATGAAAAAAGGGTTTGAAAAGGTAACACACGAAGTACCACTTCAAAGCCTTCAAGATGTGTTTACATTTGAAGAAGTAGTGGAATTTGATGAAAGAATGAAAAAAGCTGCTGCTGAATATAATAGACCTTTAGACTATGTGGTAGAAACAAAAATAGATGGATTATCTGCTGCTCTAGAATACAGAGATGGCAAATTATTTCGAGGTGCTACCCGTGGTAATGGAATAGTGGGAGAAGATGTGACACAAAATATTAGCACAATCAAAACAGTTCCCAAAGAATTAAAAGAGCGCATTAATATTACAGTGCGTGGTGAAGTATTTATTGGCAAAGAGGATTTTGATAAGCTCAATGAAAATCGCTTGTTAGAAGAACAAGAACAATTTGCTAATGCCAGAAATGCAGCTGCTGGTTCTTTAAGGCAATTGGACAGTAAAATTACTGCCAGTCGTCCATTGGATATTTATATTTTTAATGTACAAAAAAGCGAAGATGTTCCCTTTCAAACTCATTACGAGAGCCTATTGTACTTAGAAGAACTCGGTTTTAATGTAAATCCTGTCAAAATTTTATGTAATAATATTGAGGAAGCAATCGAAGCAATCAAAACAATAGGAAAAGAAAGAGAACAATTAGGATTTGGAATTGATGGTGCAGTAGTAAAGGTTAATGACCTAATTCTTAGGGAAAAAGTAGGAACTACTTATAAAACACCAAGATGGGCTGTTGCATATAAATATCCGCCAGAAAAAAAGGAGACTTTATTAAAAGATATTATTTGCCAAGTAGGGAGAACAGGGGCTATTACACCAATGGCCATTCTAGAACCTGTTTATGTAGCTGGTTCTAAAATTTCAAAAACAACGCTTCACAATGAGGATTATATTAAAGAAAATGATATTCGTATTGGAGATAGAGTTATCATTCAAAAAGCAGGAGATGTTATTCCGGAAGTAGTTGGGGTGAATAAAGCAAAACGCGATGGCAGTGAAAAAATTTTTGAAATGCCTACCACTTGTCCTGTTTGTGGCGCAGAAGCAAAAAGGGAGCAAGGGGAAGCAGTTACAAGGTGCCTAGGGGTAGAGTGCCCTGCTAAATTATATCGTAGTATTATTCATTTTGCTTCTAAAGATGCTATGAATATTGATGGATTAGGAGAATCAATTATAGGAGAATTAATTGAAAGAAAACTCATTACCAATATTGTTGATATTTATCATCTTACTTTTGAAGAGATTGCTTCTTTAAAGAAAAACGGTAAAAAGTTTGCACAAAACATGATGGATGCTATTGAAGAAAGCAGGCACAGGGATTTATATCGTTTGATTAATGCATTAGGAATCAGACATGTTGGAGTTAAACTTGCTAAGTCACTTGCAAAAACATATGAAAGTATGGACAGGCTGATGAATGCATCTTATGAAGATTTAATGATGAAAGAAGAAGTGGGAGAAATTATTGCACAAAGCATTTATGAATTTTTTAGACAGGAACAAACCATTGATTTAATTGAAAAGTTAAAAGAAGCGGGACTTAACATGACAGTACAAAAAGAAGAGGGGGCAGATGATAGATTTGCCGGAAAAACTTTTGTGCTAACAGGAACCTTAGAGAATTATTCAAGAGAAGAAGCAAGCAATCTTATTGAAAAATTGGGAGGAAAAACTTCCAGTTCTGTTTCTAAGAAAACAGATTATGTGTTAGCCGGAGAAGAAGCAGGAAGTAAACTAAAAAAGGCACAGGAATTAGGGGTAACCATTCTTTCAGAAGAAGAGTTTTTAAGCATGATACAGTAAAAAGATTGTAATATTATTAACACCCGTCCCTTATTGAGACAAATGTCCCAATAATAAACGTCCCTAATGGGACAGAGAGGAGAAACTGAATGGATGGAAAATATAGTTTTGAAGAATTTTGTCAGAATTTAGATGATGGATATCAAATTTACTTTACATATGTCCGAAATCGATATTTGCTTTTTAAAACAGCAGAGAATTGTTATACACAAGATTTACTAACAGTACACGATAAAAATCCACATCCAAGGCATACGGTTCTTACTTTTAAGAGAGTGAAAGAAATGTTTCCGTTCATGACGGAAATAGAATATAAAACAGGAATTTGATATTTTTTGACATTTTATGTGAAATGTGTTATAATAAAAGCATACTAAATATTTGAAAGGGGCTATTAAAAATGGCAACCAAGGTTTTTACAGAAAAGCTGAGAGAAAAGGCGAACAAATGCCTGAGACTGTACGGACTCATTCTTGACGGATTTGGATCCTTTGAGGATGGCAGAGCATATTTTGGCGTTAGAGGTATTAAAAACGAGAATTTTGGATCGCTGGATCGTCACCGTGTCGGACATGATCTGAAAGCTATCTGCGAGGAAGAGGGCTATGAGATCAGAGAGATTGTACTCAACGGGCAGTTTGCCTAAAATTTCTACCCCATCTTCGTTTGACAATTGTCAAACGAAACTCCCTACTCAAAAAGTAGGGAGTTTTTTTCTGACTTAGGTATGACATTGACTGTTTGCTGATGAGAATAAACCACCATACCAGGTTTTGACTTGCTTGGTTTTTTTACATATTTCACATAGGTATAATCTACTGGTACATTGGAAGACTGATTTGCCTTACTATAATAGGCGCTAATAGCGGCTACTTGATTAATTGTTTCCTGAGAAGGCTTTTTTCCTTCTGTTTTTAAAATAACATGACTTCCATGAATACCCTGCGTGTGGAACCAAAGGTCCTCTGAACTTGCCAACTTGGTTGTTAAGTAATCATTTTGCTGGTTATTTTTCCCAACCAATATCGTAAAACCATCTATTATATATTTTAATATTTTAATTTCCTCGTTATTACGCTTAACATTTTTTTCCTTTCCTTGACTTGAAGAAGAAATTAAAGTTCCTTGAATTTCATCATAAATACTATCCAATTCTCTTATACTTTGGGCAATTTGAAGTTCATAAACAATGCTTTCTAAATAATTAATTTCTTTTTCAATTTTAATTTTTTGTTTACTAACAATTTCTTGAGTATTTTTTAGTTTGTGATATTTCTTAAAATATTTTTTTGCATTTTCGGCAGGGCTAAGGCTAACGTCAAGTGGAATTTTAATTTCATTGTTATTATCATAGTAATTTTTTAATTTAACAAAAGGCACATGCTCAGAATTTAATTGGTATAGATAACTGGTAATTAATTCACCGTAAAGTTGATAGGTTTCTATATGATTGCACTCTTTTAACTTTTCGTCTATTCCAATTAATTTCTTTTGAATTTTTTTCAATTTATTTAAAATTACATTTAACATGCTATTTCGATAATTGATAAGCTCTTCTTGTAATTCCTTTTGCATATAAAAATCATCTAAAAAGAAATTCACTGCTAAAGAATTTTCTTTTTCTTTCATTTCTAAAGTATAGTCCTCTTCAAAAGAAACAAGGGAAACTTTTTGCTCTTGACAAGCTTGATACAATCTTAAAAGATAGGAAAATAGACAAGCTAAATGATCATAAGTTAGAATATCTGGAAGAGCAAGTTTTTTCATACTACTTTTTAGCAATTGTTTACTAATTCCAGCAAAGTGTGTAAGAACATAAGATGAAAAGCCAAGGGAAGAGTTTTTTATTTCTGAATTTTGCAATATTTCGTCTAAAGCAATTTGAGTAATATCGGCTTTGTTAGCTTGAGGCAAAGAATATTCATAACCAGGTAAAATGTTGCGTAAAGCACCAGAAAAAGTATCAAAATGCCTTAAGGCATCGATGATATTATTTTTTTCATTTACTAAAATAACATTGCTATGTTTTCCCATTAATTCCACAATTAATTTTTTCGTAATCACATCATTTAGCTCATTATAACCCTCTAGTTCTATAGTAATAATACGCTCTAAGCCATGGCAAAGAATATCCTTAACTTTATATCCAATCAAATGCTTTCTCAAAGTCATACAAAAGTTGGGTGCATTTAATGGATTAGGCTTGGCATTTGTTGTTAAATATGCTCCATAATGTGAGGAGGAAATGTTAAGACATAATGCGTATTTTAAGTGATGTGCATAAATTCCTAATAAAATTTCGTTTTTATTGGGTTCATATATTTTAGTAACTTTTCCGCCCAATAAACATTTTTTTAATTCTGCAATTACTGCATTTGTTACAAAACCATCAAAAGCCATGTAATTAAACCTCCTTCTAGCAAAGTCAATCATACCACATTCTTGAAAAATTCGCAAATTTTTTAAATTTTTCTATTGACAGAGTACATAAGCTAGATTATAATACTTTCATAGGGTTTACATCATAGGAGGTAGCTTAAGAAACATGGACAATGCAAACGTATTTTATTCTTCAGAAATAGAGTATCAAAATATCAAAGACGAAGACTTAATAAAAATGATTAGGTCTAGTAACAAGTCGGCTCTTGAACACTTAATTAATCGTTACAAAAACCTGGTCAATATGAAGGTAAGCAAATATTATATGGTGGGAGCAGAAAGAGAGGATATTGTTCAAGAGGGATTGATTGGGCTCTTTAAGGCAATTAAAGATTACCAATTTGAAAAAGAAAATTCTTTTCGAACTTTTGCGAATGTTTGTATTGAAAGGCAACTAATTACAGCAATTAAAACCTCTAACCGTCAAAAGCATATGCCACTCAATTCATATTTATCATTAAACATGAATGCTTATGATAATGAAGAAGAAAATAGCAATGATGCAGATTTAATGGAAATTTTCAATAGCAACTTAGTAGAGGACCCTTTAGATACCATTACAAAAAAAGAATATTATCAAACAGTAGAAAATGCTATAGATAAATCTTTAAGCAATTTTGAAAAACAGGTATTGAGTCATTATATGCAAGGAGAAAGCTATGTTCAAATTGCAGAAAAGCTAGATACACCTGTAAAATCAGTTGATAATGCCATCCAACGTATTCGAAAAAAAGCGATTAAAGAAATGCCAAATGATATGAATTAAATAAATATGTCAAAATTCTAATTTTGACATTCAAGTGCTTCTATAGCTCAGTAGGTAGAGCGCAGCCATGGTAAGGCTGAGGTCGTGGGTTCGATTCCCACTGGAAGCTCCATTTTAGTGTAACGAAGGAGAAGAGAATGAAAGATGATGCAAAAAAAGTAATGAGTAACAAAATTTTATGGGGAACCATCATTCTAGCATTAGTCATTGTTGTTACTACAGAGGTGGCAGTGGTAATGATAAGACAATCTAGAACCGAAACTGTAAAAGCGGAAGCAAATCTAAAAGATAGTTCATCTTCAACCAATATTATACAAGATGTTAATGATATTGAAGATATTACTAATATAGAATATGCTTCAGAGGAACAATTAAACAAAATCAGTGAAAAAGTGGCTGAAGAAACAAAAAAGCAAGAAAAGGCCAAAGAAGAAAAAAAGAAAAATACTCAAAAAACAACTACTACCACTACAGAAACAAAAAAGAAATATTATATTAAAGTCAATTATGGGGCGCAAGTAGTCAATGTATATACCTATGATAAAAATGGCAACTATACAGTACCTGTAAAAGCTTTTGTATGTTCTACAGGAACAGCAACACCAACTTCTGGCGTATATAAAATTCCTTATAAAATTAATTGGTGCAAAATGTATGGAGACGTATGGGCACATTATTGCAGTGTGATTGTTGGAAGTCCATCTATTTTATTCCATTCAGTACCATCACTACAACCGAATGAGCATTCATTAGAATATTGGGCATATGACAAGCTTGGAACGAAAGCTTCCATGGGATGTGTTAGACTTACTACCAGAGATGCAAAATGGATTTTTGATAATGTGTCAATTGGAACGAGTGTAGAATTTTATTCAAGTTCTAATCCAGGTCCCTTAGGTAAACCAATAGCACAAAAAATTTCAAATGCACCTGGAGATTTAAAAAATTGGGATCCAACAGACCCAGTGGCTAACAATCCTTGGAGAAACTACCATCCAGAAGAGCATGCAAACACACAAACCAATGGACAAAATGCTAATGTAGTGAATAATGCGGTGTCAGACAGCAAAAATACCACTAATACACAGCAAAGCAATAACGCAACTCAAAACAGTCAAACTACTCAAAATCAACAAAATAATATTACACAAAATACGCAAATAACAAATAGCGCAAATAACCAGTCGCAAAACCAGCAAACAGCGAACGGACAGATACAAAACAGTCAAACTAATCATGAAATAACGTCAGGAAATCAACCAACAAACAACACAACTAACGGTCAAACACAAAATAGCCAATTAAACAGTGCAAATAATGAAGTTAATCAACAGCAGCAAAACGACTTGCAACAAAACAATTTACAACAAAACAGCTTGACCAATAATAACACTATGACTAATACACAACATTAAGAAATATCAAGGAAGGAGAAAAACGCAACATGAAAATGGGAATTGTAGGACTTCCTAATGTGGGAAAGAGTACACTTTTTAATGCTATTACAAAAGCAGGAGCAGAATGTGCCAATTATCCTTTCTGTACTATTGAACCAAATGTAGGAATTGTACCAGTACCAGATGAAAGATTGGAAGAACTTGCTAAAATTTATCATCCTGAAAAAGTAACACATGCTGTCATTGAATTTGTAGATATTGCAGGATTGGTAAAAGGTGCAAGCCACGGAGAGGGATTGGGAAATAAGTTTTTATCACACATTCGTGAGGTAGATAGTATTGTAGAGGTAGTAAGATGCTTCGAAAATTCTAACATTGTACATGTCGATGGAAGCATTGATCCGATTCGTGATATTGAAACAATTAATTTGGAGTTAATTTTGGCTGACATTGAGACAGTACAAAAGAGATTAGAGGGGACAGAAAAGAAATTAAAAGCGGATAAAAAGTATCAAATCGAAATTGATCTTTTAAAAAAAATCAAGGCATGCCTAGAAGAGGGAAAAGCGGCTAGAACATTATCTTTAAATGAGGAAGAACAAAAAATCATCAAAGATTCTTATCTTTTAACAATGAAACCAGTTTTATACATTGCTAATGTTTCAGAAGAACAATTAGAAAATGCCTATGAAGATGATAATGTTAAAAAGGTTTGTGAATATGCAAAATTAGAGAATGCAGAGGTAATTCCTCTTTGTGTCAAGATAGAAGAAGAATTAGCAAGCTTAGATGAAGAAGAACAAAAAGAAATGCTAGGAGCATTGGGATTGAAAGAGTCAGGACTGGACAAAGTAGTCAAAGCAAGCTATAATTTACTGGGATTGATGTCTTTCTTAACAGCGGGAGAGCCTGAGGTAAGAGCATGGACTATCAGAAGGGGAACAAAAGCACCTCAGGCAGCAGGAAAAATACATAGCGACATCGAAAGAGGTTTCATTAGGGCAGAAATTGTTTCTTATTCAGATTTAATTGAAAATGGAAGTTTGAATACGGTAAAAGAAAAGGGACTTATGCGTTCCGAAGGAAAAGACTATGTTATGCAAGACGGAGATGTTGTTCTATTTCGATTTAATGTATAAAGATACTTTTATAAAATAAAAAAATGAAGAAATTTGTGAAAAAATGTAAAAAAAGTATTGACGAGAAATTTTTTTAAGTATAAAATAAGGAAGAGTTAAGGAGTAGCTTTATGAATATTTTATAATATTTTGTAAACACTACTAACAAAAGAAATTTTGAAAGAAAAGGAGAAAAGAAAATAATGAAAAACAAGAAATTAATTTTAGTATTTGTAATGGTAATTTTGGCCTTAGTAGCAATGGTAGGTTATGTAAATGCAAGTGACGATTTAGATATTCAGATTATAACTAACAATCAACAAAATGATAAAAATAATGCTAATGCTGTAGCAAACAATAATGTTGCAAATGAAAATGTTACACCAAATCTAAATAACACACAAAATACGGTTAATGTAGCTAATAATAATACAGTTTTACCACAGACCGGTGTAGAAGAAAATACAATTGTATTTGTTGCTTTCATTGCAATATTTGCAGTATCAGCAGTTTATGCTTATAAAAAAATTAGAGATTACAAAAACGTGTAAATAAAAATATTTAAATAAAATAACTATCTGCAAAGCAAGATAGTTATTTTTTATGTTCTTTTGCCTTCACTACCAAGCGCCTTCCATTTACATTATTGCATGTCAATAGCGTGATAATTCTATTATTTTCCACTTCTTGTGAAGTACAACTTAAATCACTGGGAATTACTTCGTATTTATCATAAACTTCATAAATGATTTCAACTCCGGATAAGTCAAACACAGAAATTAAATCACCTAGTTCTAAGTCATGAAGCAGACTAAAAAAGTGATTATCAACCAAATTATGACCTGCAATACAAAGATTTCCGGTTTTATTTGGCATAGGACCGGCAAAACGGCACAGTGAAATTTTAAGTAAATCACGGCTACTTTGAGATAAAATAGGGTAATTTAGATGAATTTTATCAATTTTGAGTATTCCAATTACAAAGGGATTTAAAACGGTTTGTTCGGCATTTGCTTTTTCAATTATCATATTTTCATTTGTTCCATATAAAGTAGTGATATTGTAGCCTTTGAATAGTTCTTGAGATATTTTTCTTGTTTGACTATTTTGATACATCTGCCAGGAAAGAAATAAGAAAAAAAGTATTGCAAAAATTAAAGAAAAAATTAATTGGAATTGATAGTGCTTTTTCGGTATTTTGTCTGTTTTTTGTATTAGTATTTGATTCATGTTGTGTCATTTTTCCTCCTTGTATCACTTTATTATTATTATAAACAATCGAGCAAAAAATATGAAAGCAAATGAATAAAATGTGCAAAAAAAATTTACGATTAATGTATTTTTAGGTAAAAGTAATGTGCAGAACCATAAAGGTATTAAAATTTTAGAAAGTAAATTTAATGTATATATTTCTAAAAAAATTTCAAAAAAAGTATGCAAAAATTAGCCAACATATGATAGAATATAGAAAGTTAAAATTAAAATAAAAAATATTTTAAGGAGAGTGAATGCAATTGCCAGAACTAAAGTATAAAAGAGTATTGTTAAAGCTTAGTGGAGAAGCTTTAGCAGGAGAAAAAAAACAAGGAATTGACGCAGAAACATTAGGAAAAATATGCGATCAAATCAAAGTGCTCATTGAAATGAAAGCTGAGGTTGCTATTGTCATTGGTGGAGGAAATTTTTGGAGAGGAAAATATGGACATCAAATGGAAAGAACCACTTCTGATTACATGGGAATGTTGGCAACAGCAATGAATGGCTTAGCATTGCAAGATGCTTTAGAAGCAAGAGGAATTTTCGCTAGATTACAAACTGCCATTGAAATGAGAGAAATAGGAGAACCATATATTCAAAGAAAGGCGACAAAGCATCTACAAAAAGGAAGAGTTGTTATTTTTAGTTGTGGAACCGGAAATCCATATTTCACAACCGATACGGCAGCCGCATTAAGAGCAGCCGAAGTCAATGCAGAGGTAATCTTAGTAGGCAAGACGATTGATGCCGTTTACTCAGATGACCCAAAGACTAATCCAAATGCTGTCCGCTATGAGCAGATTAGCTATTTAGATATTTTAAATAGGGATTTAAAAGTAATGGATGCGACAGCCATTTCACTTTGCAAAGAAAACAACATTCCATTAATTGTATTTGGAATTGCACAGCCAGAGAATATGGTAAAAGCAATTCAAGGAGAAAAGGTAGGAACATTTATTCAATAAAACCAAACAAAGTGTTTTGAAAAATAAAATATTTTTAGAAAAGGAGAAGAAACAATGAATTCAATTTATGAAGAAAAAATGAGTAAAACAATTAGTGTATTTCAAGAAAATTTATCAGAAATTAGGGCTGGAAGAGCAAATCCTGCAATTTTAAATAAAATTACAGTAGACTATTATGGTGTACCTACTCCAATTGGTCAAGTGGCAGGAATTTCAGTTCCTGAGGCTAGAATGATTTTAATTCAACCATGGGATATGAACTTGTTAAAAGAAATCGAAAAGGAAATTTTAAAATCAGATATTGGAATTAATCCAAATAATGATGGAAAAGTCATAAGACTAGTATTCCCTGAATTAAATGAAGAAAGAAGAAAAGAAATTGTAAAAGATATTAGAAAGCTAGCTGAGGAAACAAAGGTTGCAATACGCTCCATCAGAAGGGATGCAATTGATAAAGCAAAAGAAATGCAAAAAAATGCTGAGATTACAGAGGATGATCTAAAAGTAGAAGAAGATAACATTCAAAAATTAACAGACAAAAATATTGCAAAAATTGATGAAATTTTAGCAGCAAAAGAAAAAGAAATAATGAGTATTTAAATAAGGAGAAGTTATGGAAGAAGAAAAAAAAATGCCATCCCATATTGCTATTATTATGGATGGAAATAGAAGATGGGCAAAAGAGCGAAACCTAGATCCAAAATTAGGACATAAAGCAGGCGCTGAGACACTAGAAAAAATTGCAAAATATGCTAATCAAATAGGAATTCAGTATTTGACTGTGTATGCTTTTTCAACAGAAAATTGGAAAAGAGCAAAAGAAGAAGTAGGCGCTTTAATGTTTTTGCTTAAAAGTTATTTGGAAGATTTTTTGTCAAGAACAAGTTTAGATAATATCAAACTAAATATTTTAGGTGATGTTTCTAAATTAGATGGGGGCTTACAAAAAAGCATTTATAAGCTCATGGAAAAAACAAAAAACAATACAGGACTCACTTTGAATATTGCTTTCAATTATGGTGGAAGAGATGAAATTATCAAAGCAACACAGAAAATAGCACGAAAGGTACAGGATGGAGAAATAGCAATAGATGACATTAACGAAGAATTATTCTCTGAACATTTATATACGGCTGGGCAACCTGATCCGGATTTGCTCATTCGACCAGGAGGAGAAGAAAGAATTAGTAACTATTTGTTGTGGCAACTTGCTTATACAGAATTTTTATTTATTCCAAAATATTGGCCTGATTTCTCAGAGCAGGATTTAGACCAAGCAATCGATATTTTTAGACAAAGAAATAGAAAATTTGGAGCAAAATAGAGAAAGGAAATAAAAGTTATGGACAATCTTAAAAGAGTGTTATCAGCGCTTATTTTATTCCCGATTGTAGCAATTGTTTTGATTTTTGGCAACCAATATTTTGTTGATGGAGTAATTGCAGTGATTGCCATCATGAGTTTGTATGAATTTTATAAAGCATTTAGAACAGGAAATAAAGCAAACCCCATTAATTGGGTAGGGTATATAATAGCTACTGTTGCTATTGTGCCAATGCATATGATTCCCTCTCAATGGATTTTAAAAGTTATTGGAGCCATTATTCCAATTTCAATTTTAATTTTATTTGCTACTGTTATCTTTACCAATTTAAAAACCAATATCAAAGATATTGCCATAACCATTTTAGGCATTTGCTATATTGTCCTTTTTATGATGTTTTTGCCAATTATTAGAGAAAACCTCACAAATGGAAAAATACTTATCTGGTTTGTATTTTTTGCAGCATGGGGCACTGATGTTTTTGCATTCTGGATTGGAAGAAAATTTGGAAAACATAAATTTACACAAATTAGTCCTAACAAAACAATTGAAGGATGCATTGGAGGAACAATAGGTGCCATTGCTGTAGTAGTTATCTATGCAATTATTTGCAATCAGGTATGGAACTTACAATTTAATTATTTTTACATAACAATGATGGGACTTGTTTTAAGTATTCTTAGTCAATTTGGCGATTTGGCAGCGTCAGCAATTAAACGCTACACGGGCATTAAAGATTTTAGTGAGCTAATTCCAGGTCATGGAGGAATGCTTGACAGAATTGACAGTATTCTATTTATTGCACCATTTGCATATTTCCTATTGATGTTGATTTAAGATAAAAAAGTATAAAGGAGAATGAAATTTGCTTACATTTATCATCACCGCAATTAAAATAATTTTTATTTTGGGCTTTCTTGTGTTCATTCACGAGGGAGGACACTTTTTAGTTGCTAAACTATGCAAAATTAAGGTTAATGAGTTTGCCGTTGGCTTTGGCCCTACTATTTGGAAAAGGCAAGGTAAAGAAACAAAATATGCACTGCGTATCATTCCTTTAGGAGGTTTTGTTAGCCTTGAGGGAGAAGAGCAACAGTCTAATGCGGAAGACTCTTTTAGCAGAGCCAGTATTCCAAAGCGCATTGCAGTAGTGATGGCAGGAGGGCTAGTTAACATTGTATTTGCTCTTATTGTATACTTTATTTTAATGGCATCCTTAGGTAACAATATTTCTACCACTATTGATCAAGTAATAGGAGGAACTCAAGCACAAGTAGTTGGACTTCAAGCAAATGATAAAATTGTAACCATTAATCATAAAAAAATCCATAATAAATATGATTTTGATAAAGCACTAGGGGCTTGTACGGGAGAAGATGTTACTGTCACGGTAGAAAGAGAAGGAAAAACATTCACATTCACTTTTAAGCCTGTAGAAGAAAATTCTCACTATTACTTAGGAGTATACTTAAAGAGGGCAGAGCAAAACTTAGGCAACAATTTGTATTATGCTTTTTATGATACAGAAAGTTTTGCATTTTCCATTATTGATAATCTCAAAATGCTATTTACTGGGCATGTATCAATTGACCAATTTATGGGGCCAGTAGGAATTGGAGAAGTGGTAGCACAAACAACAAAATTTGCAGACTTTATTTATATCTTAGCATTGGTTTCCCTTTCATTGGGAGTTACCAACCTTTTACCATTTCCACCTTTAGATGGAGGAAAAGTGATTATTTTACTACTAGAAGCTATTCGCAAAAAGCCACTCAAAGAGCAAACAGAAATGGCGATTCAATCAATCGGATTTATTATTTTGATTGGACTTTCTATTTATGTAACCTATAATGATATTTTGAGAATATTTTAAGGATTATAAAACAATATTTCAAGGAAATAGAATAAAAGGATTAAATCAATGGAACAAACAAAGTTAAAAACAATGAAAGAAGTATTTAAAGATTACAATTTTAATAGCTTCGCTCTCAGCGAAGCTCAAATTTCATGCATTAATATTTATAAAAAAACAAATACTTTAGAATTAAAAATGCACGTTAATACACCTGTTTCAATCAAAGATTTGATTGATTTTGAAAAATACTTAGAAAAGAGATTTGGATTTTCTAATATTGATATAAAAATAGAAACGGATATTGAGCAAGAAGTAGATAAAATAATCATTTCTGCATGGAAAGAAATTGTAGAATATATGGCATATAAACATCCTTTAACGAAAGCCCTATTAAAAAATAGTAGTGTCATCATTGAAAATAATAAACTGCAGATAAAATTAGCAACAAAAGGAAAAAAAATACTAGAAGCACAAAACATTCATAAAATGATTGCACAAAAATTACAAGATTTATATTGTCAGAATTACGTGATAGAATTTCAAGAAGAAATGACACCAGAAATGCTAGCTACATATCAAGAACAGGCAAGAGAACTAGAGAAACAGGCAATTTTATTGGCACAGCAAGAAGCACAAGAACATATGAAAGAAGTACGAGAAGAGGCAATGAAGAAAAAGGCAGCAAAAGGTCAAACTGCTGAAGTTCTAACAGCAGGCGAAGAAGTTCCTTTTGATATGGCAGTGCCAATGCCAGAACCACCACAAGAAGAAAAAGAAAAAACACCACTCATCTATGGAAGAAGTTTAAATATTAAAGAGGCCTTGGTAAAAGTAGCTGATTTATCAGTAGATAGTGGAAAAGTTCTATTAGATGGGGAAATTTTAAATACGGATGAAAGAGAATTAAAATCAGGAAAATTTTTAATTACCTTTGACCTATATGATGGCTCTAGTACTATTACTTGTAAAGCTTTTGTAGAGGCGGATAAAAAGTCAGAAGTGATGCGGAAGATTAAAAGGAGTTAAAGGCATTAAGGTATGTGGAACAGCGCAATATGACCCATTTGCCAAAGAATTAGGAGTCATTGCTAACACTATTGTTGAAGGAACAGGAATCAAAAGAGAAGTAAGAAAAGACGAAGCACCAGTCAAGAGAGTAGAACTTCATATGCATACGCAAATGAGCCAAATGGATGGAATGACAGCTGCAAAGGATTTACTAAAAAGAGCAGTAAAATGGGGTATGAAATCCATTGCAATTACTGACCACGGTGTTGTACAAGCTTTTCCTGATGCTCATAAATATTTAGAAAAGGATCATCCAGATTTAAAAGTAATTTATGGCGTAGAAGCCTATTTAGCACCAGATAAAACACCTTCAGTTTCTTTTTCGAAGGGACAAAATATGGAGGATGCTACATATTGTATTCTTGACTTAGAAACCACAGGGATTTCCTTCAGAACAGAAAAAATTACAGAAGTAGGAATTATGAAGTTAAAAAATGGAGAGGTTATTGATGAATTTTCATGCTTTGTCAATCCAGAAAAGCCAATTCCACAAAAAGTAGTAGAAGTAACTCACATTACCGATGAAATGGTAAAAGATGCCGAAACAATTGATAAGGTTTTGCCAAAGGTTATTGAATTTGTGGGTGACAGTGTTCTTGTGGCTCATAATGCCGACTTTGATATTGGCTTTTTAAAATATAATGCCACGGAGCTTGGGTTAAAGCTTGGCAATACCTATATTGATACCCTTCGCTTAGCAAAGGACTTATTCCCACAATATAAAAAATATAAATTGGGTATCATTGCAGATAATTTGGGCATTAAAGTAGATGTGGCTCACCGTGCCTTAGATGACGTTGATACGACTGTAAAAGTGTTTAAAGTAATGCTTGAAATGCTTAAAGAAAAAGGAGTCAAAACTTTAGATGATATTGATAACATTATGAAGGGAAAGGCCGATTACAAAGCACTTCCAACTTATCATGCCATTATTTTAGCCAAAGATTATGTGGGACTTAGAAACTTATATAAATTAATTTCCATTTCACATTTAGACTATTTTTATAAAAAGCCTAGAATTTTGAAATCAATTTATAAGAAGTATTCCGAAGGTCTTATCATGGGAAGCGCTTGTGAAGCAGGGGAATTATACAGAGCAATTATTGCAGGAAAAACGGATGAAGAATTAGAAGAAATTGCTTCTGATTATGATTATTTGGAGATTCAACCAATTGGCAATAATATGTTTATGGTTAGAAATGAAACAGTTTCAAGCGTAGAAGACTTACAGGATATTAATCGTAAAATTGTAGCTTTAGGAGAAAAGCTCCAAAAACCTGTTGTTGCAACTTGTGATGTTCACTTTATGGACCCACAAGATGAAATTTATCGTAGAATTTTAGAGGCAGGACAAGGTTATGCAGATGCAGATTTACAAGCGCCATTATATTTGCGTACCACAGAAGAAATGCTAAAAGAATTCGAATATCTAGGAGAGGAAAAAGCTTACGAAGTAGTAGTTACCAATGCTAACAAAATTGCTGATATGTGCGAAAAAATTAGCCCAATCTCTCCAGAAAAATGCCCACCTTATATCGAAGGATGTGAGGAAACGATAAAAACCATTGCGTACAGTAAGGCACATGAGCTATATGGCGACCCACTACCAGAAATTGTACAAACTAGACTTGATAAAGAATTAAATTCCATTATTAAAAATGGATTCTCGGTTATGTACATTATTGCACAAAAATTGGTGTGGAAGTCCAATGAAGATGGGTACATCGTAGGCTCTAGAGGATCAGTAGGTTCTTCGTTTGTAGCAAATATGACAGGAATTACTGAGGTAAATTCTTTGCCACCACATTATAGGTGCCCAAATTGCAAATACTCTGATTTTACAGATTACGGTTATAAAAATGGATTTGATTTACCAGATAAAGACTGTCCAAAATGCGGTCATAAATTACAAAAAGATGGAATGGATATTCCTTTCGAAACTTTCTTGGGATTTGATGGAGACAAAGAGCCTGATATCGACTTGAACTTCTCAGGAGAATATCAAGCAAAGGCACACCGCTACACCGAAGTTATTTTTGGAAAGGGAACGACCTTTAAAGCCGGAACAGTTGGCACGGTTGCTGATAAAACAGCATATGGTTATGTAAAAAAATATTATGAGGAAAGAGGCATTCCTGTGAGCAATGCAGAAGTACTTCGTGTTTCTCAAGGCTGTACAGGAATTAAAAGAACAACCGGACAGCACCCAGGAGGAATTATAGTTGTTCCAAAAGGAAGAGAAATTTATGAATTTACTCCTGTACAACATCCAGCAGATGACCCTAATTCTGACATTATTACAACTCACTTTGATTACCACTCTATTGATCAAAACTTGTTAAAACTAGATATTTTGGGACATGATGATCCGACCATGATTCGTATGCTTTTCGATTTAACAGGAATTGACCCAACCAAAGTACCGTTAGACGATAAAGAAACCATGTCTATTTTTAGTTCTACAGATGTACTTGGAGTTACTCCTGAACAAATACATTCGGAAGTAGGAACCTATGGCGTGCCGGAATTTGGTACTAAATTTGTTAGAGGAATGCTAGTGGACACCAAGCCAACTACTTTTGAGGAACTGCTTCGTATTTCTGGTTTGTCACATGGTACAGATGTATGGCTAAATAATGCACAAACCTTAATTGAAGAAGGAACCATCAAATTACAAGATGCTATTTGTACTCGTGATGATATTATGCTTTACTTAATTAAACAGGGGCTACCTGCAAAGCCATCCTTTAAAATTATGGAGTTTGTTCGTAAAGGAAAACCATCCAAGGACCCAGAAAAGTGGAAAGAATTTGAAGCTACTATGAGGGAAAACAATATTCCAGAATGGTATATTGGTTCTTGTAAAAAAATTAAATACATGTTTCCAAAAGCTCATGCTGCAGCATATGTAACCAATGCTTTTCGTATTGCATGGTTTAAAGTGCACAAGCCAGCTGCTTATTACACAGCATTCTTTACCATTCGTGCAGACGAATTTGATAGTGATATTATGTGTTATGGCGTAGAACGTGTGAAAAACAAAATGAAGGAAATTGATTTACAAGGAAATAGTGCTACTACAAAGGATAAGAACATGTATGCCGTTCTGGAGTTGGTATTAGAAATGTATGAAAGAGGAATTACTTTCTTGCCAATTGACTTATACAAAAGTCATGCTACAAAATTTAAAATGGAATCAGATACAGAGATTAGACCTCCTCTTAACAGTATACCGGGACTGGGAACTGTTGCGGCAGAAGGAATTGATACCGCAAAGCTAGATGGCAAGTTCATGTCAATTGATGATATGAAAATTCGCTCTAAAATTGGAAAATCTGTGATTGAATTGTTGGAAAAAGTAGGTTGCTTAAAGGGAATGAGTCAAAGCAATCAAATGAGTTTATTTGGATAAAATGATAAGATTATGATAGAAAAATGTAAATTTTTGCCTTTATATCTTGCTAAAAGTTACATAATGTAATATAATATAGATGAAATTTTTTAAGGAGAAAATTTATGTCAAAAAATGCCAAAAAAGAAGCAAAAAAAAGTATGGAAAGAGAAAATTCATTTTATCAAATGGCAAGGGAACTTTGCACCGTAGAGGAAATGGAGAAAAAACTTGGAATTAATAAATATGAAATTCTTCTCAAATTAAGGGAGGAAGGAATTGCAACAAGAGATCAAGTGGAAAAACTAATTAACACAACAAATCTTTCAAATCAAGAAATAGCTGAGCAAACAAGAGGAAGTACTCAAGTAATAGAACGCATAAGAGATGAAATGGCACAAAAAAAGAAAATATTGGATAGTATACCACCTATGAAAAAGAAAAGAATTACTCAATTATTAGGAATGGGAGAAGAATATAGTATACAGTATGTAGCAACAGTGACAAAAACTCCTGAAACAATTATAGCACTTGTGGCAGAGGAGCTAAAGAAAAATAGGGAGGCAACTTCTTTAGAAAAAAAGAAGCAAGTTAATTTTAAAATTGAAATGCTACAATTTAGATCACATATTAACCAATTAAAAGTTCCAACGGAAACCGACAAAGACGTTATTCCTTACCATATTGAAAAAATTCTTGCTGAATATGAAATGTTTTTAACAGAAACGGATTATGCATTTATTGCATACGCTTATATGAAAATAGGGGATTATTTAAATGCCATTCAATTTGGGGAAAAATATTTAAATTTGCAAGAGCCATCTATTTCTGGAGTAACAAAGAAGATTGATGAAGTATTAGAAAACGCAAAAAAACAACAAAGGGTCAAGGAAAAGCAAGTGCCATCAGTTCCTAGTAATGATGAAGGAAGATGAAGGAAGAGTGAAATTAGAAGAATTATTTAATTTACAAACTGTCATTATATATTTATTAGCAATTAATTTATTAACTTTTTTTATGATGTGGTTAGATAAACGAAAAGCAAGATATGGAAGGTGGAGAATTCCTGAAAATACATTATTGCTATTTGTAGTGTTAGGTGGGGGAATTGGAGGAATTGCTGGAATGTATATTTTTCATCATAAAACACACAAGGCAAAGTTTGTGGTAGGTTTCCCAGTAATCCTAATTTGTGAAATTTTATTAGGCATTTCTATTTTTTCTTAAAAAATACGGCAGAACGAGCTATCAAAACAGAAATATAGTAAATTGGAGTAATTTCAAATTTACTATATTTTTTTATGAAAACTGAACTTTAAAATATTGGAAACTTATGGAAAAACAGAAGTTGCACAATTTGACAATGATATAAAAATAAAGAGTTTTCATAAAAGAGTAACTCATAATTTGTGTGGATATTTGAAAAAAATAAATTCAGATATCTGAGTTATTCACAGAGTTATCCACAGTTTCCACAACAGGGATTGCTTTTGCGTTTTGTAAACTGACTGTCATCATTATGTAATATTTGTTGCTAATTTGTAATATTTTTGTAATAAATATATTATAAAATTAAAAAATCCACTCTATTAGAGTGGATTTTTTAGAAGTACATTTTATTTAGATACGAAAAAATCTAGAGCTATGAGGAATGTATACTTTTAGAATCAAGCTGCTTTCTACATTTATTTTGCTTAGAAGGCAAAACGAATTTGAAAAAAGACTCGTTAGTAGCATCAATATTGAACTGACCACTAAATTGTTCTACTTTTTTCTGCTTCATCCACCTAGAATGGTATCTAGAAATTCTGCACATTAGATGAACCATACTTCCTTTCATATGTACTTCTAAAATAATGCTAAGTGTATTACCAAAGCTATTTTCATTATAGCATAAAATATGAGAAAATACAAATTGACCTTGATATACAAATTTGCAAGAACTTGCGAAAAGAAATTGACTTTTTTAAGAAAGAAGAGTATGATAATAATATCAAAATGCGATGAGAAAGAAAAAGTATAGTATTTCTATATTTTTTTTATTTTGTTTCTAGTTAAATAGAAAAGGAGGTATTTTTATGGAAAACTTAACAATGGAAAAGATTGTTGCACTATGCAAAAACAGAGGGTTTGTATACCCAGGTTCGGAAATTTATGGTGGACTTGCTAATTCATGGGATTATGGTCCTTTGGGAGCTGAATTGAAGAAAAATATCAAAGATGCATGGTGGAAGAAGTTTATTACAGAATCAAAATACAATGTTGGTATCGATGCTGCTATTATGATGAATCCACAAGTCTGGGTCACAACAGGGCATGTAGGAGGTTTTTCAGACCCACTCATTGATTGTAAATCTTGTAAAACAAGACATAGAGCAGACAAATTAATTGAGGAATGGGGCTTTCAGCAAGGAAAAGATATTTCTGGGCTAGATGGTTGGACCAATGAACAATTGGTAGAATATATTAAAGAAAATCATATTCCTTGCCCTAATTGTGGAAAAGAAGACTTTACAGAAATTAGAAAATTTAATTTGATGTTTAAAACCTTTATGGGAGTAACAGAGGATGCAAAATCAGAAGTTTATTTGAGACCAGAAACAGCACAAGGAATGTTTGTTGATTTCAAAAATGTCCTAAGGACAACCAGAAGAAAAATGCCAATGGGAATTGGTCAAATGGGTCGTTCTTTTAGAAATGAAATTACTCCGGGCAACTTTATTTTTAGAACAAGAGAATTTGAACAAATGGAATTAGAATTCTTCTGTAAACCTGGAACAGACTTAGAATGGTATGAATATTGGAAAAAATTCTGTAAGAATTGGCTTACTAATTTAGGAATTAAAGAGGAATGCCTAAGATTAAGAGAGCATTCTAAAGAAGAATTATCATTCTATAGCAAGGGAACCACTGATATTGAATTTTTATTTCCGTTTGGATGGGGAGAACTTTGGGGAATTGCTGATAGAACAGATTACGACTTGTCAAGACACATGGAAGCATCTAAGGAAGATCTAACCTATTTAGACCCAGAGACTAACGAAAGATATGTGCCATACTGTGTAGAACCTTCAGTTGGCGTTGATAGAATTTTCTTATGTGTAATGTGTAATAGCTATGAAGAGCAAGAAATAGCAGAAGGTGATACAAGAGTAGTATTACATTTACATCCGGCACTTGCACCATACAAAGCAGCAATTCTTCCACTTTCGAAAAAATTAAGTGAGAAAGCAGAAGAAGTATATGACAAATTATCAAAAAGCTTTATGTGCGACTACGATGAAGCAGGAAGCATTGGAAAGCGCTATAGAATAGAAGATGAAATTGGTACACCATATTGCATTACTGTTGACTTTGATACACTGGAGGACGAAACCGTAACCATTCGTGACAGGGATACCATGGAGCAAATTAGAGTAAAAATTGACGATTTAGAAAATTGGATTAGTGAGAAAATTAAATTTTAATAAATAGCAAGAGTATTCATACTCATTCTACGTTTTTGCTAAGAATACCGATTCTCATTTGTTTCAACGCATTTGTCATTTCATAAATCATGGATACTCTTGGTTTTAATTAATATAATTTAATAAGAAAGGACTTTTTAAAATGTCGAATATTGTCATTGGAATAGAAGGATTAGTAGGGGCTGGTAAAACGGCCATCTGTAGAGAATTGCTGAATCAAATTCCTAATAGCATTTTGTTGCAAGGCGGAAATTTGTACCGTGCTGTTGCATATAGTTTGCTACAATCCGGGATTAATATAGAAGAATTAAAACAAAATATGCAACAAGTAGATATTAAGTCAGTCATGGAAAAACTAAAAATAGAATTTAAAATTGAAAATAGAGATACAGTTGTTTATGTAGATGGAAAGAAAATAGAGGAGGAGGATTTGCAGTCTGCTAGTTCTTCTCTAGCAGTGTCGGAGATTAGTAAGGTTGCCAATAACCAAAATTTATATGTGTTTGGTAGGCAAGTGATTGATCAATTAAAAAAACAATTCAATGTAATTGTATCTGGAAGAGATTTAATGCATATTTATCCAAATTTGGATTATCATTTTTTAATTACCGCTTCTTTAGAGGAACGTATTCGTAGAAAAGGCATACAATATAAAGGAAAAATGTTAGAAGAAGACATCAAACAAAATATTATAAAACGTGATGAACTACAAGAAAAAGCGGGCTTTTACAAACAATATGAAAAAACAATGATGATAGATGTTACAAACTGCAAAACTGTAGAAGATTCAGCAAATGAAGTTTTAAAGCATATTAAGTCTTAAAAAGGAGAATGAATATGTCGTATCATAATGAAAAATTAGAAGAGTTTGAAAATTTTATTCAGGGAAAAAAAGTTGCAATCATTGGCTTAGGAGTTAGCAACATACCTTTAATTGACTATTTTTACAAATTAGGGGCTCAAGTTAGCATATTTGATAAAAAAGAAAAAGAAAAATTAGATGCTAGTATTGTTAAGAAACTAGAACAATATCATGACTCTCTATATTGCGGGCCTAATAATATGAACTATTTAGAGGGATTTGATGTAATATTTCGTTCTCCAAGTTGTAGACCAGATATACCAGAAATTGTGAAGGAAATTGAAAGAGGAGCAATTTTGACTACAGAAATTGAAATGCTCATGAAGCTATGTCCTGGAACAGTTGTTGCCATTACAGGAAGCGATGGAAAAACTACTACTACCAATCTAATTTATCAAATTATTAGGAGAACAGGAAGACGTTGCTTTTTAGGGGGCAATTTAGGTGTTCCTTTATTCACGAAAGTAAATGAAATGAAGCCAGAGGATATTGTTGTACTAGAGTTAAGCAGTTTTCAATTAATGGATATGCAAGTCAGTCCTCATATTGCTGTCATTACCAATATTTCACCAAATCATTTGGATATTCATAAATCCTATCAAGAATATATTGATGCAAAGAAAAATATTTTTCAATATCAAGCCAAAGACGATATTGTCGTTTTGAACTATGATAATGATTTGACTAGAAGCTTTAGACCAGAGATAAAAGGAAAGACAATTTTCTTTAGTCGTAAAGAAAAATTGGAAAGTGGCATTATTTATGATGAAGGAACTATTAAATCTTGTAACGAAAATTTAAGAAGACATCTACTTAATGTTAAGGATGTTACTTTAAGAGGATTACATAATTATGAAAATATTTGCGCTGCTATTGCTGCTACGGAAAGTCTTGCAACACCAGAGCAACAGGCAGAAGCAATCAAAGCATTTCAAGGGGTAGAACATCGACTAGAATTAGTAAGAGAATTGCATGGAACAAAATGGTACAATGATTCCATTGGAACATCTCCAAGTAGAACTATTGCTGGATTAAATGCTTTTGAAGAGAAAATTATTTTAATTGCTGGTGGCTATGATAAACATTTGGATTATACACCTATTGCAAAGCCAATTGTAGAACATGTAAGCAAACTTATTTTAATGGGAGCAACTGCGCCTAAAATTGAGCAGGTGGTAAAAGAAGAATTAAAAGCAGAAGGAAAAGAACTTCCAATTTATCATTGCAATACCTTGGAAGAAGTAATTCATACTGCTTATGATATTGCAACACCAGAGGAAATTGTATTGTTTTCTCCTGCAAGTGCAAGTTTTGACTTATTTAAAAACTTTGAGGAAAGAGGCAATTTATTTAAGAAATTGGTAAATCAATTGTAAGAACAAAGTCAAATGTATTCATGATTTATTTCATTCCTCGGCTCATGAAACGCTCATTGGTCTTCTATGCTAAAACTTGCATGAGCCTCTCCAAGAGACTTGCACCCTCATGCTACGTTTTAGCTAAGAATACCAATTCACTGTTGTTTCAATCGCATTCGTCATTACATAAATCATGAATACATTTAACTTTTGTCAGAACATTTAAACAGTAACACTTTTCTGAAAAATACATATGATATATAAAAAATAATAGGAGGTATCATATGTATTATCAGAATTACGAAGATTACATGCGTAGTGTACTAGGGTATCCGGTTAATCCTGCTGATGTTTATACTAATTATGGTTATCAAGGTGTATCAAATAGAGAGCCAATGATGGGATATGACCCTACATACCAAAACTCAAATAATGATGAACTTTCTCGCTTTTCAGAAGAGGATATTAAAGACTTTTATCCTGAAATTTATCATTTGGTGAGCCCAGTAGTCAATAGAGTATGCGATACAAATCAAGAGCCACTTTCTAGAAATGTCATCGATAGAATGACAGAAGAAGTCTATAGTGCAGTAGAAGAACAATCTGAGATTATTATTAATGCAAGGACTGAATCTTCAAAAACAGCAGAAATGGAAAATACTAATAAAAAAGTAGAAAACAGAGGCGAAAGAAATATAAGGAGAGAAGAGGTTTCTAGGGAAACTCAAAGAGAAGAAAGACAGCAAAGGCAAACAAGACCGAGAAACTCTCTGCTAAGAGATTTGATTAGAATTTTAATTCTAAATCGAATTTTCGGTGGAAGAAGACCACCTCGTCCAAGACCTCCACGTCCACCATTTCCAGGAGGACCGGGAAGACCTCCAATGGGTCCTGGAAGACCACCGATGAGACCAAGAGATTATTCAGACTATATTAGATAAAAATTGTTAAAATTTTCAAAGATATGCAAAATAAAATTGCATATCTTTTTATTTTTTTGCTCAAAATAATAATGTTAGATTTTTATTTTGAAAGGTAGGAAAAAAATGAAAGTAAAAGATTGTATGTGCCAAGAAGTATATTGGTGTAATCCTAATAGTACTGTGAAAGATTGTGTTACTATGATGAATGACAATCATGTTGGCTGTATTCCGGTTTGTGATGATACCAAAAACGTGGTAGGGTTAGTAACAGATAGAGATATAGTCTTAAGAACCATTGCCTGCAACAAAGATGTGAATACCACTCCAATTAGTGAAATTATGACCACAAAAGTATGGTGTTGTACACCGGATACCGATGTTCAAGAAGCAGAAAATTTAATGTCACAAAATCAAGTTAGAAGGATTCCTGTGGTGGATAATAATAAAATAGTGGGAATGCTGACATTAGGGGATTTAGCAGCAAATGAAAACTGTTGTAATCAAAAACTAAATGATACTATGAATAATATTTGTGGTTGCGATGAGAAGAATGCAGAGTAGGAATTTGTACTAATAAATCATTATCAAGAATAAATATAAGATGGATAAGCTGACAAGATATTGTTTTCAAGCTCCGCCCCAACTGTTTTTATCTTGTCGGTTCCCACCTTAACTCCGCTTTGAAAACAATATCTTGCTCAGCTTGGTTTAATTTTTTTATATAAGGAGAATTACATATGATAGTCGATATGAATTATTGGGGAAAGGTCTTCAAAAACCTCATTATTTTTGCCTTTTCAGTATTAGGTGTATATTTGGGCTTTCGACTGGCAGTTTTTTATATGCCATTTTTAATTGCATTTATTATTTCTTTATTATTAGAACCAATTATTAAATGGATGATGAAAAATGTTAAATTAAACAGACGAACAAGTGCTATTATTGTTTTTATTATTGCTATTGCGATTATTGTAGGTTTTCTTGCTTGGGGGATTACCACATTAATTACAGAGGCCTCTAATTTATTAGGCAGTTTGAATCAATATTTTGACAAAGGATATGAGTTAGTGCAAAATCTTATTGTTAAAATTGATTTTAGTAAATGGAAAGTGCCGACAAATGTAATGGAAATGATACAAAATTCTGCTAGTGAATTCTTAGGTATATTATCTACATGGGCAAAAAATGTACTGACTGGAGTTATTAGCTTTATGACTTCTATTCCAACAATGGGGGTTTATTTCGTTGTTACATTACTTTCTTTATATTTTATCTGTGTGGATAAAGTGTATATGATTGATCAATTAGAACATCATTTACCACAAACATGGGTGAAAAGAATAGTGATTCATTTAAGAGATATCATTCAGTCATTAGGAGGATATTTAAAAGCTCAAGCAACTTTAATACTTATTTCTTTTTGTATTTCATTAATTGGATTGTACATTTTACACTTTGCACATTTTAATGTGCAATATCCTTTATTAATGGCATTGGTGATAGGTTTTGTAGATGCTCTTCCTATTTTTGGCTCTGGCACTTTTATGGTTCCTTGGGCAATTATTAGCGCGCTAACAGGTGATTTAAAACTGGCTATTGCTATTTTAGTGCTTTGGACAATTATGTCTATTGTTAGACAATTTATGGAGCCAAGAATTGTTAGCGGGAACATTGGTATTCATCCTATTTTTACTTTGATTGCCATGTATACTGGCTTTAGAACAATCGGAGTTCTTGGTATGATTATAGGGCCAATTATTCTTATTATTTTGAAAAATATTTTTGCTACGTTTATTGATAAAGGACTGGTGAAGTCCATTTTAGAAAGATAATTAAATTTGAAGTATTGTAAAACAAAAAAAAATATGATATGATATGAAATATGTTGAATTTTTGTAATGAATGGTACTGAAAAAGGAGGAATTTTTATGAAAAAAATGACATCGAAGGAACTTCGCACAGCCTGGATTGATTTTTATAAAAAACGTGGACATGTTGATATTGGCTCAACTTCTTTGATTGGCGACGGAACAACAGGAGTACTATTTAATGTTGCTGGAATGCAGCCATTAATGCCTTATCTTTTAGGAAAAGAACATCCACAAGGAAAAAGATTATGCAATATTCAAGGGTGTGTAAGAACGAATGATATAGATTCAGTTGGTGACTCCAGTCATGTTACTTTTTTTGAAATGATGGGAAGTTGGAGCTTAGGAGATTATTTTAAAGAGGAACGTACAAAATGGAGTTATGAATTATTAACAGAGGTGTTCGAATTACCTCGAGAAAGATTGGCAGCAACTGTATTTGCTGGAAATGATAGCGTCCCTAGAGATACTGATACGGCTATATTAAGGGAAAAGTCTGGATTTTTAAAAGAAAATATTTTTTATTTACCAAAGGAAGATAATTGGTGGGAACTAGAAAGAGGACCATGTGGACCAGATAGCGAAATGTTTTATATTACAGATACAAAGCCATGTGGACCAGATTGCAATCCTTCTTGCGATTGTGGTCATTACGTTGAAATTGGTAATGACGTATTTATGCAGTATGAGCGTGTTGGAAACAGCGAATATACTTTATTAGAGAAAAAAAATGTAGATACTGGATGGGGATTTGAAAGAATTCTTGCGTTTTTAAATACAAATGGAGATGTATATCTAACAGATTTATTTGAAGGCGCTATCAAAATTCTAGAAGAGGCCTCTGGCAAAAAATATCAAGAAAATGAAGATAGTACATATTCCATGAGAATTATTGCAGACCATATTAGAACTAGTGTTATGTTACTAGGAGATGAACAACATTTGGTTCCATCCAATGTTGGCGCTGGATATATACTACGTAGGCTCATTAGACGTGCTGTGAGACATGCTAAAAAGCTTAATATTTCTACAGATATTTTTAATAAAATTGCGGTATACTTTATTGATGATGTATATGGTGAATTTTATAAAGAATTAGTAAATTCTAAAGAATTTATTTTAAGCGAATTAAATAAAGAAATTCAAAAGTTTGAAAAAACTCTTAATTCGGGAATGAAAGAGTTTGATAAACTCGTCAATGAACTTTCTAAAAAAGGTATCACAAAAATAGACGGTGCAACAAGTTTTAAATTATATGATACATATGGCTTTCCTTTGGAATTGACAGAGGAACTTGCAAGTGAACTTGGTTTCACTGTTGATGTAGATGAATTTAATCAAAAATTTAAGGAACATCAAGAAAAATCGAGATCTACAGCAGGGGAGTTTAAAGGTGGACTTGCATCGACAGGAATTGTTGAAACTAAATATCATACAGCTACACACTTGTTGAATGCTGCCTTGAAGAAGATAATTGATAAAAACATTCATCAAATGGGCAGCAACATCAATTCTGAAAGAATGCGTTTTGATTTTAATTGTGATCATAAGTTAACAGAAGAAGAAAAGAAAGAAGTAGAGGATTTAGTAAATCAATGGATTAGAGAAGACTTGGAAGTTACAAAGGAATATATGAAAAAAGAAGATGCTATCAAATCTGGAGCAGAATGCATGTTTATTGAAAAATATCCAGATGAAGTAAGTGTTTATAGTATTGGGAAAATTTCGAAAGAACTATGTGGAGGCCCTCATGTTAGTAGGACAGGTGAACTGGGCAAATTTGTAATAAAAAAAGAGGAATCTTCTTCCAGCGGAGTAAGAAGAATTAAAGCAATTTTAATCGAAAAATAATAGTAGCTAGTAAAAATATTTTTGAAAAAAGAAAAAAGAAAGAAGTAAAGCATTTGAAGTCTTACTTCTTTCTTTTTTTCAAAATTAAGTAGCCAAAACATGCACTATAAAATAGTAGAGGTTGCTACAAACGACTCATCTGGAGGATACACATATTCATCTACTGGCTTTTCAATGGTACGAATGGATTGAACTTGAATCATTGGCATTGTCCCATGATAATCAACTTTAGTAATTGTTCCTTCAATTTCAACCCAAGTACCGTTTTCATAATTTGTAATTTCATGACAACTACACAAAAATCCAACTACTACTGTTTGAAAATCAGAAGAAATTATCATGTCTCTTGCTAGTACAAACTGATTTTCTTGGAAATCAAACATACGATACACATATCCCGAAAATTTTATTTTTTTCCCAACATAATCATCAATGTTATCATGTACAGCTTTTAATACATTGGTATAATTACCAGTATTTATTTCACAAATATCTTTGTTTTCAACTGGCTCTTTCACACTAGAGGAGTTATTTCCGCAAAATACGATAACAGATAATAACTGTTGCAATTAAGGCAATTACAAATAAAATTCCTAAAAACCACTTTCCCAATTTATTTCCATTGACTTTTACATTACAGATAAACATACGAATCCATCCTTTACATTTATTAGTAAAATGTATGAGGAAAATAGAAAATATATTCATAAAAAATTTACTCCAATCGCATATTTTTCTTGCGATTTTTTAGTAAAAGTGATATAGTATGATAGATATTAAATTAAAAATAGGAGAGATGAAAAAATGGGCTTATTTAAAACATATAGTGAAAAAGAAGTAAAAAGAATTAAACCTTTGGTTGATAAAATTAATAGTTTAGAACCAGAGATAGAAAATTTAACTGATAGCGAATTAAGAGCTAAAACAGATTATTTCAAAAAAGAATTAGCAGAAGGAAAAACACTAGACGATATTTTACCAGAAGCTTTTGCTGTAGTAAGGGAAGCTTCTAAAAGAGTATTAGGCATGAGACATTTTGACGTACAATTAATTGGTGGAATTATTCTTCATCAAGGACGAATTGCCGAAATGAAAACGGGAGAAGGAAAAACGTTAGTGGCAACTCTTCCTGTCTATTTGAATGCTTTAACAGGAAAGGGAGTTCATGTTATTACAGTCAATGACTACTTAGCAAAAAGAGATAGCGAATGGATGGGAAAGGTATACCGCTTCTTAGGCTTAACAGTAGGACTAGTTATTGCCGGAATGGAGCCAGAAGCCAAAAGAGCAGCATACCATGCAGATGTTACTTATGGTACCAACAATGAATTTGGTTTTGATTATTTAAGAGACAATATGGTAATTTACAAAAATCAATTAGTACAAAGAGAATTAAATTATGCCATTGTCGATGAGATTGATAGTATTTTAATTGATGAAGCACGTACCCCACTCATCATTTCTGGTCGTGGTACACAGTCTTCTGACCTTTATAAAAAGGCTGATAGCTTTGTAAGAAAACTTACTCCAAAGGTAATTATAGAAGAAGATACGAAAGATGAGGAACAAGCAGAAGATAATGAAAACTATGACTACATTATCGACCTAAAAGCAAAATCTGCTACTCTAACACAAAAAGGTATTAAAAAAGCCGAGGAAGAATTTAGGCTAGAGAACTTTAATGATATTGAAAACTCAGAGCTTGTTCATAATGTCAACCAAGCACTTCGTGCTCATGGTATTATGAAAAAAGACATTGATTACATTGTCAAGGACGGAGAAGTTTTAATTGTTGACGAGTTTACAGGAAGAATTATGTATGGAAGAAGATACAACAATGGATTACACCAAGCCATTGAAGCAAAAGAACATGTAAAAATTGCTGATGAATCAAAAACTTTGGCAACCATTACCTTCCAAAACTATTTTAGAATGTACGCAAAACTTTCTGGTATGACTGGTACTGCTATGACAGAGGAAGAGGAATTTGAGCAAATTTACAATTTAGACGTTATTGAAATTCCTACAAACAGACCAATGATTCGTAAAGACAACCATGACATTATTTACAAAAACGAAGATGCCAAATTTAGAGCAGTCATTCGTGATATTAAGGAAAGCCATGAAAAAGGTCAACCGGTTTTAGTTGGTACTATTTCCATTGAAAAATCAGAGAAGTTAAGCAAAATGCTAAATAAAGAGGGAATTAAACATGAAGTATTAAATGCAAAATTCCATGAAAAAGAAGCTGAAATTATTGCACAAGCAGGAAAATTTGGTTCTGTTACCATTGCTACCAACATGGCAGGTCGTGGTACTGATATTATGCTTGGAGGTAATAGCGAATATTTAGCAAAAACAGAAATGAGGAAGCAAAAATATACAGAAGCACAGCTTGAACAGGCTACTGCATTTAATGAGACAAAAGATGAAGAAGTACTAGCTGCTAGAAAGAAATTTAAAGAATTACAAGAAAAATTTGATGAAGAGATTAAAGAAGAAAAGAAGAAAGTACTAGCAGCAGGCGGACTAAAAATTATTGGTACAGAAAGACACGAATCGAGAAGAATTGATAATCAGCTTCGTGGACGTAGTGGTCGTCAAGGAGATCCAGGAGAGTCAAGATTCTATATCAGCTTAGATGATGATTTGATGAAAATTTTTGGTGGGGATGCTATTACTAGAGTTTACAACACTTTAGGTGCGGACGAGGATATGCCAATCGAATCAAGGCTTCTTACCAATGCCGTAGAATCTGCGCAAAAGAAAGTAGAAAGCAGAAACTTTAGTATTCGTAAAAATGTGCTTCAATATGACGATGTGATGAACGTACAAAGAGGAATGATTTATGACCAAAGACGTCAAGTATTAAATGGAGAAAATTTAAAAGACCATGTAATGCATATGATTGATTCACTCGCAGAAGAAACTGCCATAAATTATTTAGCTGACATTGAAACCTTTAATAAAGAAAGCTTTATGCAAGAAGTAACAACCAATTTTGCTGTTTCTCATTTAGACAGTTTAGACAAAGATAGAGTCAACATGGAAGATGTAGTAGAAGAATTAAAAGAAAAGGCTTTAAAATTCTATGAAGAGAAAGAGCAACAGATTGGCGAAGAAAACATGAGAGAACTTGAAAGAGTTGTCATATTAAAAATTGTTGATGAAAAATGGATGGACCACATTGACAACATGGAAGAGTTAAAAGACGGTATTGGCCTTCGTGCTTATGGTCAGCAAGACCCAGTTGTACAATATAGAAATGATGGTTCTGACATGTTCAACGAAATGAATGATGAAATTAGAGCTGATGTTGTTAAATTCTTAATGAATGCGAGAAAAAGAGAAGAAAACTTACAAAGAACAACTTCTATAAAAATAACTGGTGAAGGTTTTGAAGACACTTTAAGAAACTTAGATGGAGATGCTCCAAGAAAATCGGGCGGTAATACCACTGTAGTGAACACAGAAAAAGTAGGTAGAAACGACCCATGCCCATGTGGAAGTGGTAAGAAATATAAACAGTGTCATGGTAAATAGCCCATAAAATAAGGGTTTGCGAGGATTTGGAAAATTCAAAAAATCGTAAAAAATGCCAAAATGTTTCCATTTTGTTTCCAAAAAAAATGGAAATGTTACCAAAAGTGCAAAAAAACCTTATAAATAAAGGCTTTCCTCAATGGAAACATTTTTGAAAACAATTTGAAAACAAAAGATTTCATTCATTTGAAATCTTTTTTTCTTCGTTTACTAAGCAGTAAAGGAGGAAGTTGCAATGAGGAAAGTTAATGTATTAAAGAGAGGAAGTGTATTTCAATACAAGTTTGAAATAGCATCAGTTGATGGAAAAAGAAAATTTAAAAGTAAGAGTGGATTTAGAACAAAGTCAGAAGCAGAAAAAGCAGGGATAGCAGCTTATACAGAGTATATGAATACAGGTCATGCATTTACACCATCTGAAATGTCATATAGTGATTATTTAGATTACTGGATGAAAGAGCATTGTGAAATTAATTTAAAATATCATACAATAGAAGCTTACAGGAGTATTACTAGAATTCATGTAAAACCTAAAATAGGACATTATGGATTATCACAAATAACAACAGCAACACTACAAGAATTTGTTAATAGAGTCTATTTGGAAGGCAGCTATTCTAAGAACTTTATGAAAAATATATTGAAAGTATTAAAGACATCTTTTAGTTATGCAACTGATGTTGTTGGATTTATAAAAGTTAATCCAGCATTAAAAGTTAAATTGCCAAGATATGATATTCCTGATAGTGATCCAGCACATATTTTTACTAAGGAAGAGATAGAAAAAATATTAAATAGATTCACTAGAAACCATTGTGCTTATTACGCTTTTTTGACAGCATATTATACTGGGCTTCGCGTTTCAGAAGTATTTGCTCTAACATGGGATGATATTGACTTAGAAAGTAAGACATTGAGAGTTAATAAAAATGTTTTAAAGAAAAATCAAGCTAGTGCAACACATGGAAGACATATTAGTGGTAAAGCAACAACAATGTGGTATTTTGGAACTTGTAAAACTCAAACAAGTTATAGAACTATTCCAATTGGAGATACTTTATTAAATGCTTTAAAAGAGTATAAAAGAGAGCAAGAAGAAAATAAAAGGAATTATGGAGATACATATATGAAGCATTATAAAAAGGTTGTTATAAATCCATATAATAATAAGCAAGAAATAAAAATATTAAATGCTAATGCTGAAATACCAATACCTTTAGAAGAAGTAGATTTTGTATTTATAAAGAAAAATGGAGTCTATGAAGGTACCGATAGCTGTAAATATCCATTTAAAGTTATACATTATGAATTAGGTATTCCTTGCAGATTTCACGATTTTAGAGATACACACGCAACAAAATTAATTGAATCTGGTGCAGATATTAAGGCTGTTTCAAAAAGATTAGGGCATAGAAGTATCGATTTTACTTATAACATTTATGTAAGAGTAACACAAAAAATGGAAAATGAAACAGCAGATAAATTTGAAGAAATATGTAGTAGTTTATAGGAGGGAAATGTTATGAATAAATATTTAAAAGAAACAATTATAGATAAGAAAACAGGGATAGAATATCATTTAGAAGGAGATTATTATATCCCAAATCTAGTATTACCAAAGCAAGAAAAAGTTAATCTTAATAAATATGGTAGGATGAGATTAAAGTATTTAAAAGAAAATAAAAAGACTGAATATTCAATAATGTTAATGGATGGAACACTTAATAAACATCTAAAAGAAATACAGGAAACAGCTCAAAAAGGAGTTAATCAAATAATTGACCAACTAAAAGAAAAAAGCGATTTAACTGAAGATATGAAAGATACAGATATGCTTTATTGGGTTGGAACTATGAATGCTATTAAGAATCAAGCTGAAGAGATAATTGTAAATGAATTAATATATGTTTAGGAGGTATTATAGATGAATAAATTAAGAGAAATAAAAGATGATTTATTAAAAGAATGGATAGAATTTAGAGTGGAAACAGCATTTTGTGAGGTGACTCCTCAAGATAAAAAGTATTGTATTTACTTTGATGAAATTGCAGAGAAAATACTTAAAAATGTTCCAGAACAGAATAAGAAATATGTTCAAAAACAACTAGATCAGCTTGATAAAAATTTTATGGAATATTTAGATTATTGGAATGAGAAGTATTATAGAAATGGTTTTGCAGATATAATAGAATTGTTAAGTTAATAAAATTTGTAAAATCCACTCCAAATTTTTGATAATATGATATAATATCAGACAGAGACAATTAGATTAACATGTTCGCAAGATTGTAATATTGCGTACAAGTAGAAAACCGTAGATTTGTGAAATCTACGGTTTTCGTTTTACAATAGATTCATTCTTATTGATTGGAGGAATGAATTATGAACGAAAGTGTTATAAGAACTATAAGTTCAGAAATGAATAGATATTTGAACAATTATCAAATGTCTAAACTAAATGAAGTTCTTTACAAAAGATTAGATTTAAATAAAAATGAAATATCTAATGAAGAATACTTAAATAAATTTATTAAAGATTTAAGAAATTATCTATCATACTATCAAAGTAAGAGCAATTGCAATAATTTGACTATCGATGGAGTTAGAAGATCATTATCAAGTTTCTTTACTTTTTTAGAAGTTGAAGATTATATTGTAAAAAGTCCTGTAAGACGAATACATAAAATTAAAACAGATATTTTAGTTAAAGAAACATATTCAGATGAAATTTTAGAAAAATTAAGAAATAATTGTAGCAATATTAGAAATCTTGCAATTATAGATTTGCTAGCTTCATCAGGTGTAAGAATAAGTGAACTTGTTAATCTTAATATTGAAGATATTAATTTTGAAGAAAAATCTTGTGTAGTATTTGGAAAAGGCAAAAAGATGAGAGAAGTTTATTTTGATGGTAAAACTAAGTTGCATTTACAAGAATATCTAAATAGTAGAAGTGATTCAAATAGTGCATTATTTGTTAGTTTATATAAACCATACGAAAAATTAAAAAGTCGAGGTATAGAATTAATGCTTCAAAGACTTGGCGAAAAAAATGGAATTAGTAAAGTGCATCCTCATAAATTTAGGAGAACATTAGCCACTCGAGCAATAGATAAAGGTATGCCAATAGAACAAGTACAACATTTGCTAGGACATACAAAAATAGAAACAACACTTCTTTATGCAATGGTTAATCAGAATAATGTGAAAAATTCACATAGAAAATATATTTCTTAGTCTAAATACCTAATAAATTAAAAAAGTTACAGATTAGGTGGTTTAAACCATAACTAAAGTGGCTTGATTTCAACATTTTTTCAATAAATCTATTTACTTTTTGAAAAAATCATGATATTATGTAACTATAATTTAATTACCAAGCCAAGAGCTTGTTTATATAAATACTCTAAAATAATTTAAGGAGGAATTTTTCTATGATGCAATTTGAATCAGACGGTAAAGTGTATAATCCTTTAGGAGGAGGCTCATACGTTTACCAGGACTCACTCATTCAGTATCTGCACAGTCAGTTGCGGAAGAAGGTTGTTAAAATAAGCATAGGTGCACAGCCCAATTCTTCACCGCATTTCGGCACTCTTGAAGTTTTTTGCTTAGCTTTTAGTTTAGCAAATATGCTCAAGGAATACGACAATGACTTGAAAATCTCTGTGTTATTCGAAATGGTAGATACAGCGCCTGCTATTGCTAAAATGGTAAATAATAACAAATACCAAATCAGCTTACGCGATAGTGGAGAGATGGACAAGTATATTGACCAGTACTATGAGATTCTGGGGCAGTTGTCTGAGTTGTCTGGAATTTCCTACGAAGTAAGAGGACAGAGTGATTTTAACAAACACTACAGTATTCCGGATATTGTCAAAAAGATTATTGGCAACAGAGAGGTATTAGCGCCTATTTTGGAACCTAAAAAGCAAATACTTCGAATCAGAGCTGCATGTCCGATTTGTGGACTTACTGACAAACAGGGAATTGAGAATACGTTTGTTGGAAATAAGATGATTTGTCTTTGTCCCGAGCATGGTAAATTCGAAGTGGATATTTGCCAAGAAAGTTATCGTTTGGAATACAACACTCCTTTAAGAAATCTTATTAGGGGATTAGTATATCTGACTGATAACGAAGACACAAATACAGATTATCAGTGGCTGAGAATTACTGGAGCAGACTATGCAGGATTTTATCAGGAACAATTGCTATATAAAACAACGGATTTGTTAGGTTACAGTGTATCTAAACTACCAATGATTTTATATGCACCGTTGGTTACTGATTGGTCGGGAGCAAAATTGTCAAAGTCTTTATATGTAAAAGAAGGAGCATATAAATACCTGCCATCTTTTATGATAAACTATGACAATTTGAGAAAAGAAAAGGGCACGACCGGATTAGCTAGAGTATATGCCGAAGTTCACAGTTGGCTGGAAGAACCCTATAAACTTTTCAGAAATTATTCGATTTATTATTTTATGGAGGTTCTAAAATGACAGATATTGTAGTAAGTATTTATCCAAAATTCACTAATCTTATAAAAACAGGTGAAAAGAATTATGAATTCAGAAAGTATGTTCCTAAACGTGGAGTCGACAGACTTTGGATTTATTCTTCTTCTCCTGTATGTTCATTGGAATATATGGCAGAGATAGATAAGATTGTTGAATTTCCGCAGAAAATTGCAGAAAATGGGATAGGAAACGATGATTTCAACAACGGTTTAAAGAAATCTAAGTTTGCTTATCACATAAAACATCTTTACAGATTCGCTTCACCGTTATCGCTGGAAAGGCTAAGAAGTGAATACGGATTTTCAGCTCCGCAAAGTTATTTCTATTTAGACAGCAATGATGAACTGAGGAGTTTCCTTTTGAGACAGAATTTGGAAAGAGTGTTTTAGTAAAAATGAGGTGGAGAGTATTACTCTTCACCTTATTTAAATTATACTTTTTCAATATGTATAGCTAAAATACCATATTTTTTTTCTTCTTCTTCAGAATAGATTTTATGTATATTGGTGAGCTTTTCAGAAAGCTATTGGCAGGACCACATATATTATAATCTACATCTTTGAACAGATCTTCAAAAGTATTATATCGTAGTAGACCAACAACTTTTACTTTCAGGGTTTGCGTTGAATCTACAATGTTTTTAAAAACAATATAATCGTTGAGATTTATTTTTGCCCTTTTTTCATCAAATAACCTTAATTCAATTTTTTTAATACCTTTATCAATATTGTTAAAAGGTTTTTCGTTTAATTTCATTTCATGTATCATTATTAATCACTCCATAATTAGTATATAATATTCTGATAAATTAATCAAGGAATTGATTTCAATTTATAGTAAAATGTATTTAATTATTTATGTGCATAATATATGAAATTCGAGATAAATTGCAAGGATTATCTTACTCGCAATATTTTGATATGCCGAACAAGTTAAAAACAAAGTAGAGAAAAATATATCTCTACTTTTATTTTTGACAAAATCGTCAATTAACAAAGTAAATGCAAGCTTACGATTAAATGCAATTCTTAGGTAAAAAATCAGTGTCCAAAACTTGATTTTATCAAGTTTTTGGTGTAAAATTTAGGTATATTCCAAGAAAATTTGCATGCTTAATAAACAAAATTGCATTGCTAAAAAATTTGTGAAAGATAAAATGCAATTTTGCTTTTTAGCAAAATATTAAGTTG
>JAFVBS010000012.1 GCA_017479865.1 Clostridia bacterium
AAATAAAATAGGAGAAAGAATTTGAAAATAAAAAATATTAAAATAAATTCTTATGGAAATTTAAAAAATAAAGAAATTAATTTAGCAAATAATATTAATATTATTTATGGAAAAAATGAATCAGGAAAATCGACTTTATTAAATTATATAAAAAATATTTTTTATGGAATTTCCAAAAATAAAAATGGAAAAGAAATTTCTGATTATGAAAAATATACTCCATGGAGTGGAGAAGAATTTTCTGGAAAATTAAAATACGAATTAGACAATGGAGATGAATTTGAGGTTTACAGAAACTTTTATAAGAAAAATCCACAGATATTTAACAACAATTTAGAAGACATTTCAAAGCAATTTGAAATTGACAAAAAGGATGGAAACCATTTTTTTTATGAACAGACAGAACTTGATGAAAATACATATCTATCCACTATCATGTCTACACAAAAGGAGGTTATTCTTAGTCAACATGACCAAAATGCTCTTGTTCAAAAGGTAGCAAACCTTGCGGGAACAGGAGATGATAAAGTTTCCTTTCAAAAGGCCATTGAAAAACTTAGCAAAAGGCAATCAGAAGAAATAGGTAACATAAGAACAAAAGATAGGCCATTCAACATAGTTACAGAAAAATTAAAAATAAACGAAATTGACTTAAAAGCAACAAAAACGTGGCTAGAAAGTCAAGACGATATAGAACGCAAGAAAGATGAAGTGAAATATGCCATAGAAAGTGAACATAATAAAAATTATGTTATTTCTAAACTCAAAAATCTTCTTCAGCAAAATCAAATAGACATTGAAAAAAATAATTTCAAAAATGAAATGAAAAATAAAAATGAAGAAAAATTAAATGAATTTATTTTAGAAAAAAAAGAATTATTAAAAAATAATCAAAAAATAATAGAAGAAAACGATAAACAAAAAAATAAATTTGAAAACAAAAAAATATTTTTTATTATTTTTATTTTATTAATTTTAATTAATATTTTTAATTTTATTTTTATTAAAAATAAAATAATTAATTATATTATTTTATCATTAATTCCACTTGAATTAATTTTAATATTAATTTATTATTTTAAAAATAAAAAAATAAAACAAATAAAACAGGAAAAAGAAAAATTAATTAAAAAAGAAAATCAAGAAAAAATTGCAATCATTAATAGTAAAATAGACTTACTAGAAAGTGAAATAAAAAAACAAACAGAAGAGATTGAGCAAGAACAAAAAAATCAAGAAATAAAAATAGAATTGGAAAAAGAAAAAATTAAAAATGAATATGCTAATATTGATATTAATGAATTATTTAGCATTCAAGAAAATGACCGAATGGAGCAAGCATTAAAGCAATCTAACGAAAGAATCACTAATTATCAATTAACTTTAAATAATTTGGCACATGAAGAAAAAGAAAGGCAAGAAAAAATAGAGCAATATACTTCGTTAAAAGAGGAACAAGAAAATTTACAAGAACAATTACAAGAAATTGAAAAAAATAATGAATGTTTTAATTTAGCAAAACAATTATTAGAAAACGCTTATGAAAAAATGAAAAATAATGTTACACCAAAATTTACAGAAAATTTATCAAATATGATTAACATGATTTCAAATGGAAAATATAATAAAGTAGCAGTTCACGATGAAAAAGGATTAATAGTAGAAAAGGAAAACGGAGAATATATTCCAGCAGGTAGCTTAAGTGCTGGAACGATAGACCAACTATATCTATCTTTGCGTTTGTCCATGTTAAACGAAATATCAAAAGAAACAATGCCAGTAATATTAGATGAAGCATTTGCGTATTTTGATGAAGAGAGACTAGAAAATATTTTAAAATTTTTAGCAGAAAATGCGAAAGCACATCAAATTATTATTTTTACTTGTACCAAAAGAGAGCAAGAATTATTCAATAAAATGCAAATTCCATACCATCTCATTAATTTAACTTGAAATTTCCATATAAATACAGTATAATGAAAAGGCAAATTAAAATTAAGGAGAATGAATATGTTTCAAAAATTAGATGACGTAGAAAAAAGATATGAGGAAATTACGCAAAAAATTGCTGACCCAGAAATTATTAGCAAGCAGGATGAGTGGAAAACGCTCATGAAGGAACATGCAGAAATTGAACCAGTTGTATTAAAATATAGAGAATATAAAACAGTAAAACAAGCGATAGAAGATGCTAAAGAAATGCTAGGAGATCCAGAGTTAAAAGAATTGGCAGAAGTAGAAATTGAAGAAGGAAAAGAAAAGTTGCCAAAGTTAGAAGAAGAAATTAAAATTTTATTAATTCCAAAGGACCCTAACGACGACAAAAACGTAATTTGCGAAATTAGAGGAGGAGCAGGAGGAGAAGAGGCAGCATTATTTGCAGGAACGCTTTTTAGAATGTATTCTATGTATGCTGAAAAAAAACATTGGAAGTTAGAAGTATTAAATGAAAACGAAACTGGCTTAGGAGGCTATAAAGAAATTTCTTTTATGATTACAGGAAAAGGAGCTTATAGTAGACTTAAATTTGAAAGTGGAGTTCACAGAGTACAAAGAGTGCCAGATACAGAAGCAAGTGGTAGAATTCATACCTCAACAGCGACTGTTGTAGTTCTCCCTGAAGTAGAAGATGTAGAAATTGAAATTAATCCAGCAGATATCAAAATGGAAGTATTTAGAGCCTCAGGAGCGGGAGGACAACATATTAATAAAACTTCTTCTGCTGTTCGTTTAATTCACATTCCAACAGGGATGGTAGCGGAATGTCAAACAGAGAGGTCACAATTCCAAAATAGAGATTATGCCATGAGATTACTTCGCTCTCGTTTATATGAACAAGAAAAGGAAAAGCAAGATGCAGAAGTTGCCAATGCAAGGAAGAGCCAAGTTGGTAGTGGCGATAGAAGCGAAAAAATAAGAACCTATAATTATCCACAAGGACGTATTACAGACCATAGAATAGGATTATCTATCTATCAAATGGACAATTTCTTAAATGGTGACTTAGACGAAATGATTGATAGTTTAATTACTGCAGATACCGCAGAAAAGCTAAAAGGAAATGAAGAAGAATAAACTCATAAATCCCACTTCTTACAAATACAATGTACTAACATTGATTTGTAAGGAGTTTTTATTTTGGAAGAAATATTAAAAACCACATTAATTGGATTATTCTTTGGAACTTTTGGAACAACCATCGGTGGAATAATCGGAATTACATTTAAAAATCCATCAAAAAAATTTTTAAGCTTTATTTTATCCTTTGCTTCAGGACTCATGATTGCCATTGTTTGTTTTGATTTAATTCCAGAAGCATTTGGACTTTCGGGCCTACCGACCTCATTTTTAGGAATGATATTTGGTATTGTTACCATGATTATATGCGAAATGCTAGTAGATAAAAAGTTTAGTAATCATAGCAAAATTGCAAGCAATTCTTTACTAAAAACGGGGGTCATTGTCAGTATTGGCTTGGCACTCCATAACTTTCCAGAAGGATTAGCCATTGGCTCTGGTTTTGGAGCTTCCATCAAATTAGGCATTTCCCTAGCCATTGCCATTTGCTTACATGATATACCAGAAGGAAGACTCCAAAGTAGACAGTAAAAATAAAAAAACACAATACTTCGAAAAAATAAATTTGAATCCATGATTTATTTTAAAATATTTTTGAAATTCATAGATTTTTAAAAGAGAAAATGATATAATAATAGTACAAATTTATGATGGAGGTAATCAATATGTCTATAGAAAAACAAAAATTATATAATGAAATTGAAACATTGCCAGAAGAACTTGCCAATCAAGTAATTAATTTTATTGAATATTTAAAATTATCATATATAGATACCGAAGCTCCAGACACAGTAACAATAAAAAGTAAAAAAGATTTAAAAGAAAAGCTACAAAAAGGACTAGATGATATAAAAGCAAATAAAGTATATTCGCTAGATGAAACTTTTGCTAAAATAGATAATATATAAAAAACAGGGAGTAAATGTAGTGAAAAAATATATAGTGGAAATTTCGGAAACTGCTGAAGAGGATTTAGAAAATATTATTTCATATCTTAGAGATAATTTAGCAGGAGATATTATAGCAGATAAATACAAAATTTTATTTAAACAAAAATTAAAAGATTTAGAAGAAATAGCAGGAAGTATGCCTATTTTAGATGAAGGCTTGACAGGACATGAAAACATTAGAAAAATTAATGTAAGGAATTATATAGTATTTTATATAGTTGATGAAGAAAATTCTAAAGCAGTAGTATTAAGAATAGGACATGCCTTTATGGATTGGGAAAAATATTTAAAAGATGAATAATTAAAAAATGGATAATTAACAATTAATTAATTATCTGTTTTTTGTTTTTGGCTAGAAAATAAAAATTGATAAATATACAAGTGAGAAAAAATGAAATTAATACTCGAGCGGACAGAAAAATAGCTTCAAACGGACATGTTAAAGTATCCGAATGAGGCTTTTTTTGAAGTTTTTTTAGCGGACATTTTGACACTATGAAAAATACCTAAAAATAAAGTAAAACCGCAAATTTAGGTGTGTCGAGTTTAGCAGGATATGACACAGGTAAAGGAAAAAAGTGGCATTAGAGGGTGTGTTGTATCTGGATAGCCAAAAAGTAAATTGAGGGGATATAAAAAAGCGGTGCGATTATTTATTGATGTAGGTAAGTGGTTATTGAAAAGCATTTGGTTTTATGTTATAGTTTAGGTAGTAAGATAGTAATGGGAGAATTATCATATGGCTGAGTTAAGGATATTGATAATAAAGTAAAAGCAAGTTAATACGTAATTTGCTTTTTTCTTTTTGATGTTTTAAGCAATTTATTGACTTTTTACTGAGGAAATGGTAAAATTATGTAAATTTAAGAATGAATTTAGAAGTAAAACTGAAAAGAGGAAAGGTATGGAAAATAATAATCAGTATGCTTTGATTTTAGCTGGCGGAAGCGGAACAAGATTATGGCCAATTAGTACAGATGATAAGCCAAAACAATTTCTAAATTTATATAAAGATGACATCATGATTAATGAAACAATCAAAAGAATAGAACCATTATTTAAACCAGAGAACATATTTATTATTATTAATCAAAATCAAAAAGAAATTGCTAATCGATATATTGATTTTCGTATTCCAAGGAAAAATATTATTTCTGAGCCAAAAGCTAAAAATACAGCTATGTGTATTTTTTATGCTACCTTAAAAATAATTGCGGCTAGAGGAAATGGAATTATGACAGTTTTATCTTCAGATCATTATATAAAGAAAGAAAAAAACTTAAGAGATAATATAGTAGAAGGAATTCAAATTGCTATTAAAGGAGAAAATTTAATAACAATAGGAATCAAACCAACTTATCCTGCAACAGGATTTGGATATATTAAGTATACTTATAATGAAGAGAATCAATGGAATGAAGTATTAGAATTTAAAGAAAAGCCTAATTATGAGAAAGCAGTAGAATATCTAAAGAATGGAAATTACTATTGGAATAGTGGAATGTTTATTTGGCAAACTGAAACCATATTAAATCATTATCAAAAATATTTACCAGAAGTATATCAATATAAGCAAGAGATTGAAAGTAGTATTCATCATTCAAAAGAAAATGAAATGATAGAAAAAATATATGATGAAGTCATATCTATTTCAATTGATAAAGGACTATTAGAGAAGTCAAGTAATATTAAAATGATAAAAAGTGAATTTGAATGGATGGATATTGGAAGCATCAATGATTTTTTTGATATCAGATCCAAAAATCAAAATGATAATGTAGAGATAGGGAATATCATTACACAAGATACAGAAAGAACTAATATTTATAATGAGAATAAAGAATGTTTAATAGCTACAATAGGAATAGAAAGTTTAAATATTATTAGCTGTAATGGAGTGATATTAGTTGCTAATAAAGAAAAAATGAATGAATTACCTAATCTAATAGAAAAGATTAAAAAGGATGTAAAATATAAAAAGTATTTATAGGGGTATTATATGAAATCAGACTATTTTTACGATATTGCTGAAAAAGTAAGTATTCACGACTATATAGAGAAATTAGATGGAAGAGTATTATTTATTTATTCTCCTACTTCCTTAGAAAAAATAGATATTAGACATTCAAAAATTCTTTTTAAAAATTGGCATCATATTTCAAAAAATGTAGAAAAAATTGATGAGTATATCAAAACACTAAATAATATTGAAGAGATAATTACTTTTGGAGGAGGTAGCACAATTGATATTGGAAAATACATATCTTCTCAATTAAATATCAAATATACTTGTATTCCTTCAATGCTATCAACAAATGCTTATGCAACGGACAAGGCTGCTTTAATCAAAAATGAAAAGAAAGTAACAATAGTAGCAAAAATGCCTGACAAGATTATTATTGATGATGAAGTCTTAAAGCTTTCAAAAGATGAAAATTTATACGGATTAGCAGATGTCTTATCAATTCATACAGCATTGTATGACTGGAAAATAGCAAATGAAGACATAAAGGAAACAATAGATAAAGAAATATATGAGAAAGCAAAACACTTACTAAATGAGGTGTTAGAATTTATTCAGGATAACTCTTTAGAGCACATAGTTGAGAGCAATATGAAGTTATTTCAATTTATTGGAGAAGCGGGATATATTACCAATTTATATGGAACAGGAAGACCAGAAAGTGGGTCAGAACATATTATGGCAAAAGAGATTGAAAGAAGAATAGATATGCCACATGGAATATCTGTATCAATAGGGATTTTATCAATGGTATTATTACAAAATAGGAACATAACACGTATATTAGGAGCAATTCAAAAAATGAAAATTTTGGAAAGCAGTTCAAAATTTGGATTATCCGCTGAGATAATTGAAAAAAGTTTTTTAAACTTAACACCCAGAATTGACCGCTATACAATAGTAAACCGACATACAGAAAATATGGAACACAGAAAAAAAGTAATAGAGAGTTTTTTGAAAATAGTAGATAAGCAAATAATAACTAAATAAAATTTCTTATAGAATGGAGAAAAAATGAGTAAAAGTAATAAAGTAGGTATTATTGGATTGGGATATGTTGGTGCACCATTAGCATATTTGGCAGCAATTACTGGATATACAGTTATTGGGATTGATAATAACGAAGAGGCAATAGAAAATATGAATAGAAAAATAAATGCCCCTAATGAACTTCATGATAAACTTGATAAAGTGGAACTTATTGCTTCTAATGATTATTCGTTATTGAGAGATACAGATATTATTATTATTTGTGTTCCAACACCTACTATTAATAATAAACCAGACACTTCAATATTAAAAAATGTTATTAGTGGAATAAGTAAATTCATCAAAAGAGGTTGTCTAATTATAGTAGAAAGTACAGTTGCACCAGGAATGACAAGAGAATATGTAGAACAATATCTGCTAAAAAAAGAAAAATTAATTATAAATAAAGATTACTACTTAGCTTATTGTCCTGAAAGAATAGATCCAGGGAACAAAAAGTTTTGGGTAGGAAATATTAATAGAGTTTGTGGAGCATCATCAGATTATGCATTAAATAAAGCATGTGAATTTTACCAATCTATGATAAAGGCGAGAGTAATTCCTATGGAATCTATTGAAGAGGCAGAACTTGTGAAGGTTTGGGAGAATTCTATGAGAAATGTCAGTATTGCTCAAGCAAATTTATTGGCAATGATGTGTGATAAATATCATTTTTCTGTGGAACAAGTTCTAGAAGGTCTTAATAGTAAGGTTGAACAATTTGGACTAACATTAGCATATCCAGGGATTGGACCTGGAGGACATTGTATTCCAGAAGATATTCACTATTTAATTAATACTTCAGAAAAAGATATTGATATTAATATGAATTTGCTCAAAGAGGCTGTTAAGATTAATGAGGAAATGCCAAGATATGCATATGATAAAATAAAATCAATTATCCAAAAAAGTGGTGAAAAGGTAGAGAAAATGAAATTTTTAATGTTAGGAATTAGTTATAAACCTAATTCGGCTGACATCCGAAAATCACAAGCTTTAGTTTTATACAATTTAATAAAAAATGACAATCAGAAAATTGATTTATATGATCCTATTGCAAAATATGATATAAAGGATATTAGCTCAAAAAAAATATTTGAAAAGAAAATAAGTGAAGCAGATATTATTATTGTCGGCTGTGCACATGATATATTTTTACAACTTGATTATACTCATTATAAAAATGTGAAATATATTCTAGACTGTTGGAATAAACTTGATGAATCAAAAATAGAAAAAGCAGGAATTCATTATATTGGAGTAGGAAAATGAAAGATTTTATTGTATCGCCTTTTTATACCATTAGAGAAAATAAGTTATTATATTTAAATCAGTATGAAATATGTAAATTACCATCAGAGAAAACAATTAAAAATTTAATTCTAAGAGATGAAGGGGTATTACTTAATAAAATAGATAAAGACAACAAAGAAAAATCCGTCTTAGTATTAGAACCACATCCAGATGATTTTTCTTTATCAGCTTTAGGGTACACACTATATCAACACAATGCAATAGTTCTTAATGTATTTTCAAAAATGATGCTAGAGAGTTTTACTTGGAAAAATAATATTAATATTAGTAAAGAACAGTATGAAAAATTACGTTTAGAAGAATCAAAATTGGCTATTGAAGTGATACTTAAGCGGTAAGTTTATTTCCTTAAAGGAAGAATCAACGAGAATTACAAAGAAAAATTCTAGTATCATACAAAATAAAATTATTAAAAATATCAATAAAATAATCAATGAGAATTCTAAAATAGATACAATATTAATACCTATGGGAATTGGCAAGCACCCAGATCATATCATTGTTTATGATACAGTTATGAATTATCAAATGAACAAGCAATTGAAAGTTATTTTATACCCAGAATACCCATATGCAAGATGTAAAAAAGCATATATTGAAAGAATGGAAGAGATAAATAAAAACTATACGTTAAAACCAATTATAGTTGATATAAAAGAAAAAATAGATATTCTAGCAGATGCAAGTATAGCATATCGCTCACAATTTGATGATATTAATAGAAATCAAATGTTGGCAATTATACGTGAAGATGCCAGAGCAATTGCACAAGAATATTTGCAGGATAATGAATCATTAATATATTATGAAATCGGAGATAAAAAATGAAAATTAGTTTTTTGGATGATGAACCAGAAATATTTCCTCTTCAATATGGTGGAAAAGCAAGAACAATTGTAAATCTTGCGAAAGAATTTATTAAATTACCAGAAGTCGATAAAGTGACGATACTTAGTAGATCGATTGTATGTGATAAAGCAGAATTTGATCAAGATGGAATTCATTATGTTGTTTTAAATGACAATAATATAATGAGTAGAATTGCTTTTGAAATAAATGATGCTGACATTTTAAATATTCATTGCTGTTCATTTACGTTTCCAGTGATTTTAGGAAAAGCTAAAAAATTTTACTTTTTGCATGATGTATTACTAGCTACAGCAGAAAAAGGGAGTCATTTAGATAAAGCATTAGGAGGACAGTTTGATGCAATAATTGCTCCTTCTGAGTTTGCAAAATCTGTTTATGAAGAAAATAAAAAAATCATCAATGGCAATACCAAATGTTATGTGATTCCAAGACATATTAATACAAAAACATTTTGCGGTATAAGTAAAGAAGAAATCATGCAAGATGAAAAGGCACCAGCATTAGTAAAAGATATTATCAACAAATACGAATATATACTATTTTTCCCTAGTCGACCAATTGAAGAAAAAGGGGGAAAATATTTAAAGGAACTATCAACAGAATTAGGAAAAAAATTTAACAATTACTGTATTGTTGGACCATTTGGTAATGATGATGTACCATCAAAGTCTTGCATCAATACTGATTGGATTAAAAGTAATAAATTGAAATATTATTATTCAATAGCAGATGTTACACTAAATTTTTCAAGTTTGCCAGAAAGTTTTTCACAAATTTGTCTTGAGTCAGCGTACTGTGGAACACCTGTAGTATCTTTTAAATCTGGTAATATTCCGACACTTAGCAAGCAAATAGATTCCATCATTTTAGTTGATAAAACAATAGACTCAATTTTAAATGGAATTAATAACGCTATAGTGATGAAAAATGATTTAGAGCGAATTGAACAAACAAAAGAAAAAATAATTGAAAATTTCGGATCCAAAAAAATTATAAATGAATATCTTAGCTTATATCAAAAATATATGGAGGGATTAGATGAAGAGTGAAGATGTAAAAGTAAGAACAATCTATCAAGACCAAAGGATAGCGGAGGAATTTTGCAACTTCCGTTGTGATTATTGTGAGGGATTTTGCCCATCAGGATATTCTATTGCTACAGATAACGAAGGAAATTTAAAAGTACCTGCTGAATGGCATGATAAAATTCATTCATTACCAGACAAAGTAAAAGTATTCTTCGAGCAAGGAAGAACAATGAACCAATTTTATCAGTTAGCAAATGAAGTAATGAAGGAAACGAAAAAAGAGGTTGCTACAGACATCTTAAAAATTTCTGGTGGAGAAGTTACTACAAATGGGCAATTACTTGAATTTGTCAAATCAATTCACCAACAATATTCTATGATTCAAATTTTAACAAATGGGCTTAACTTAACAAATGATGATTTAGACCAATACAAACAAATGGGAAATGTCACTTTTCAAGTATCAATTGATGGAGCAACTGCTGAATCTAATTATGCAAAATCACATAATGCACTTGTTACTAAAAGAGTTTTAGATAATCTAGATTATATGATAAAAAAAGGCTTAGGAGTAGAAATTAACTGCGTACTTACAAAGTATAATACAGATAAGTTCTTAGAATTTTTGGAAAGATTTAAAGATGCAAATGATTTTATGGTAGTCCCTCGTCCAGTAAGAGGCAAGCCGAGAGAAGTAATAGATTTTTCAACAAAGCAAGTTCTAATTTTTGAACAACAAGTTAAGGAAAATTTTGAAAGGTACAAAAAAATATTACCACCAAAAGAATACATAGACAGGTTAATTGAAATGATGAAAACTGGAAAACGAAATTCCTACTGTTATATTCCATTTTTTGTACTAAGCATTGATGGATATGGAAATTTCGAACAATGCCCAATTGGGTTAATGCCAAGGAAAAGACAAAATATTATAGAGGGAACCGTTGAGAAAAATGAAATACTGATTCATTCAAATTATCAAGTAATTAATAACTATCAGCTATGTGAGTACTGCATTGTTCAGTATGAAATGTTAAACTTATATGTAGAAGGAAAAATATCAAAAGAAGAATTGAGAAGAATGCCATCATTAAACTCAGATATGACAACTATGCATATTGATGAAATAAAGCAGGATATTATAATGAAAGATTTAAAAAAACAGTTGGAAGGAAAATATGAGATTAAAATAAATCAAATAGAAAAGAATGAAGAATCAACTGATGGAAATGTATTTATTATTACTTCGAATTCTAATAAAAAATATGTTATAAAAGTATACCAAACTAAAGAGCATACAAAAGAAATGATCAAAGTACATTCTCTTTTAATGTCAGCCGGTCTGAATGTTCCTAAAATTATTTCTTCAAAAGAAAATGAAGAATATGGAACATTAATTAATGGAAATTATTTTATAGTTTATTCATTTATTAAAGGAAAGCAAGTGGATTATGATCAAAAAACAAGTAAGTTAGATAGTAATATTGTAAAAGCAATTGCAAAAACCTTAAGAGGAATGCACGATATAACAAACGGAGAAAATAAATGTCATTTACCTGGTATTCCTTTTCAAAATGAGAACAATATTCATCGCTACTCAGTATTGCATTTTGATATGACAAGAAAGAATATTTTTATAACAGAAAATAATGATGAAAAAATTAGTTTTATTGATTTTGACGATGCAAAATATGGACCATCTGTATGTGATGTAGCTATTGCACTTGCTAATTTGTTTCTTTCAAAAACACGTGGTACTGATATGGATGGAATTAACCAATTTATAGAGGAATATTATGCTGGTGATAAAGAACTTAAAAGTGAAGAACTACCATTAATTAAGACTTTAGCATTGCAATGGGTTGACTATATTTTAGAAGGTAATGATTTTGACACATCTACAACAGAAAGTTTTGTTGTTAGACGTAAATTAATTGAAAAAAATTTATAATGAATTCAATATTAGGAGGAGAACATGAAAATAGCAATTGTTAATACGTGGGCAATATCGAATAAAGCAATTGGAGGAACAGAAAGGTTTGTAATAGATTTAGCAAAATCTTTTGCTAGTGATAATTATGAAGTGGATGTATTTATGTTTTCTGGGAAAAGCTATTCAGAAGATAATGTGAATTATATCAATATTAATTTATTTAACATGGAAGGGGAAGCAGACGAGTATATTGTTCAAAACTATTTTGGAAATTTTGAAACAGATGAATCTTATATTAACTTAGCAAAAAAGTTAGAAGATAGGATAGATGTTACGAAATATGACTTTATTCAACTAAACTCATTATTGTTTTTAGAGGCTTGGAAAAATAAAAAGAGAATATTTACAATTCATACCAATCCTTTTGAATATGAACTTGCTTGGGGAGAAAAATCATATCAAAAAATGCTAGAATTAATGAGAAAGTATCAAAATGATAAAAGTACAATATTTGTTGCTCCATCTGAATTTTATGCTAGTGAATATACTCACTTAACAGGTTGCAATATTAACTTTATTCCACATGCCATCGATATTAAACGAATACAAACGAATAAAAGTGTAGAAGACATTGTTAAGCAATATGATTTGAGTCAGAACAAATTAAAAATTATTGTTCCTAGTAGACTAGAACCAATTCAAAAGCAACCGATGATGTTATTAGAGGCGTGCAGTTTATTAAATAAAGAAGAAAAAGAAAAAATTCAAATTATTTATACTGGATTGGATAAGCAATATGAAAAGTTTGTAGATGAATTAAAAGAAAAGGCACAAGAAAATGATATTGATATAAAAATTATTCGATTTGATGAGATGGGAGAGGTGTACAAAATTGGAGATATGACTGTTTTACCAAGTAAATCAGAAAGCTTTGGATATTCTGCTTTAGAATCATTATCATTAGGAATATTTACTATATTGAATGATATACCAACATTTCATGAAATTACGCAAGAAAATGACTATTGTTATATTTTTAAGAATAATGTGATAGAATTAAAAGAAAAAATAGAAGAACTAATAAAAAGTCAAAACAAATTAACTAGAAAAATTCCAAAAATAGAATGGCAAGAAAGATATGATTTAAAACAATTCGAAAGCTCATATGTTAATTTAATAAAATAATGATTACAGTGAAAATTACAATAGAATTACAAGGGAGTATTAAGTCTTGAAAAAAGCAATTATTTTTGATTTAGATGGTACATTATGGAATACAACAAAAGAATGTACATTAGTTTGGAGTAAAGTGGCTAAAAATTACAACTTAAAAGTAAATAGAAAACAAATAAAAGAAATAATGGGGTTAACAAAAGAAGAAATTATTAAGTATTTTTTTGAAGATAACTCAGAGCTTGGAAATAAATTTATCACAGAATGTCAAAATAAAGAGAATGAGTATTTGAAACAATATGGAGGAACGATTTATCAAAATACAATCAAAACGATAAAAGAATTAAGCAAGAATTATGAATTGTTTATTGTAAGTAATTGTCAATCTGGTTATATAGAAGCATTTTTAAATTATTATGATTTAGGACATTACTTTAAGGACTATGAATGTTATGGTAATACAGGAAAAAGCAAGGAATATAATATAAATATTCTTATGGAAAGAAATAATATTAAAAATGTAGTTTATGTAGGAGATACAGAAAAGGATTATCTAGCATCAACTTGTAATAATATTCGATTTATATGGGCAAAATATGGCTTTGGAATGTGTAATTACTGTAATGACTATGTTAATGATATTTTTGAATTGCTCCGTAAATTGTAAATTATGAATTTTAATTGTTATACAAATTTTAAAGGTAGATAAATCATCTACCTTTTATAGATGTTATAATTGAAAACATATAGCTAAAGTATGGAATTCAAAAGTTAGTTAACCCAATATTAGTTTGACAACATTGATTCAATTAAAGCTAATACATTTCTCTTATCCTTTTTATTAAGTTTAGAAAAATTGGAATTAAAATTATTAATATCGCCATAGCTATCTAGATCTTTGATAAATTCATGAAGAATATCATTTGGAGTTACTTTAAATGCTTCACAAAATTTTAGCATTGTTTTGATAGTACCCATATATCTACCTGTTTCTACTTGACTAATATATTTTGTGTCAAACCCAGTCATTTGAGCAACTTGCTCTTGTGTAAGGTTATTTTTAATTCTTAAATTACGTAATGATTGACCATAAATAATATTATCATTATCTTTTTCCATTTTTATCACCATATATATAGTATAAAAAGTAGGATTAAAAATTAACCTAGTAAATAAAGGAAAAAATCTTGAAAAACCTATTTACAATTTTCTATAAAAAATATATAATATTTCCATAGAAAAAAATCAAATTTGTGCTAGAAAAGGAACTATATTAATTGATATTAATAGAAAAGAAAGGTATAAAATATACTATGGAGGAAAGAATAAGAAAAATAAAGGAAGATGCAAAGAAAATATTAAAATCCTATTCTATAGATGTATTATCTACAGACTATAGGTCTCTGGAATACTTAAAAAATATAGAAAATAGAATCATAAAAGAAGATGAAATAGAGATTATTGAAAGAATAATAAATAATACAGAAATGTATTATCATTCACAAAGTAAAATGATATTAGCAAAAGATGATTATAGTTATCTTAAAGAAATAGCTGCAAATTTAAGAAATCAAAGTGTTAGATTAGAGGATGGAGTTACTTTTGGAGATCCAATATTTAAAATTTCTAAAGATAGAAACGAGGAATTTATTACAAGAGAAGGTGCAAAAAAATTCAGAGAAGTAAATTCTACAACTATTAAATATGAAGAATTGAATGAAAAAGATAGTCAAGAAAGAAGAAAAAACAATGTGAATGTGATACCTGGTTACCAGGGTAAAGCCGATATCATTCGGCATGACTTTACGATTTCGTAAAGGTAAAGTAAGTAGCAATTTTAAAAGAGCTACTTTTAGTAAAGCAAAGTTAAGGGGAGGATTGTGCCTAAAATTAAATAACAAGAAAAGACCATTGGTGATTAGTGGAGAAAATGATTATTTAGCTAAAATGTAAATTGAATAAATCAAAAGTGAAAAAGCGATTTTTAGTATAAAACGCTTTTTTATTTTTTGCTCAAAAAGAGAAAATCACAAATCTGTGCAATGTATGAATAAAAAAGAATGGAAAGAATATTTATGGAGAAAGAGGGTGTAAGCAGCAGGAGGGAGGAATGAACTATGCAAGAAGAGTTTAAAATTAATGTATTTTTTAAAAGTGATGGTGAAAGTGTTGAAAAAATAATTACACATTATTTAATTAATTTATTAAATAGCAAAATAGATAATTTTAAATATAGTATATAAAAATAATTTGAATCCATGATAAATATTGTAAGTTTTAATTAGAAACAGTATAATAGTGTTATGGATTCAAATTATTTTTTCAAGTATGAAAGGAGGAAAAATGCTTGAAAAAATAAACCAAGTAGCATATAAAATAGCAATTTATATAAGACTATCAAAAGAGGACAAGGATAGGGGATACGATGAAAGCGAAAGTATTACAAACCAAAAGGCTTTGCTACTAGAATATGTACAAAAATTGGGCTCAGAATATGAGCTAGTAGATATTTATATTGATCCAGGATATACAGGCACAAATTTTAATAGACCGGATTTTAAACGAATGATAAATGATATAGAGAGTGGTAAGGTAAATATGGTTATCACGAAAGATTTATCTCGTTTAGGTCGTGATTATATTGAAACTGGTGAATATGTTGAAAAATGGTTTCCTGAAAAGAATGTAAGGTATGTTTCTGTAACAGATGGAATTGATACTTTTGCAACCAATAATGGGAATAATGATATAGCGCCTTTTAAATCTATATTAAATGATATGTATTCAAAAGATTTATCAAAAAAAATAAAAACAGCACTACATACAATGCAACAACAGGGAAAATGGGTCGGAGGAAAAACTGCTTTAGGGTACACAAAAGACAAAAATGATAAAAATAAATTGGTTATTTGCGAGCCAGAAGCAAAAATTGTTAGAACCATTTTTAATATGGCAACTACTGGAAATCAAATAGGAGAAATTAGGGACTTCTTAAATCAAAACCATATTCCTACAGCAAGTCAGATTCGATATCAAAAAGATACATTTTGGGAAAATAAAGCTATCAAAAATATTTTAACGAATGAAGTGTATTGCCGGTACTACCATACAAAATAAACGAAGTAGAATCAGCTATAAAAACAGAAAACTAAGACCTAACCCAAAAGAGCAATGGAGCGTAGTAGAAAATACTCATGAACCAATTATTGAGAAAAAAGCATTTGAAATGGTGCAGAAAATAATAATTGTTCAAAAACATGGCAGAAATGAGAAAAAGCATCATTTTTTGCTAGATGGATTATTAATCTGCTATGAATGTAAGCACAAAATAGGTGTACGAGCAAGAAAAGACGGAAGGTTTGATATGGTATGCAATAATTACAGAAGAAATTCAAAATTAGGCTTATGCACTTCACATGGTTTTAATTATGAGAATTTAGAGAAAATGATATTGGAGTATATCAAGAAACTATTTTTAGAAATTGACCACAAAAAAATTGAATTAGATATTCAAAATAGTAAAACTAAATATGATTATGGAAAAATACTACAAAAATTAGAAGCGGAAATTAAATTAATTCATGATAACATGGATCAAATGTATGTCGATAAATTAAACAAAAAAATTAGTGAAGAAATGTATCAAAGGCTATTTAAAAAACTACAAAATGAAGAAAAGCAAAAAGAAAAAGAATACATAGCATTAAAAAGCAAGCAAGAAAACTATCAGCATGATGATACAGAAGAAATTAAAAGAATTGTAAAAGATTTTTTGAACCTAGAAAAGCCAAGCGCAGAAATGCTACGAGTGATTATTAATCGCATTGAAATACACCAAGACAAACAAGTCGATATCATTTTTAATTTTAAAAAATTAAATAATATTAATTATACAAGTTTACAATAAAATGCGACTAATTTAATATTCAATATTATATTAGTCGGAAATATTTGTTACATATGTCACATTTGGAATCAACCAGAAGGAATTTCCATGGCAGTGCCTATGAAGAATGGAGGAATGAAGGCACAAAAAGTTATTTTTTATGTTGTATTATCCGGTATTACTACAGGAATTGGTGCTTTCTTTGGAGCATTTTTAGGAGGAATTTCACAAAACGTTATCGCAATGTGCCTATCCTTTGCTGCAGGAGCGATGATTTATATTGTTTCAGGAGAACTCATTCCAGAATCTAATCAATTATACCACGGAAAAACAACTGCAGTTGGTAATATTTTAGGCCTTCTTATTGGCATTTTTGCTATGTCCATTGCATAACAAAAATACACATACTTTTTTCATGATTTGAAATATAGTAATTATCAGAAAAACATTTCATTTTTAAAAAAATGTGATAAAATAGAAAACAAAAAACGGAGGGAACACAAATGAAAATCATGTTTATTTGTACAGGGAATATTTGCAGAAGTGCTATGGCAGAAGCCATGATGAAAAAAATGGCAAAAGATAATCAAAAGAATATTGAAGTATATTCCTGCGGAATTTCTGCTGATGACGGTGACATTCCAACGCAACATGCCATTGATACCATGGAGCAATATGGCATTGATTTAAAAAAACATAGGGCAACGCATATTCGTTATTCCAATATTGAAGAAATGGACCTTATTTTATGTGCAACAACTTCACACAAAATGTCTGTATTGCGATTATATCCACAATTAGAAGGAAAAGTATTTACTATCAAAGAGTATGCTGGGCTCAAAGACGAAGTAAATGGAATTGATATCAAAGACCCATGGGGGTATGATTTCAAAACTTATCAAGAATGTGCCAAAGAAATTGAAGAAAGCCTGAAAAGAATTGTTGAAAAAATATAGAGAATTAAAAATGGGAGGACAGAGATAGGGACGATTAGTAACCGTCCGTTTTTACAAAGAAAATGATTAAACAAATGTTTTTAAAATACCTTGACTTATTACACCAATTTACGATATAATTTTGAAGAAATAATTTGAAGAAAGAGAGATCTCACATGCAAGATTTAATAGAAGGATTAAATGATAAACAAAAAGAGGCAGTGTTGACAGCAGAAGGACCATGCCTTGTCATTGCAGGAGCAGGAAGCGGCAAAACAAAAGTATTAACACACAAAATTGCTTATTTAATTTCACAAAAAAATGTGAAGCCATGGAATATATTAGCCATTACTTTTACGAATAAAGCAGCAAACGAAATGAAGCAAAGAGTTGAAAATTTAGTAGGAGACGTTGCACAAGAAATGTGGATGGGAACTTTCCACTCTGTTTGTGTGCGCATTTTAAGAAGATTTATTGACCGAATCGGTTTTGATAGTTCCTTTTTAATTTTTGATACCTCTGACCAAAAAACAATTGTCAAGGAATGTTTAAAAACACTCAAAATAGATGACAAAATGTTTACGGAAAGAAGCGTTTTGTCCGAAATTAGTAATGGCAAAAATGAAATGCTTACTCCTGAAGCTTACCAAACCAAATATGCAGGAGATTATCGTAGAAGCAAAATAGGACAAGTCTATGAACTTTACCAAAAAAGGCTTAGAGAAAACAATGCCATAGACTTTGATGATATTATCAATTATACTATTGAAATTTTAAGCAACAATCCAGATGTTTTAGAATATTACACAGACAAATTCCGCTATGTCTTGGTAGATGAGTACCAAGACACCAACAAAGCACAGTTTATGCTGGTTTCTATTTTAGCGTCACACTATGGAAACATTACAGTTGTAGGAGACAATGACCAAGGAATTTATAGCTTTCGCGGTGCTGATATTTCCAATATTTTGAATTTTGAAAAAGACTTTCCAGGAACGAAAATTATCAAACTAGAACAAAATTATCGTTGCACTGGCAATATTTTAAAAGCTGCCAATGCTGTCATTAAGCATAATGAGAATAAATACGAAAAAAAATTATGGACCGAAAACGAAGAAGGAAACCTACCTTGCCTATATCAAGCAGAAGACGAATATGATGAGGCAACTTATGTGGTACAACAAATTAACCATTTGAAAACAGAAGAATATTTAAAGCCATGCGATTTTGCTGTACTTTACAGAATGAATGCGCAATCCAGAGCGATTGAGGATATTTTACGAAGAGAAGACATTCCGTACAAAGTAGTAGGAGGCGTTAAATTCTACGAGCGAAAAGAAATTAAGGATGCCATTGCCTACCTAAGGCTCATTTACAATCCATCGGACAATATTTCTTTGAGGAGAATTATTAACGAACCAAAACGCGGCATTGGAAAAACTAGCTTAGACCATGTGCAAGAAATTGCGGACCAGACTGGATCTTCCATGTATGAAATTATCAAAAACTGCGAACAATATGGCTTGACAAGAATCAAAGCAAATGCTGACGAGTTTACAAATTTGATTGAGGAATTAAGGTTAAAAATACAAGAACTTAGCATTTCTGAGCTTTTGAAAGAAGTACTCAAAAAATCAGGCTATACCAAAGCATTAGACCAAGAAAATACCATTGAAGCAGAAACAAGATTGCAAAACTTAGAAGAATTTTTAACAGTTGCCATCGAGTTTGAAGAAGAATCAGCAGACAACAGCTTAGCGGAATTTTTGGAAAGTATTACATTATCTAGCGATGTAGACGAGATGCAAGACGAAGACAATAGCGTTACGTTGATGACACTTCATAGTGCCAAAGGACTAGAATATCCAGTAGTCTTTTTAGTGGGAATGGAAGAAGGAATTTTCCCAGGTTACCAATCCATCGGAGAGCCACAACAGCTTGAAGAAGAGAGACGTTTATTCTATGTAGGAATTACGAGAGCAAAACAGTTTTTATACCTCACCTGTGCAAAGCATAGAACCATTTTTGGCTCTACCAGCTATAATGCCATTTCAAGATTTATCAAAGAAATTCCTGATAATTTACTAGACGGCGTTGTGGACAATGACCAAGAGGAAAAATTCAACGACACGAGTTATCAATGGGAATATGGCAGAAGAGGTGCAGCAGGTAAAGTAAAAACATATACTCTTGACACAAAAGAAGTCAAACCAGTCAAAGAAACAAGTCCACTCCAATATGGCAGAACGGCAGAAAGCTTTTTAAATTCCTTAGCACAAAAGAAAACACAAGGCGCACAAGATATTACACAATACAAAGAAGGACAGAGAATTTATCATAAAAAGTTTGGAGAAGGAATCATTCAAAAACTAGAACCGGAAGGAGATGACTACAAAGTAGACATCCTATTTGATAAAGTAGGACATAAGCGTTTAATGGCTAAATTTGCTGGGCTAGAAATTTTAGAATAATATAAATATACTTGTAAAATGAAACTAAATAGTATATCATAAAAAAGCCTTTTAACAAGGTAAAACTTGGAGAAAGGAGGTACATACTTATGAGTTCCTACGAGTTGATTTGGCGTTTAATTGTATTATTGCTTTTAAGTGATCATAGCAATGAATGTCAAGACAGAAACAAAGAATAATCTTTGAGAGCAAGTGTCCGCTTGCTCTTTCCTTTCACAAAAAAAGAGATTATGTGTCCGCATAATCTCGATACAAACTTAATATTGAGTTCCTATAAGTTTGTTTGACTATCAATATTATAGCACTGAAATAATTATATGTCAAATATTTTTTTATTCGGTATAAAAAATCAAATTTTGTCCATAATATCATTAGAAAATTGAGTGAAAGGAAGGATTACAATGGCAAATTTAACACAAGTAGAATTGCAAAATTTAAGACATTTAATAGGAGCACATGAAACTTCATACCAAAAATTAAATGCTTTTGCATCACAAGCCGTAGACCCACAAATTAAGCAAATGTTTACAAAATCTGCACAAGATGCTTTAAACACAAAACAAAAATTATTATCATTCTTAAATAATTAAAGGAGGTTTTTACATGGACGAAAAAACAATGGTGAACGACATATTAGGAAGTGTCAAAGCAGACCTTACTGCTTATCAAACAGCAATTTCAGAAGCTGAAAATATGCAATTAAGACAAACTTTCCAACAAATTCGCAATAGTGATGAAAGTTTTCAATATGAATTATTCAAAGTAGCAGAAGCAAAAGGATATTATAAACCAGCACAAAAAGCTACTGTGACAGAGATACAAACACTTAAAACAGAATTAGAACAATAAAATTAAAAAAACTCACTACCAAAACTGATAACGAAAAAACGTCGTTACACAGATTGATAGTGATTTTTCTTTTTTTAAAGTGTTGTTGCATGGCATCTTTATTAATAGTAACCCCCTTTTGCAAAAAAAACTTCTAAATGGGCTTGTAATTTTTTTTGTTTTACGATAGAATAATAACGTAAAAATAATAAATTTCCGTAGTAAAAATAGGAGTTTTAATAATGAACCATTTTAAAAGAATTGCAATGCATATTCGTACTACCATTAAGTTTATTGTGTTAGTTATTATTTCGGCATTTTTAATTGTTACAGCAGTAGCGGTATTTTATAAACCAACGTATGCAGTATATTTTAATGATGAACTAATTGGATATACCGAAAACAAAAGTGAATTGCAAGCAAAAATCAATCAGTATATGGAAGGTGGTAGCAAAGATGGCGTTGCTTTTGCACAAATTGATTCTATGCCAGAATACGCACTTTGTTTGCTAAAAAAAGATATTATATCAAATGATGATGAAATTTATGCAACAGTCACTCAAAATGGAACAGAATATTATCGTTATTATGCCATTACTGACGATAAAGAAGAAAAGTTATATGTAAAAACATTTGAAGAAGCAGAAAAGGTTGTTAGCCAATTAAAAGAAAAAAACAGTGTTAATAAAAATGACATTGGCATTGTAGAAAAATATGACACTCAAATAAAGGAGTTTGCCTCTGTAGAAACATGTATTTCAAAATTATATGAAGCGCCAAAGCCAAAGGTAACCTATGTAGCTTCTACTTCATCAGGCTATGTCTCTGGAATGTCTAGTCAAAAGGTAAACATTGGTATTTCACTCATTAGACCAATTTCAGGCGTAATTACTTCGAGATTTGGCAGTAGGGAAAGCATTCGCTCCTATGGTCACAGAGGATTAGATATTGCAGCCCCTGCAGGTACTCCAATTAAGGCGGCAGCATCAGGAACCGTTACTACTAGTGGTTACAATTCTTCTTATGGCAATATGATTATCATTTCTCATGGAAATGGGGTACAAACTGTTTATGGACATTGCAGTCAATTACTAGTATCGGTAGGACAAACTGTCAGCCAAGGACAAGTCATTGGTAAAGTGGGTTCTACTGGACACTCTACAGGACCACATTTACACTTAGAAGTGCGTATTAATGGCGTATTGCAAAATCCACAAAACTATGTATATTAAAGTAAAAATCAATCAAAAGTGAATCATCAAATATAATTGACAAAGTAAAACTAAAAATTCCTCTTACAAAGACATTTTATTGCCTTCGTGAGAGGATTTTTAATTCATTTACTATGCTTTCGAAAAATATGTCAATCCAATTTCCAAAGCATTATGTTTTATTAAAGAATTTCCACATTCTTCCAATTTTCCGACAAATACTTTGGAGTTTGTTACATGCTTTGCAAACTCTGTAATAATAGCATAAAATTTTAATTTACTTGCAATGTCTACACAAATATTACCCATTACTAAATAGTATAACCCTTGATATGTATACAAAACCACTGACTCTGCAATATTTTTCACATCATCTAATTCAAAATTATCCCTTAAAAATTGTACAAAGCCACAAAAGTCATCAAAGCTATTAAAACAATATGCAGTTTGTGTGGCGGAAAAATCAACTTCCTTTCGCTTAATGGTAAATTTTTTTTTGGATAACTTCCCTTTTTCATCAGGAACAATTTTAGTAATGGTAAAAATAAAATCAGAATCTGCCATTGCCAAAGCTTCAATTTTCAGGTTATAGTCCTCTGGATCGAAACCTGTTTGCTTTTTTGCTTCATCTAACATATCTAATAAAATATTTTGTGATTCAATCGAGTTAGACATAAACACATGAAAATCAATGTCCTTTTCTACTAAATCCTGAATGGTCACAGTAATTCTAATTTTTGTATCGCTTAATTTTTCAAACTTCATCTACTAGCCCCCATGTTCATTCTATACTATTATTATACTACTTACCCTCTCAAAATGAAACCAACAATTTATGGAAAATTGAGAGATTTTATTATTGCAACAGTAGCTCCCTTGGACTGTCCGCGCGAAACGCATGGCATGTGCCAAAGCCACTTTTCTTACTATAGCACGAAAAGTTCAAAATGTCTATAGAACTTTCATGAAAATTTTATCAAAAAAGTTACAGCAAATAGGGGGAACCTCTTGAAAAAAAAGCCAAATGAATATATAATACTGGGGAAGCAAAAAGATTAACAGACAAACTTTTTTAATGAATTGATACAAGAGAGGAATGATATAAGCATGGCAGTTAGAGAAAAAAATTTTTGGATATTAGTTTTATTTTTATTAGGGGGAATTGTCATAGGAGGATTGTTAGGAGACCTTGCTTCTAAAATTGAATTTTTATCATGGCTTTCCTATGGACAGCAGTTTGGATTGACTAGTCCAATTGAATTAGATTTAAGCGTGATAAAAATTACCTTTGCACTAATATTTAAAATTAATATTGCAAGTATTATTGGAATTATATTAGCAATTTTAATTTACAAAAAAGTCTAAGCAACATCAAAATTTTCGCTTTATCTTAAAACAATTATTTAGAAAATGACCTAGCAAAACTTCAATTTTAATTTATAAAAGCTTTGCAATGGTTGCATAACTAACTTCTATGAGAGTTGTATCAATACACTTGACTAGAACTAAAAAATGGGGGCACACTATGAAAAGAAAGGTAGGATTTAATTTATGAAAATGAAAGAGCTTCCCATTTCAGAAAGACCTTATGAAAAATTAGAAATGTATGGAGAAAGTACATTATCAAATGCAGAGTTACTAGCGATAATTATTAAAAATGGTACCAAAGAAGAGAGTTCAGTTATGTTGGCACAAAAAATACTTTCACTACGAAAAAATCAAAACTGTAAAGAGGACAACTTACGATTTTTACAAGAAATTTCAATAAACGAATTGATGTCTATTCACGGGATTGGAAAAGTCAAGGCAATTCAATTAAAGGCGGTATGTGAATTAGCTAAACGTATTTCCAGACCTATCGACCTACTAAAGCGAAAAATTACATGTCCAAAAGATGTTGCCAATTTATTCATGGACGAATTAAAAGTAGAAAAAAGAGAAATAGTGAAAGTAGTTATTTTAGATTCCCAAAATTGCATTTTAAAAGTACAAACTATTTCCTTAGGGGGAACGATTTCCGCTCAAATAGAGCCAAAAGATATTCTCACTGAGGCAATCAAAATTGGAGCACCAAAGATGATTTTATTACATAACCATCCTAGTGGTGATGCAACACCTAGTAGAGCGGACATGCAATTTACTAAGCGCTTGGAAGAGGCCTCTGTGATTCTAGGAGTACAACTATTAGACCATATCACTATAGGAGATGGAAATTACCGAAGTATGAAAGCTATGATGGTATTACAAAATCAAGAAAGGAATGAGACAAAATAATGAAATGGTCGGGATTAGGATTAAAAGATATTGGAATAGACCTTGGGACTGCTAACATTATGATGACATTAAAAGGAAAGGGCATTATTTTTCATGAGCCATCGGTGGTAGCAATTGATAATACCACAGGAAGAATTATTGCAACAGGAAGTGAGGCCAAGGAAATGATAGGAAGAACGCCAAGTGACATCAAAGCAATTAGACCAATGCAAGACGGAGTGATTGCAGACCTTACAGCGACACAATTAATGCTAAGGAGTATGCTTCAAAAAGTATGCCAAAGGTATAATGCTAAAAAGCCAAGAGTGGTGGTTGGGGTTCCTTCAGGAATTACAGAAGTAGAAGAAAGAGCAGTTGAGGAAGCAGTCATACAAGCAGGAGCAAGAGAGGTATACTTAATAGAAGAACCAATGGCTGCTGCAATTGGCGCGGGGTTAGCAGTATCAGAGCCAACTGGAAATATTATAGTTGATATTGGAGGAGGAACCACCGAGGTAGCGGTTATTTCCCTAGGGGGAATTGTAGTATGTAACTCCTTAAGGATAGCTGGGGACGAGTTAAATCAAGACATTATTAACTATGTCAAACGAGAGATGAACTTAGCCATCGGTGAGACAACGGCAGAGACAATTAAAATCAATATCGGATGCGCACTTCCGCTCATGACAGAAATGAGTATGGAAATACGAGGTAGAAATTTGTTAACAGGGCTTCCAGAAGTGAACAAAATTACTTCTTCACAGGTGCAAGAAGCAATGAGTGAATCCATTGAAAAAATTGTAGAAATTGTAAAGCAGACGTTAGAAAAAACACCACCAGAATTAGCATCCGACCTCATGGAACGAGGTATAGTACTTGCAGGAGGAGGAGCATTGATTCCAAATTTAGATAAACTCATTGCCTATGCAACAGAAATTCCGGTTACTATTGCAGAAAATCCTCTGGAATGTGTTGTAAGAGGTGCAGAAAAAACACTAGAAGATATAGAAAGGCTAAGGACAATTCTTACCAATTCTAGAAAAAGAAAATAAGGAGAGGGTTTATGTATAGAAACAAAAGGACAGGAACCATCGGAATCATTATCACTATTTTCCTTTTAATTCTTGTTGTCATTCTTTCCAACATGAATACACAAAAAATGTCAGGGGTAGAAAATGCACTTGCCACATTGGTAATGCCAATTCAAAATGGACTTACTTATTTAAAGAATAAAATGGAAGGCAATGACACTTTTTTTACCAATATTAGTCGTTTACAAGAAGAAAATGAGGAACTCAAACAAAAAAATAGCGATTTAGAGCAATCATTAAGAGAGCTAGAAATGATAAAATCAGAGAATGAAATACTCAAAGAATATGTCAATTTAAAAGATAAATATAAAAATTATGAGACGGTTCCTGCATATATCATTCATAAGGATATTAGTAATTACAGTAATGTTATTGTCATTAATGTTGGTTCCAGTGATGGAATTGAAGCAAATATGACAGTGATTGCAGACAAAGGACTAGTGGGGTATGTTCTATCCACCACAGAAACCACGGCAAAAGTACAAACCATTGTGGATACAGCAACTTCTGTAAGTGCCGTACTTAACACATCACGTGAAGCCATTATTTTAAATGGAATGCAAGGAAATTATACTACATTAAAAGCAACTTTTTTGCCAACAGATGCTAGTATTCTACAAAATGACAATGTAGAAACATCCGGATTAGGAGGTATTTATCCAAAAGGAATTCATATTGGAACTGTCAAAGAAATGGTAGAAACAAAAAATACAACAGATCGTTATGCTTATATTGAAACAGCTGTGGATTTTAAAAAACTTGAGACAGTATTAGTCATTAAAGACAAAGGGACGGAGATTTCGTATAACGGCTTCTAGCAATTGATATTAAATAAATGGAAGGTAGGTGAACCAAGTTTGAAAAAATTTCTTGTTATTGTGGGAATTGTGATGGCCTTTTTTATAATTTATTTTTTACAAGCAAACTTTTTCACATGGTTTACTATTTCCGGAGTCATGCCGAATTTATTTGTCATCTTAATTTTATGGATTGGACTTTTTATTGGTAAAAAAATGGGCTTTGTCTTTGGGATTATTTTTGGCATCTACTTAGATTTAGTAGTAGGAAAATCTATAGGAATTTCAAGCATTATGTTTGCCATCATCGGCATTTTAGGAGAATACTTAGATAAAAGCTTTTCAAAAGATAGTAGAATTACTATCATGTTAACTGTGATGGCAAGTACTGCTATTTATGAAATTGGTATCTACTTATTCCGCATTATCAAATGGGGAATTCCAGTAGAAATCATGCCATTTATTTCTACTTTGCTTCTTGAGATTTTATTTAATGTGGTTCTTGGTATCATATTATATCCGCTCATTCAAAAAACAGGATATGAGGCAGAGAATTTATTTAAAAAGAAAACGGTTTTAACGAGATATTTTTAACAAAAAAGCTGGTAAGATATTGTTTTCTACCTTGTCGGTAATGGTATGTAATTGCTTCGCTATAACACAACCATTAAAACCTTAAGTCGCTTTGAAAACAATATTTTATCAGCTATGTAGAACTTAAAAAAAGTTATGTCATAAAAAATGAAAATATTTTGTAAATCAATTGAAAAAAGGAAGTGGGTGAAACTATGCTAAAGAATAACAATCGACACGAAAGATTAAGATATAACATCATCATTGTCATTATTTATGTCATCGGTGTCATTCTGTTAGCACAGCTCTTTCGTTTGCAAATTATTCATGGCGAAGAATATCGAACAACTTCCAACACAAGGTTAACAAGAGAATCCACTTTAAAAGCTGCCAGAGGAAATATCTTAGACCGCTCTGGCAACAAGCTTGTTACCACGCAAATGGGATTTAGCTTAGAACTATACAAAACAAAATTAGAAAATCAAACACTTAATGATACCATTTTACAGTTAGTGAATGTTTTAGAAAAAAATAAAGATGGCTACATAGACCATCTGCCAATTACTGTAGAACCATATCAATTTACCTACTCTTCAGAGGAAGCCCAACAAAAATGGAAAATAAATAATGGCATTGAACAGAATGCATCTGCGGAGCAAGCTTTTGAAAAATTAAAAGAAAGGTATCACATTCAAACAGAAAATATACAAGAAGCTAGAAAAATTATGGCAATTCGCTATGAAATTACACGTAATGGATTTAGTAATATCAAACCAATTACCATTTCAAAAAATATTAGTAGAACCAGTGCTCTTCAAATTAGAGAACAAAGCAACCAGTTTCCAGGAGCATCAGTTGTGACGGAGCCAATTGTTACTTATCCATACGGAAGCCTTGCTTCACATGTGTTAGGCTATGTGGGAATGATTAGCGCTGACGAGTATAACACAAAAAAAGATACTTATGATATTAATGATTTAATTGGAAGAGACGGCGTTCAATATACTTTAGAAAAATATTTAAAAGGCCAAGATGGAGTAAGGCAAATTGACATGTCGGTCGACGGAACTATTACTGAGGAATATATTGCACAAGAAGCGGTATCGGGGCATAATGTGGTATTAACTATTGATGCAAATTTGCAAAAAGTCACAGAACAAGCATTAGAGAAGAATATTAAAAAAATAGCAAGTGGTGGCTATGGAAAAAAATATGATGCAAAAGCAGGGGCTGCTATTGTGATGAATATCAAAACAGGGGAAATTTTAGCATTGGCAAGTTATCCCAATTATGAACCAGAGTTATTTATTAAAGGAATTTCTCAAAAACAACTAGATGAGTATAATGCCAATAAGAGCCAACGCAACAGAGCGATTGCAGAAATATATGCACCAGGGTCTACTTTTAAAATGGTTTCTGCAACAGCAGGGCTGGAAAGTGGAACTGTTACGACTAGCACACTGATTAATGATACAGGGGTGTATCCAAAGGCACATAAACCTAGTTGCTGGTACTGGTCATCATACCATAGTGGACATGGTTACCTTAATATTTCTCAGGCCATTAAAAAATCTTGCAATTATTACTTTTATGAATTAGGCTATCGTACGGGAATTGATACCATTGCAAAATATGCAGCAATGTATGGACTGGGAAGCAAAACAGGTATTGAATTAGCAGGAGAGTCAAGCGGAATTATTGCAACGCCAGAATATTGCAAGCAAGTAGAACACCGAGACTGGCAACTAGGAGAAACACTATCAGCCGTCATAGGACAAAGTTATAACAGTTTTACTCCAATACAAATGGTAAGGTATATAGGAATGCTTGCAAACCATCGGTGAGCCACAGGAAGTTACCTTAATTAAATCTGTTACCGGTACCAATGGTGAAGATGTACCAAAAGAAGAAATTGAAAAAGAAGTAAATGAAAGATTGGGAATTGACCACCGTACAAAATTAGAAAAATTAAACGTAAAAGAGGAAAACTTACAGGCTATTTTAAAAGGAATGAAAGGAGTAACCAGTGAGTCAGGAGGAACGGCCTACTATATCTTTTCAGATTTTCCAATGGATATTGCAGGAAAAACAGGTTCTGCTGAAACCGGAATTGATGGCAAGGTGAATGGGTGGTTTACCGGTTTTGCACCATATGATAATCCTGAAATTGCGGTAGTGGTTCTCATTGAAAATGCAGGCTCTGGTGGCAATACAGCGGTAGTGGCAAAAGAGATTATGAAAGAGTATTTTGGGATGAATGTAAAAAAAGTAACAGAAAATGTCACAGCAATACCGAGTACAGAAGGTACCAGATAATTATATTATGTAAAACCAAAAATTAACATAAAGAGGAAGGAGAAGAATCAATAACATGAAAGAATGTATCACTATTCAAACAAAAAAAAATCAAGTAATGATTAAAATTAAAGAAGATGCAGAACAAAAGCAAATACTTGCAGAATTAAAAAGAAAGTTAATAGAATTAAAAAAACTCTATCAAGAAGATAACACTCCAATTTTAGTAACAGGAAAAATTTTTAAAAATCAAGAAATGGATCAGATACAAGAAGTCATTCAAAAAACTCTTTCTGTTAATGTGGAGTTTGATACACCAAAAATATTGGGACTACATGGTATTAAAAAGGCCTTTAGCAAAGAAATTGCAACATCGGAAACTAAATTTCATCGTGGCTCTTTAAGATCAGGACAAAAAATTGAATTTGAAGGAAGTTTGGTCATTCTAGGAGATGTCAATGCAGGGGCAGAAGTACTTGCGGCGGAGAACATTGTGGTATTAGGAATTTTAAGAGGAATGGCGCATGCAGGGGCAAAAGGAAACAAAGAGGCCATCATTGCAGCAGCATCTATTGAATCTCCACAAATTCGTATTGCTAACATTGTAAAAGAAGTAGAAAGGGAAGAATTTGAAGGGAATATAAAAACGTGTGCTTATGTCAATGAAGAAGGGCAAGTTGTATTGGAATAACCAATTGCTTTCCGAGTAACACAAGCCGAGCAAGATATTGTTTTCGTGGCAGGTCAAGTTGAAAAAACAGAAAACAATATCTTGGCAGTTTGATTGTAATTGATAAAATTAGCTTAGCAATAATAAAATCAATGCAATGAACAAATATTGGTCTTTTACTTCCTCTTGATACAAGAAGAAAATTAAGCCAATAAGCAACATATCATCATAATAGAGTTTTAATCCAAATATTTCAAAAAAAGGTTCTTCATCTTCGCGATCTTCTTGATGAAATAAATTACTTAATAAATTGATGCTTTGTCTTTCACTTTTTTGGTGAAAGGCTTTTTCTTTTATCGTATCATTGGTATGAAAATTTTCTCCTTTTTGCGAAAAGGAAGGTTCCTCCTTTCTGGGTCGAACAGCAGGAAGCGTTCTAGGCGTTAAGCCAACCCTATCTACTGGAGCAGAGTAATTTGCATAATGGGGTGGATAAGAAGGATATCTTCCCATATGGGGAAAACGAAAAAAGGGATAATTATATGTCATGATTTTTTGTCACCACCCAATGGATTTAGTACCTCAATTACCTTTCCCATTTGAAATAGCTTAATATACTGGTCCACCTTTTGTTTTCTACTAGATTTTAAGTAAGGTTTCAAAGACATTAATAAATTAGCCCTAGGGTCATCCTTTTGTTGATTCATGGAATCAATAATAGATTTCATTTTCAGCATGGTATTAATGTCAAAATCAGGCATTCCATTTCCTTGCTTTTTTTCCTCATTTTTTTGTTCTTGATTGGAACCATGAGAAGAAGACATATCAGAAGAGCCATTTTGATTTCCGGAAAGTTGATTCATCATGTTCTTAATTTCATTTGGTATTTCATTATTTTTTAACATTTGATTAATTTGATTCATCATCTCGGACATATCTTCGCTCATTTACTCACCCTCCTACATTTTTATCAGCTAAGTCCTTGTAAACGCAGGCTTTATATGCTAATGCACCCGTCAACAATTTTTTAAGTCTATTGCTTTTTTTGTAATTCTGCAATAATTTTATCCTTTTGATCGGAATTTAAAATTTGATTTGCTTTTGCTAAGCCCGCCTCTAAATCCTTTTTATCCATCTTAGAAAGCATAGCCATTAATTTTGCCATATCCATATTATTATTCACTTTTATCACCTCAATATAATATATGTTTCAAAAGCTATATTATTATATATTCTTTTATAGCTGGAAAGGTGACAAATTAAAAATAATATTTTTTCAAATTATGTAAAACAATTTCCCTCAAAACTCCTTTTTATGACAAAAGTGAAAAATTTGTAACAAAAATTTAATATTGGGACATTAAAATACAGCTTCCGTAATAGTTTTTCCAAAATTCGACATTTTTGGAAAGAACTATCCATTGAAAAATACTGTAAAAATGCTAAAATTGATATTATAGAATACTTATGTCTATGAAACAAAGGAGGTACTATGAACAGGACAAAGAAAATTGTGGCAACATTACTTGCCAGCATGTTAATGAGCATGAACCTATTGAGTGTTGGAAGTGAAGTGATTGCGGTAGCAGAAGAATTGGCCAACCAAAACAGCACGACCAATCATAGCAATGTGGAATTTAATACTTACTTTGAGGGAAAAACTTATCAAAAAGAATTGGAAATAGGCAAAGAAGCCAATATTAACGTTAGCCTTGAAGTAAAAAATAGTGGCTATTTAACGAATGGAATAGTCCAATTTGTCAATGGCAATTATCAAATCAATAGTACTAACTTAACAAATGAAAAAGTGCAAAGTGTTAGTGAAACGCAAATACAATTAGCAAAGGTGGATAGTAGTGATGGAAAAATAATCATTCAGGTACCAATTGCTATCAAAGAACAAAATAAGGTAATACCAAATTATTTCAATCAACAAACAGAAGTAATATTTACAGGAAAATACATAGATGCCAACGGAAAAGAGCAATCCATTCAAAAAAGTATTTTGACACAAGCAGTTTGGAAAAGCAAAGCAGAAGCAGAAGTAAGTACAGAGCTCACCCAATTAGTGCCTTATCAAATTGGTGAAACCTATGGAGTAATGTTACAAACTAAAATCAACAGCCAAGTAAAAGACAACATTATTCCTGTACAAAATACCAATATTACTGTTACTGTTCCAGCAATAACAATGCAAGAACAAGCTATCAAACCAAGCAAGGTAACAGTAATTGCAAATAGCACTGGGGCAACTAATGGAAGAAAAAATGGAATAGAGTTTAATCAAAACAATTATCACTACGAAGCAGAGAATAACAAAGTAATCATCAATGTAGAAAACCAAGAGGAGAATGGAAAAATTGCTTGGGAAAAGCAAGCAAAAGATGAATATATTGTTTCCTGTTTTTATGAAGGAAAAGCAATTTATGACTTTATCAAAATGAGTGTCAACTCGGCAGAAAAAATCAGTGGCACAATTGAAACTTCTGTAACATATAAACTATATGACGAATTACAAAAAGAAATTCAAAAAGAAATTCAAACAAATTACTCGTTAGAAAAAATAAGTGCGAACCTCAATACATATGAAATAAACTACACTAAAGAAATTAGTAAAGGATACTTCTATGCCAATGAAGTAAAAGAAGAAAAATTAGCAAAAGGAGAAGAAATAGAAGAAAAGCAAGAATGTATTTATGAACTTGTTTATCGTGCTAAAATTACAAATAGTGAATTAGTAAATAATATTTCCTTTAGAAGTGTGCCAGAAAAGTTTGAAGGACAAGCAGAATATGTTGCTAATGCCTATACGAAAGAAATTCTTATTCCAGGAAACATTTTTAATAAAATGCTAGGGGAAGAAGGCAAAATAGAAATATTCAAAACAGATAATACTAAAATAGCAGAAATCACCAAAGAAACAACAAAGGATGAAAAAGACAATTATATATTAGACCTTAGCCAGCAGGATGCTAATGAAATTATTATCAAAACAAGCAAACCAGTAATAGAAGGAGAATTTGCTTTTAAAGTAACAAAAGGATTAAAAGCAAATCAGAGTATCACAAAAGAACAAATGCAAGATGTTAACAAAATGAAATTGGCAGTGATTGCCTCGGCAAACGACGAACAAACTTTAGAAGCAGAAATAGCATTAAAAGAACCTGTAACAAAAGCAGAGCTAAACATTGATGAAGGAAAACAAACTTTATCTACCGTAGTAGAAAATAAAGATATAGAAATGAAAGTAGTATTAGATACTTCTAATACAGATTATGCATTATATAAAAACCCAAAATTTGAAATTGAAATGCCAAGTCATATTGAAAAGGTAACTTTAAAAGATGTTGACCTTGTGCTAGACGATGAGCTAAAAATTAAAACAGCAAAAGTGGTCACAAAAAATGCAAAGCAAGTAATAGAAATTACATTAGAAGGGGAACAAAGTCAATATTTTAATAATACTGTTCAAACAATGCAAAGCAAAAACGTTATTGCTAAAGGAGCAAACATTGTGATTCGAGCAGATATCTTGGTAAAAAAATTAACGCCAACAACAACAGAAAATATGGTGCTCTATTATACTAATGAAAATACAAATCTTTATGAAGGAAACCATACGACCAAAAGCCCAATAAAAAAAGCACCACAAGCAGTAAAAACTAACACACAAGTAGTGGCACAAGGTGTTACTACTGCTTCAATTCAATTGGTTGCGCCAACAGGAGTAATGGCGGCAACTACACTTACTGAAATTGATCATCAGGGAACAGAGTTGTTAACTAATTTAACAGATGAGAACAAGCAACTTATTATTCCTACTTATTCAGAAAAAAAGACAGTAACTGTTACAGGCAATATTGTGAATAATCAACAAAATAATATTGGTAATATTGTTATTTTAGGAAGAATTCCTTCAGTAGGAAGTACTAAAATCGATTCTACTGAAACTTTAGCAAGTACCTTTAATACAACATTGTTAAGTAAAATAGCACTCAGCATAAATCCTGATAATATGGTAACAGTTTATTACAGTGAAAATGGAGCAGCAACCAAAGAGCTACAAAATACGCAAAATGGATGGCAAACAGACCCGGCAGACTTGTCAAAAGTAAAAAGTTACATGATTGTACAAGACCCTACCCTATATGATTCGCAAGGTGCAGGGCAGGAGTTTTCTTACACAATAGAATTACCTGCAAACTTACCATATAACCAAACTGCAACACATATGTATAAAGTATATTATGATAATGACATAGAAGGAGCAACAATTAGCCAAACCAAAACAGCAGGAATGATAGAAATAACAACTGGGGAAGGACCAGAGCTAAAAGCTGAACTAACTTCTAATATGGAATATGGAAATGTGGATGTCGTAATCATTGATGAGCCAATTGAACAATTCCATTATCTTTACGATACCGCAACTGCTAGATGCTTTGCTACTATTACCAACCAAGGAAATATCGATGCACAAAATGTGACGATGAAAATTAATCTTCCTAACTATACTGAATTAGTTTCTTATAAAGAGGCAAAAGGAAGTTTCGAAACAATTGAAAATAGTTTAATTTCACTAGGAAATATTAAAGCGGGTGAAACAAAAACAGTAGAATATATTATTAGAGCTAACATAGCTGAAGCAGAGCCAGAAGGAAATAGAGACCCAGAAGCAATTAACCAGGAATATATGGTTCAAAGGCAAATGAACATTAGCCTCAAGGCAGATAACATGGAAAATGCACTAACCAGTAATCCATTTCAATTTACTATTCTTCCTGGTATATTGAAAGGGTTTATTAACCAGACCAATACATTGGAAGAAGAAATTTACTCACAAACGAGCACGATTCAATATCGTATTCATGTTAATCCAATGTCTGAACTAGAAAATTTTAAACTTATTATTCCACTTCCAAATGATGTCACTATTCAAAATGCATATTGGGAAGAAGGAGAAACACATAGCGAAACAGGTGTTACAAAAGGGTCCAACCAAGTAATTGCTTCGTTAGCAACATTACCCTTTGAAGAAAAAACTTTTATCCTAGAATTTACCATAGGAAAAAATACAGAAAGTAAGTTTTCTACCAAAACATATGCAGAGGCAGAAGGAATAGAAGCAAAACAAGTTTCTAACGAACAATATATTTATAAAGGAACAGCAAGTTTTGAAGGAGAGCAATTTACTCCTAATAAAACTTATGTCAAAGAAGAAGAATTTCAATATCAATTTGAGATTAATACTTCTGGAACAGGGGCACATAAAGATTTTGTTTTTACTGATGTATTACCAAATGAAGTAGAGTTAACTAGTACAACAGTGACAATAGAATGCCCAGAGGGGTTAGATTATCAAGGAACAGAAAGTAGAGATTATCAAAATCATCAAATGAAAATCACCATTCCTTATCTTCCAGCAAATTCAAAAGTAACAATTACCTTAATGGTGAATGCTAAGGTGTCGTCTGTAGAAGAGAATGAAAAAGAAATTGTCAATAACGCAAGTATCCAATCTGACCAGGTAGAATTAACACAACTAAATTCTGTGAAAAACTATATTGAATATAATACAAAAACGCATATTAACCCTAATACTGGTACCAATGAGGACAATGGAAATACTCCTATTCCAGAGCAAGAGGGAAGATATCTCATTGCAGGAACAGCATGGGTAGATTATAATCAAAATGGAAGCAGAGAAGAAACAGAGGAACTTTTGTCAGGAATAAAAGTATTATTGATTTACAAAAAGAATAATCAAATTGTCAAAGATGTAAATACTGGTGAAGAAAAAATAGTCATAACAGATGACAAGGGAAAATATCAATTTACCAATTTAGTGCCAGATGAGTATTTAGTAATTTTCTTATATGATGCAGGAAAATACAGTGTTACACAATATCAAAAAGAAGGAGTTAGCCAAAGTATTAATTCTGATGCTGTTAACATGAAAATTACATTAGATGGTAAAAAACTATATGCTGGTGTCAGCAATACCGTTAGAATTAGTAATAGTAACGTTAGAGAAATTGATATTGGACTATATGAGGCAAAAAAATTTGATCTAAGACTTGACAAATATATTACTAAAATCACACGAACAACGCCAACTAGTGGCACAAAAGTATATACTTATGAAAAGTCACAGCTAGCCAAAATAGAAATTTTAACAAGAAATGTTGGAAAAAGTAATATCATTGTAGAGTATAAAATAGTAGTTACTAACGAGGGACAAATTCCAGGATATGCAACAAAAATAATTGATTACTTACCAGAAAATATGAAATTCAATACTGAGTTAAATCCAACATGGTATTTATCAGACAATAATCGTACGGTATATAATACCAGTTTAGCAGAAACCAAATTACAACCAGGAGAGAGCAAAGAAGTTACTTTGATTTTAAGCTTGAATATTACTGAAAATAACATTGGAACCATTGTCAATAATAATGCAGAAATTTATGAAAGCTATAATGAACAAGGGGTGGAAGATATTGACTCAACACCTGCTAACAAATTAGAAAACGAGGATGATATGTCAAAAGCAGACATTGTACTTTCTGTTGTAACAGGTAAAATTATTGGCTATACAAGCATTAGTATTGTAGTAATTTTGTTATTAGCCACAGGAACTTATATGATTCGAAAAAAAGTATTACCTAGAAAAAATAAATGAAAGGGGGAAAGAATATGAAAAAAGCAGTAAACATCATCAAATGGATGCTACTTAGCCTTAGTTTTCTTACTTTTCTAATACTGGGAATTGCCATAATGATTCCAGATGAAACACAACAATTGGCAAGTGACATAACAGGTGCTGACAATATCCTTCAGGCAAGGTCCAAAGAAAATGATCTCCGAGTGATTTCCGAGGTCAAGGTAGGAAATATGTTATGGAAGCCAACAACAGAAGGCGGAGAAGAAATTTACTGTGTAGAACCAGGAACTGAACTAAAACTTGGTTCGACAAAAGAGTATATTATAGGTTTAGTTAACTCTTCTTCTCGAACTGGCCCTTCTAAATGCGGTTGTGCCAGCAGTGTTAGATATTATGGAACCAGAAGCGGCACTTATTATAAATGTGTCGGAGAACATTATAATGAAAGTGATAGTTACAAGGGGAAAAAATTATATAATGTTGCCTTTATTGCTTCTTATTTGCCAGGTGGACAACTATTGGGAGATGAAGCAGACAATGACGAATTGTGGGCAATTGTAAAGCAACAAGCTATTTGGATGTCACAAATTTGTAAAAAAACTTATAATAAAAATGGAAGTACAGGACAAGCGCAAGGAGAACTATTTACAAGGTGGGCAGAACGCTATCGTATGTTTTATCAGCAAATTATGCAGGACAAAAAAGGAATGAAACCAAAGTCTTTACTATCAGAAAGTGACATTAAAGTAGATATTGATCGTGAGGAAAATTTGTATAAAATAGGCCCTTTCAAACTTGACTATATCAATGGAAAAAATGTTAAGGGAGGGAATGCTAAGGATGACTACTTTTCTTATGGTGGTATTTCCAATATGTATTTGGTAGATGATGAAGGAAACAAACTTGCCATTAAAAACTTTATTATTGATGGAGAAATCAAAAAAGCATATTATGGGTCTACGAAAAATGCTAATCCTGAAAAATTAACCAGAGAACAAGAAGAAAATACATACTACAGCAATTGGAATCCAGCAATTGATGCCTATGATAACAACGATATCGATTGGTATGCCTCCCATAAGGCGGCACCACTTCCAGGAAAAGAGTTTTATGTGGAAGTAGATTACCCAGAAGAACTAGTAGGTTCTGTGAAATTACATGTAGAATTTTCATATATCAAATGTGAAGTAGAATTATGTATGAGAGATGGTATTTATTATACGGTATCTCAAAAGCATTTAGGAGATTATAATAAACATACACATCATTATCGTTGTTCAGGTTGCAAAGCAGCAGGTAAAGGAGCAGATGGAAAAACGAAATACACTTGCCCTGGACATACAAGAAGGTGTCACGACTGTAAAGGATATGAGCCAAAGTTAGGAACTGATAGCACTCCACAAGATGCTGTAGTAATCAATATGGCCAAAAGAACACTTGTCAAAGAGACTTTTGAAATTGGTATTCCAAACATTCCAGAAAATCCAGATAAAACAGATAAATTTATTCCAATCACAATGAAAATTGGTGGAAACGTGTTTGAAGAAGCCCTAGAAGGAAAAGAGGGACTAGCTGATGGTATTTTAACAAAGTCAGATAAATTGCTAGCTAATATTGAAGTTAGCTTGTATGAAATTAATAATGGAAAACTTACTTTAGCAGAACTTGCAACTTTAAAAGAAGAAAATCCATCAGCAACAAAAGCGGAAATTAACAATAAGGAAGACTATACAAGAAGAACTAATCCAACATTAACAGATGAAAATGGCTACTATGAATTTAGAGGAGTCGATGTCATGAAAAAGTATATTGTTCAATATACTTATAATGGACAAGTGTATATGCCTACTGATTATAATGTTGATATAACCCAATATAGTTCTTGTAAGAATAATAGTAAATGGGAACAAACTTCAAAAGCAACAGAATTAGCAGGTGAAAGAAAAGAATTTGATGACATTTTTGCTTCTATTGGTTCTTCGCCAAATAATTATATTTCAAGCAATTCATTAGGAGAATTAAAGAAGGTAGCAGGAGAATATTACAATGAAACATTTTCAACTTATGAGTTAGCAGGAATTACGCTCAAGAGTAATGGAAAATATGAATATGATAAAAATAACCAATTGATTGATACTTATCTTAAGGTAGATAAAAATGGAGCAATCATTGACACTTCAACATCGAATAAACCAGAGTTTCAAGAAGGAATGATTAGTCAGCTCATTAGAGATTACATTGATAAACATAGAGTATATCCAACCAATGTGAAATCACAAATTTATCAACAAATTGCAAAAAAGAATGAAGAAGCATGGAAAAAATTACAATTTATTGAAGATTGCAAAATTAATGCTTATACGAAGGAGCAAAATGCTAATAAGGTATCGCAATATGACGCTTACCCTGTGTATGATCAATTTACCATTTCAATGGAAGAGGGTAAGTATAAAAATCATACCTTGATGTTCAATGGAACAAAAGCAAGCATAATTTCTGATAATCGCGCAGAAACATTTCGTGGAAAAACAGTGAAATCAAAAGGAAAAATTGAATACAAAAACATATATCCAGGACAATGTCAAATTAATTTAGGTTTATGGCCAAGACAAAAAGCGAAGATTGCTTTAAGAAAAGATGTATATAAAGCAGCATTACAAATTAATGGAAAAACAGAAGTGTATAACTACAATAAACGTTCGGCAGATGAAGAATTGTGGGAAATTTCTGCAAGGCTTAGTGACGCTAGCTACTACGGAACAACTTATTCAAGAGAATTATATCGTTCTGACTACCAATTCAAAAGCAATACGGCAAACGAATTAAACATTTATGCTACCTATAAAATTAGCATCCGCAACCAATCACAGAGTATTTTGACACAAATTGATGAAATTGTAGACTACTATGATACAAGTTATACCTTTATGCCAAACATGTCATGGCTCATGTATGATGATGTTGGTATCACCAAAGAAGAATATAGCAACATTATGATGGCAAAAAATAAAAATATTATTGGAGATAAAAAGTTTAAAAATATTCAAGTAAGTAATAATACTAATTACGGAAGCAATACAAACTTTTCTCGAAGCTTTTTAAATCAAGGGTATAATACTATTTATATCCACGGATTGGAAAATCATAAAATGGCAGTAGGAGAAGAAGTATATTTATACTTAACATTTAAAATAAATGGTAGTGGTAGCAACCTAGATATTGCCAATACAAAGCATAATATTGCAGAAATAAATGGATATTCAACCTTCTATGCTAATGGAACTGAACTGCCAAACGGTATTACAAAAAATGCAAAAAACACAGCCGGTTTAATTGATGTTGATTCTAATCCAGGTAATTTAACTGCCAATATGATTCAAAAAGAATATCTCTGGGAGAATGATACTGATCGTGCCAAAGGACTTAAAGTTTCTGTTATTGATTCGGTAAGAGAAATCAATGGTACTGTATGGGAAGACAAACGTAATACACAAGTGGAAGGAACAGATGCTGTAATTGGCAATGGTATTAGAGAAAATGGAGAGACAGTAGTATCAGGAATTCATGTAGAACTTTATGAAGTAATTAATGGAAAAACTTCGGAAGAAATTGCTAAAATATGGAATGGAACTTCATGGCAAGAGGCAAAAATAGAAACAGATGGAAATGGACAATATAAATTTGAAGGCTTTATTCCGGGAGACTATATTGTTAGATTTACCTACGGAGGAGAGTACAATGCTATTTACAATGGACAAGATTTCAAGAGTACTACTTATCAATTTGATATCAAACAAGAAGGACAAAGCAATGATAATACAGATGCAAAGAGAAAATATAATGAATACATGGATGTCAACTTACAAAATGAAACAGCAACCTATGGCTATAACATTGCTAAAGCAGATAATTTAGGAAAAAACGTATCTGATGCAAAAGATATTTGGACAGATAGACAAAAGGTAAATGCTTATAGCAGTAATGGAATTACCAATGCAAAAGCAGAAGACTTGAGTAAAATAAGTACATTGGGAAAAGATAGCGAGGCACGTAAACAAACACAAATGAGAGCAGAAACTGGTGTTATTGCTATAGAAATGGAATATAACAGAACAAATAGCAATGGAGATAATTCGGCATCCAATGGAAAAGATTATCTCAATGGTAACGACTACAATGGAAAATACATTTTACAAAATATAGACTTTGGTTTAGTAGAAAGACCTAAAGCTCAATTAGAACTGACAAAAAAAATAAGTAATGTAAAGATTACGTTGGCAAATAACAACATTCTATTTGATGCAAATCAAAGCATGAACAATATATTATGGAAACCATCAAAAGAATATCGTACCAATGAATTAAAAGGTGTCATCAATTCTGCAGAAGGTAAAAACAATAATATTCATAATGACTATACGGTAGCAGAAATTGTAGCGTATAGAAATAGGGTAAATAGTTTAATTGCTAATACGCAAGGCTTAATTCAAGCAACAATGGATGCAGAACTTATGCATGGTGCTACCATCCAAATGACCTATGACTTTACAGTAAGAAATGTTGGCGAAGTAGACTATCATGAAACCTCATTCTATTATACCGGAAAAGTAGCTGATCAAGGTGCGATTGTAAAAACATCAGCGGATACAATCATTGATTATGTAGAAAATAATTTACAATATCGAACCAGCAGCAACCAAGCAGTATGGGGCTGGAAAGCAATTACAAAAGATGAAATCAATACAAATGGCTATGTTAACCAAGAAGTATCCAATGTATTAAGTAAGTATAATACAATTCTTGCTACTAACGCATTAAATAAAAAGTTAATTCCATTAACAGAGAATACAAAGAAGGAAGCAAGCCTATATGAACAAACCTATGCCACGACACGACTTGTTTTAACACAATTAATTACGGCAGAAAATAATAGCGATGATATGGAGTATAACAATACTGCTGAAATTGTTAAAATTTCAAATGATGTTGGTAGAAGAATGGCATTCTCTGTACAAGGAAACCAAAATCCGACACAACCAATTTCAGAAATTGATAGTGCTAGAGCAGAAAAAGTTGTCATTTTACCACCATTTGGTAACTTACACACATACTTATATATCGGCTTAGGAGCAACAATTGCAATTCTTCTAGGAACAAGCATTGTATTCATTAAGAAAAAAGTATTAAAACACGAAAGATAATGAAATAAAAATTGAAAAATCTAGTAAATGATTTCATTTACTAGATTTTTTGTATATCAAATGATGATAATCAAATATCATTTGTTCATCAAAAAAGACTATGTAAATAAACGGCAAAACAAGCTATTCCGTAGAGGAAAAGAGTGGAAGAAATATTACAAAGTAATGATAAAATTTCCAAAAAAATGAAAAAAGAGTATAAAACCATTGAAAAAACTGGAAAAATGTCGTATAATAGAAGATGTAGGATAATCACTTTTAGGAGGTTAAAATGAAAAAAATCAATAAAATTATTGCAATGCTATTAGTTAGTATTATTATCGGAACAAACATAGCAACCTTACCAACCACCGTCATAGCGGCAAGTAGTAATTTATCACATCAAAATAGCAAAACAAATCATGATAATGTCGAATTTAATAGCTATTTTGAAGGAAATACACATGAAATACAAGCTCTAATAGGAAAAACAGTTGTCATGTACCTCAATGTTAAAGTAAGTAACAATGGCTATTTAAAAAATGGAGTAGTCAAATTTGTTGACGGTAATTATGTCATTGATACAGAAAACCTAAAAGGAGACATAATCCAAAAAGCGACAGAAAATGAGTTGGTATTAAAACAAGTCAATACTTCAAGTCAAGCAACTATCATTGAAGTGCCAATTCAAATGAAACAACAAGACAAGGTTTCAACAGATATTTTTCAAAAAGAATCTAAAGTGATTTTTTCTGGAACATATATTGATGGAAAGGGAAAGGAAAAAGAAATTACCAAAACAATCATCAATGAAGTAAGCTTTTTAGGAAAAGCAGAAGCAGAGTTAACGGGAGAAGTTACTAAATATGTTCCTTACCAATTATCAGATGAGGCGGGAACTTTTATGCAAATAAAAGTGCAAGCAGGCATTAAAAATAATACTTTACCATTTGCAAAAAAAGAAATTACTCTTGAAGTACCAAAAATAGGGGGAATGAATCCAACAAGAGTTAATGTAATTGCTAGCCAAGAAAAAATAAAGTATTTTTATAATAATCAAACAGGAGTAGTGACGATTACAACCGAAAATGAAAAAGATGCAAATGGCTTTATTACATGGACTCAAAACGAGCAAGAGGCATATTTTATTAACTGTATTTATCAAAATCAAGTACTTACTCCTATTACAGGTAATATTCCCGCAAAAACAAATCAAACAGTATACAATGCCCGAATGGCAACCATAGAAAAACAAATTGATATTTCTTATGACTTACAAAATCAAATGGGTAGTATTAATAGCCTTACTATTGAGGCACCAGCAACAGTCAGCAAGGGGTATTTATATGCTAATACCATTAGCAAACAAAAACAAGAGACCCCATATATTACTTCTTATACTACACAAATTGTGGATGCAAAATTTTTTGAGCAATTTGAAATAACTCTTCCAAAAGAAACATGGAACAATTATCAAGGAGAACAAGTTAGCGCCAATCAAGCAACAGTAATTAAAACCATTTCAATTGACAAAACAGTGTTTGAACAAGTATTAGGACAAGAAGGAATTGTAGAAATTTTTGAAAAAGATGGCATGACTAAAATAGCAGAACTCAATGCTCAAACAGCAAAAGAAGGGGCTTATCAAGTTGATATTACAGAGGCACAAGCAAATGAAGTCATTTTAAAAGCAAGTCAGCCAATTGCAGAAGGAATTTTTACCATTACAGTAGAAAGAGCAATTGACAAACAAGCAGAATTAACAGTAAAGCAAGTGCAAAATATGGCACAATTATTATTAGAAGCACAAGTAAAAAGTAGTTTAGAAGAGCAAAAAACAGCAAAAGCTGTTTCTTTGACAGAGCCAACTACAAAAGCTGAGCTAATGCTCCAACAACAAAAGTTATCTACCATTCTTCCTAATCAAGATGTAGAAATGAGAGTAGTATTAGATACTTCTAGTACAGAACGAGCTTTATTTAAAAATCCAATTTTTGAAATTGAAATGCCAGAGAATGTAGAAACGGTAATATTAAAAAATGTTGACTTGTTTTTAGAAAACGAGTTAACCATAAAGGAATCAAAAGTAGAAAATAGAAATGGAAAGCAAGTAATTGTTATTACTTTAGAGGGAACACAAACTCAATATATTGGTAGTAACATTGCACAAGCAACAGAAAACTTAATTACCAAGGGCGGTAATTTAGTCATTAAAACAGATATTACCTTAAAGAAATTAACTCCAAGTAAAACAGAAAATGTCATTATGAACTATCACAACAACAATACCGAGATTTATGCAAAAGAAACATTAGTACCAGCTGCACAGAAAGCAAAAGCGGTAAAAACGAAAAATGCAAATAACAATTTAGAAGGCGTTTCTATTGCATCAGTTAATTTAGTGGCACCAAGTGGGGTAGTAGCAGCCAACCATGTATATCATGAAAATGATATTAATATCATGAACATGACTGATGAAAAACAAGATATTAAAATTCAAGCCTATAGCGAAGCAAAGCAAATCAAAGTAGAAGGAATCATTGTTAATAACTATGAAAATGCTATTCAAAATGTAGTTGTGCTAGGAAGAACGCTAGCCGCAGAAAACAAGATGATTAATTCTGAAAAAGAACTAAGAAATACTTTCACGGCACCTCTTACAGGAGCAATTACTGTGGGAGAAGTAAAAAGCAAAGTATATTATAGTGAAAATGGAGAAGCAACCAAAGACCTACAAAATGCACAAAACGGTTGGACATTAACGCCAAGTGACTTTGGCAAAGTAAAAAGCTACTGTATTGTCCTTGAGCAAGAACTTAAACAAGGGGAACAGGTAAGCTTCCAGTACTCTGTTCAGGTTCCACAAAATTTAGCACATAATCAAAGTAGCTATGAAATGTATGTAGTATCTTATGAAAATAAAACAACACAAGTTACAACACAAGAAACAAAAGTATCGGGAATTGTAGGATTAACAACAGGAGAAGGACCAGAGTTAGAAGTAACTTTAAATGCCAATATGACCCAAAATAGCGAAGTACATGTAGGACAAATTGTTCGATTTACTGCTACTGTTAAAAATACAGGAAAGGTTGATAGTAAAAATGTAACTGTTAATATTCCTGTACCAGAAGGAACAAAATATGTAGAATATGACTCTACCACACAAACTTATCAGGAAAAAGAAGAACAGCTTATTCAAAAAGCTTTAGGAACATTAAAGGCAGGAGAAACAGCTTCTTGCTACTATGAATTACAAATGCAAGAAATGGATGACGAGGAAGAGAAAACCATTACAACGATTGGAAATCAGGTAAAAGTAAATGCAGATGACTTGGATAATAGCATTCCTTCCAATGAATATTCTTTGAAAAAAACGAAGGCAAAAGTAGTTATTACCAATACCATTCCAAATGATCCAGACTATCCAATTAAAAAAGGAAATACTCTCTACAGCACAATTATTATAGAACCAATCGAAAACATAACTAATGCTGTTGTAAGTATTGAAATTCCACAAGGAATTATCATTAAACAAGCAACATATCACGATGATGAAGGAAATGAATTGCAAAATAATATTAACGTAAAGGACAACAAAGTAACTGTAACACTTCCAAATTTACAAGCATATTCAATGCAAGCTATTTATTTAACACTTGAAATAGGTAATATGAAAGGCAACTTTTCGTATGTAGCACAAATGACAGCAGATAATATGCCAGTACATACTTCTAATGTACTACAATATGTAGTAGCCGTGCCAAACTTTGAAATTACTCAAACAAGTAGTAATCAAAGGTATATTAAAGAAACACAGCAAATTACCTATCAATTTACAATCAAAAATACAGGAAATGCAGATGCTGATAATGTTATTTTTGAAAATGCTCTTCCAAAAGGATTAAGCTTTGTGAAATTGCTGTATGAATACCAAGGTAAGACGACAGAAATTACTTCAAGTCTTCATAATACAGCAAAAATTAGATGGGCTACTTTTGAAAAAGGAGCAACCAGTCAAGTAACCGTAATTGCACAAGCAAGTTTATTACCAACGCAAGAGGAACAAGAGGTAAAAAATAGTGCAACTATTGAGGCAGAGGGACTTGAAAAAATTACTTCGAACAGTATTACCAATATTGTGGAATATAATAAAGCACTTTATCAAGATGAAAATGGAAATACTGAAAATGACAATGAACAAACAAATCCACAAGACCCTAATCATTCGGCAGCACAAGGCGGTTATAAAATTACAGGTACAGCATGGTTAGATAGTAATCAAAATGGACAAAAAGAAGAAGGAGAAGAATTATTATCTGGAATTCAAGTGATATTATTACAAAAAGAAACCAATCAAATTGTCAAAGACCAAAATTCTGGGGAGTCTAAAATTACCACAACTGATGTCAATGGAAAATATGAATTTACCAACCTAGCACCAGGCAATTATTTAGTAGTATTTTTATATGATGCCGGTAACTATAACGTTACAGAATACCAAAAACAGAAAGTAAGCCAAAGTTATAACTCAGATGCAAGAACAATGAAAATTACATTAAATGGAACAAAAACTTATGCCGGAGTAACCGATACTATTTTAGTAAATGAAGATAATGTAAGAGATATTGACTTAGGACTATATGTTGCTCAAAAATTCGACTTAAAATTAGACAAATATATTAGTAAAACCACTTTAACAACTCCAACAGTAGGAACACAAGTATTAAACTATCAAAATAAAAAGTTAGTCAAAGTGGAAGTATTGGGAAAAAACGTTAATAAAAGCAGTATTGTAATAGAATATAAAATTGTGGTTACTAACGAAGGACAAGTTCCGGGTTATGCTAAAAAGATTGTTGACTATTTACCAGAAGATACTAAATTTAGTTCAGAGCTAAATCAAGATTGGTATTTGTCAGCGAATGGTCAAGCCGTATATAATACAAGTTTAGAAAACACAAAAATCAATCCGGGAGAAAGCAAAGAAGTAACCTTAGTATTAAGTATGCAAATTTCAGATAAAACCATTGGAAACATTGTCAATAATAATGCAGAAATTTACGAAAGTTATAATGAACAAGGTTTAGCAGATATTGACTCTCAAGGAGCAAACAGAGTACAAGGCGAAGACGATATGTCACAAGCAGATATTGTACTTGCCGTAGTAACCGGTAAAATGATATTATCTGTTACACTTGTAATAGCTATTTTATTCTTACTAGTGTTATCAATCCTGATAATTCAAAGGAAAGTCTTATACAAAAGAAGATAAATGAAGGGAGGGAAAAAAATGAATCAAAAAACAAAAACAATCGGCATAGCATTAGCATTGGCTTTTGTATTAATTTTATTAATATCTGTCATGTCAGCCATTATGGCAAAGCCAGCAGAGATGATAGAACAAACTAGAATTAGTAAAGAAAAACTGATTGCTAATGGTTCTATTGCAAAAGGAACTATCACAGTCAAAGGAGCGCATGACAGCAAATCGTTCCAAAATGGTAGAGCATTTTACTATGAGTACACAGGAGAAACTAGTAACAAAGTATATTGCCCATCCATTAATGACATTCAATTATACTGTATTCAAAAAGGCGGTAGATTAAAAAGTACAGGAAATTTGGTAAGTGACGTAGAAGCAAAAAATGGCAATACAGGTAGTACCAGAGGTAGCCTTCCAAGGGCAATTTACTCAAATCCATATTATGTATGTAACAATAAACATGAAGTATTAAATGCGATTGGAGCTTATATTGTTACAGCTCCATCTAACTTTATTGCATCTGCCAAAGGAACTTATGACTATGGAGCAAATTCAACCACTTTTGAAAAAGGCGAAAATATTAGCGAAGAAGTAAGACAAGTAGCAATTTGGTTAAATCCTGCTACTAATGTAGGAGAGAGCTGGAAAGCTAGTGGAGCCAAATTTTCTTATTTAGATCAATCACAACAACTAAGTGATGAAGCAGAAGATTATAAAACTTATGAAGCAGAATTAAAAGAAAATGTAGCAAACCCAATTAAAGAAACGACTGAAAAAGAAATAAAAATTAATGTAAATGTAAAGGAACAATATCTTATTATAGGACCATATAAACTGGACTATGTATCAGGAATTGGAAATAATGTAGCATTTGCTGGTATTTCTAACATTCAAGTTAAAGGATATAATGAGGTTAACGCAAACAAAGAATTAAAAGATGTAGAACTTTTAAGTTACATCCAAGATGGAAATGAAAAAGCATTTAACTATTTTCAACCAACACAAAAAGAAGGTTATGTGGATCGTAGCGAGCAATCCTATCCAGTAAGTGGAAAAGAATTTTTCTTAAAAATTAAAAATCCAAATCAAGGGGTAACAGCGGCAGCTAAAAAAGTAAACTATATTAGTGTTTTTGTAGAATATGGTTATATGACAGCTACTGGTACAAAATGTGAATTAGTGGGAAACCAAAAAGTAGCAAAAGCAGTACAATATGACTCCAGACCAATTTATAGTGACGGTATAAGAATTGGTACCAAAAGATATTATAGATGGACGGTATCTTCTAGTCTGACCAAACCACAAAAGTTAATAGATGCTTGGGGTGAGAGAAAATATTATACTGTTACAGTAGAGTTAGTAGCCAAACTAAAAGAAACAACAAAACCAGTTGAGCCAAGTAAGCCAGGACGTAGACAGACTTATGACATTACTTTAAGCCTTGGTGGAACTGTTTGGGAAGATGTTTTAGATACGAAAATGAACCAGGCAGATGGAATCAAAGGCGAAAATGATAAACTAATTGAAAATGTAAAGGTAACTTTATATGAGTGTGTCCTTGACAAAAAAGGAAATGTGCAATATCAGGATGGTAAACTTATTTCGCAAGTGGCAGACCTATTATCTGAAGACAATCGTAAACAAATGACAGAAGAAGAAATTGCTAGAAGAATTAATCCACAATTTACCGATAAAAATGGATATTATCAATTTGATGGGTTAGATCCATCCAATAAATATTATGTGGCATTTGAATACAATGGACAAGTATATATGCCTACAGAGTATTTAGTAACTGGTAAAAAAGAAGATGGAACTTTAGTGCAACAAAATTCTGTACAGGATATGGTAACAAAGTTACCTAACAAAGAAATATGGCAAGTAAATTCAAAGGTAACTGAAAATCAAACAACAAGAAGTAATTATAACTCACAATTCAAAGACATTGGTTCTTCACCAAAAAATTATCAATCTTCTAATTCTTTGAACAGTGGAAAATTGCTAAAGGAAGATGGTAAGTATTATAACGAAACTTATACCATTAACGAGCTAATGGGATTTGAATTACAAGCAGATGGTACTTATAAAGATGACGGTGTACACCTCATTGATGGCTTTTATGCATTAAATAAAGACGGTAGAATTGAAACAACAACTAAAATTAATGAAGGAATCATTAGTAAAAGTATCAAAGAATACATTCAAAAGAAAGCCGCATATCCAAATAAAGAAGAAATGCTAGCCATTTACAAAAATATTGCGGGAAATGATTCTACTCTTTGGAAAAAATTACAATACATAGAAGATTGTAAAATTAGTAGTTATACAGGTTCTCCATTCAAAAATAGCAATGTTGAGCTTTACCCAGTTTACAATGATTTTGCCATTGATTCAAAAATAATGACCATTCCGGGAAAAGGAAGCAAAAAAGCTATTTATAAAGAGCAACTACATATTAATAGCGGATTATGGAGAAGACAACAAGTAGATTTAGCATTGAGAAAAGACATTTACAAAGCTGCAACCAAAATTAATGGAAAAACCGAAATTTATAACTATAACAAACGTAGTGATGATGAAAAATATTGGCAAATTGAGTTAAGATTGCAGGACTACAATCAGTACTATGGAACTAATTATAACCGTGAATTGTATATAGACGATTACAAATATCGTTCTGCAAACACAAATCAGTCAGGAAAAGACTTAGAATTATATATTACTTATAAAATTACAGTTCGTAATAACTCACAGGGAATTCTAGGAAAAGTAACAGAAGTAGTGGATTATTATGATAATGACTATACTTACCAACCAGGCTTATCTTGGGTAATGTATCAAGAAAACAATGAAGACAAGCAGGCACAAGTTACTGTCAAGAAGGACGATTACGAAAAAATGATGAGCACTTTATGCAGTCCAGAGGATGCAATTCCTTATGCAAGAAAAGCTCAAGTTAATTCGTCAAGCATTTATGGAAAAAATGCACAATCAGACTTAGAAAAACAATACAACGGTTTATATATTAATGGCTTAAAGGAAAAGGAACTAGCTAGTGGTGAAGAGGCATATATTTTCTTAACCTTTAAAGTAAAAAGTGATGCAAATGGTCCAGTTATTCTGGATGGAGATGATAGTTTAAAAGAAAACTATGCAGAAATTAACGGATACCAAACTTACTATGCTAATGGAACTGTTTTACCAAATAAGGTAGAAAAGTCCCATAACGATGTAGCAGGAATTATTGATTATAACTCAAACCCAGGTAACTTGGTATTAAAAGACCTAGAAGGCGAAAAGTACGAAAAGAACTTTGAAAATGACACAGACCGTGCAAAGAAAATTAAAGTAACAGTCAAAGGAACCAGAAATATTAATGGTACCGTATGGGAAGATGAAAGAACTCAAACAGTATCTGGCTCAGTTATTGGTGACGGTATTAGACAACAAAATGAAATTGGAGTCAATGGGGTTACTGTACAACTAGTTGAAAAATTGGCAGATAACAAAGAATATGTATGGCAAACAACTAAGACAAAAGATGGTGGAAAATATCAATTCTCCAACATCATTCCAGGAAATTACATTGTTAGATTTGTTTATGGCAATAACAAAGACACTGCTTTAACAGTAGCAAATGGCGGGGCAAATGCCGTATCTTACAATGGTCAAGACTTTAAGTCTACCATATATCAAAAAGATATGAAGGCTAACCAAGAAATTGCAGGATACCAAGAGGAATATTACAATATTCAAGCAGCAGATAGTTACAAACAAAACTTATCAGATGCAAAAGATGTTTGGTCAAGAAGAACAGCAGTCAACAATTATAGCACAAACAATGTAACAAACTATAAAGCAGAAGTACTAGCTTCTCCATATGCACAATCTATCAATGAAGCGCAAATCAAGGAATTAATGCAAAATACCAACATGGTAGCAGAAACAGCCATCATTGTATTCGAAGGAGAATATAACAGAACGAATACAGATGGAAGCAACACTGAGTCAAATGGGGATACACTTTATATAGTAAACAACTCGGATGGCAAAAGTGATAACTCAAATGCTTATAATGGAAATTACACATTAAACAATGTAGACTTTGGATTAACCGAAAGACCAAAAGCACAACTTGAAATTAGCAAAAAGGTAGCAGGTGTAAAGTTAACCCATTCTGATGGTGTAGTAGCATTTGATACTACAAAAGCAGTACCAGATGTGTTATGGTTATCAGGAAAAGCATATAATTTAAGTGATTCCATGAGAAAAAATCAATATAAAGACTATTACCAAGAGAGTATTAAAGATGCAAAATACAATCGTTACTCATATCGTGAGGAAGTTAGCAAATTAATTGCATCACGCTATAAAGGTGGAAATAATGGATTAATTCAAATTACTAAAGATGAAGAATTAATGCATGGCGCAACTATTCAAATTACGTATGTTCTTACGATTAAAAATGTTGGTGAAACAGACTATACCGGTGAAGACTTTTATTATAAAGGGGTTGCCAATGGAAAGGTTGTAACAACAGCAGCAAATCAAGTGCTTGACTATGTACCAAACAATTTACAATACAGAGGGGCAGAAAATCAAGGTTGGACCGTAGTGAATGTAAATGACTTAACCAACAATGATGCAAACCAAGTATATAGCAGACTTGTCAATAATAGTTTAACAGAAACAATTAGCAAATTTAACACCATGTTAGTAACTAAAGATTTAGCAAAGGCATTAGAGCCAGGAAAAGAAACAGATAATAAAACTTTAGTATTAACAAAAGTCATTACACCAGAAAACGCAAACGATGATTTGACCTATGAAAACATTGCAGAAATTGTACAAACTTCTAATACAGTAGGTAGAAGAATGGCATATTCTATCGTAGGAAATCAAAATCCAACAGAAAATCCATCAGAAGTTGATAGTAGCCAGGCAGAACGAATTGTCATTTTACCACCAACAGGTGAACCATACCTATACCTAGGAATTGGTGCAATTGCAATCATCATCCTCATCGGTGGCGTAATTATCATTAAGAAAAAGGTTATCAAATAAGTAAAGATAATTCAATAACACTAAAAATCTAGTAAATAAAAATTTACTAGATTTTTTAGTGAATTTGCGATAACAATTCAATGCTTAAAGTCCAGAGTATTAATGATTTACTTCATTCGTCATTTCGTAAATGATTAATACTCTGGACCACAATATTTATGTAATCATTCAAAAAAATCTTGTATTTTACTGGTTTTTGCGGTAAAATAGAGAAGAAGTATGTGAAAAGCTATCTAAAAAAGTCAAAAACTTTTTTGATTTAGCTCGTGAAAACGACAAATAATTTATCATGCTTGTACTAGAATAAGAACAAACAGACGAACTTAAGAAAATGTACACCATGGTATGGCTAAATTTTCTAGAAATTCTGTAAAATAGAAAACAAGTAGAGGTGGTACAAGAATGTTTCAAAATATTTCAAGAGAATATCAAGAAGAAACAATTAAAAATGAGGAACAAACTCCAAACGAAAAGAAATCCTTCAAAGAAACCTTGTTAGGTTTGTTCAGCATACAAAAAATTTCATTTTATGTCATAGGGTTCATGCTATCAATGGTAGGTTTTAGCGAAGACAGCCTTTTGCTCAGTATGAGTCCATTTGCTATTAGCTTTTTAGCAGCAATGCTAAGCAACCGCATGCCAATAGGAATAGTGTATGTGCTTACTCTCATTGGTACTATTATTAAATTTGGACCAAACCATTGGCTTTACTATTTCCTGACAACCATTGTATTTTTTGTGTTGGTGCTTTTAAAACGACCAAAAGAACAAGAAGGAGTCAATGAACAACGAAAAGTAGGAGTTCATTTATTCTTATCTGTATTTCTGGTACAAATTGTGCCAATGTTCTTCAGAAGCTTTTATGTATATGACTTGTTAATGGGGATTATGCTCGCCATTTCTAGTTATTTATTTTATAAAATATTTGCGAATTCTATTTTAATGATTAACGAATTTGGCATTAAAAAAGTCTTTTCCATTGAGGAAGTAATTGGGACAAGTTTGTTATTGTGCATTGCAATATGCAGTCTAAGTGATGTACATATTTTTGGCTATAGTCTAAAAAATATTTTAAGTATTTTAATTGTGCTAATTCTTGGATGGAAAAATGGAATGCTAGTGGGAGCAACATCAGGAATTACCATAGGAGTAACGCTTGGCGTTATTGGTAATAGTGAACCAATGCTAGTGGCTTCTTATGCACTTTCTGGAATGATTGCAGGTATTTTCCGTCGCTTTGGAAAAATAGGAGTAGTCGTTGGATTTATTTTAGGAAATGCAGTGCTTACCTATGTTGCCAATGGAAACACCATTCCTGTCATTCAACTTCAAGAAATTCTCATTGCCTTTTTGGGGCTATTAGCAGTGCCTAAAACCATTAAAATTGATATTGCAGATCTTTATGGAAAAGCAAAGTTATTGCCAGAAACAACTGAAAGAACCATTCGTGAAAATCAAGACACTATTTTAAAATTAAATAGCATGTCACAGGCCATTAGTGATATGGCAAGGAGCTATGGAGAAGCGGCAAGTACTGTTCTAGAAGAAAAGGAAATCTTGCAAGAACAAGCAATATCTAATGAAGCAATCTTCTTTGATGAATTAAAATTAAATTTGGAACCATTAGAAGAGAATATGCTATATGAGGATATTTATGAGAATCAAAATGGCATTGTCACAGATATTTTTCAAAAGCTACTAACTGATGATATTATTACCGAAAAAGAGTTGGTTAGCATTTTTGAAAACCACAATCAATATATTGTAGGGTTTCATGAAAAGAATAGGCAAGTAGAAGAAGATGTTTCTCAAATGATTAAGGCGATTAATTATTCTTATCGCATTAGCAAGCTAAACTTTATTTGGAAGAAAAAAATGGAAGAAAGTAAACAGAATGTATCTTCACAATTAGAGAGTGTATCACAGGCAATTTCTCACTTGGCAGAAGAAATGCAAGAGGAAGAAAAAGACCCCTTTGGGGCACAAAAGAAAGAAATTTTGAGCTTGTTAGAGCAAAAAGAAATAAAAATTAATCAAATAATAATCAAGCAAACTTCCTCCAAACGATATATGGTAGAGGTATACACCAATGTTTGTGACGAAATGGATGGTACCAAGTGTGATATTAAAAAAATTGCAAGAATTTTAGGAAAAGTATTAGGAGATAAATTTATGATTCAAAAACAAAGTTGTGGACTAAGAGAAGACAAGCCGACTTGCAAATTTACCTATCTTTCTAGCGATAAATTAAAACTACAAGTAGGAGTGGCAACTTGTACCAAAACGGGCTCAAAAGTTTCGGGAGACAGTCATATTGAAACAAAATTAGAAGACGGTAAATACTTATTGGCTATGAGTGATGGTATGGGTTCGGGTCAAGAGGCAATGAAAAGTAGCAAAACAGCAATGAGCATGTTAGAAAAATTATTGGCAGCAGGCTTTGAGAAAGAGGTATCGTTAAAACTCATCAACTCTACATTAATTTCCAATAGCACAGAGGATATGTATGCAACATTAGACATTCAAATTTTAGACTTATTTGCAGGTAATATGGAATTTATTAAAAATGGAGCATGCCCAACTTACTTAAAGCGCAATAACGAAGTGCAACTTCTAAAATCTGTTACCTTGCCAACAGGAATTATCAATCAAGCAGACTTGGTGGTTTATGACTATGACATCCAGCCAGGAGATATTTTAGTTATGTGTACTGACGGCATTATCGATTCTGACAAAGAATATATTAATAAAGAGGTATGGGTAAAATACCTATTAGAAGATATACAAACGAGTGATGCTCAACAAATTGCAAATTTAATTTTAAACGAAGCCATTGACAACGACTTTGGTACACAAAAAGATGACATGACAGTGATTGTTTGTCGCGTGTCAGAATAGGGACGTTTGTGATTGGGACAAATGTCCCGTTTAGGGACACATGTTATCCATTGAAAAATGATAATCATAAAAGAAAAAAATCTAGTGATAATATCATTCACTAGATTTTTTGTGATATTCAGTAAATACTTAAAAATTGTAAGATAGATATAGGGAAGACTATTATCCGTCTCTATCCCAGAAATATTACTGATTCTTTAATAATTTTCTTCACTTACTTCAAAATATGCTTGTGGGTGTTTGCAAACTGGGCAAACAGTAGGAGCTTCTAATCCAACATGAATATGCCCACAGTTTCTACATTTCCATACGGTAATGCTTCCTTTTTTGAATACTTCACCATTTCCTAAGTTGTCAAGTAATTTTCTGTATCTTTCTTCATGATGTTTTTCAATTTCTCCAATTCCTCTAAAAGTAGCAGCAATGTCTGTAAAGCCTTCTTCATCTGCTACTCTAGCAAATTCAGCATACATATCTGTCCACTCATAATTTTCACCAGCAGCGGCAGCGGCTAAGTTTGATTTAGTATCTCCAATTCCTTGTAAATATTTGAAATGAAGCTTCGCATGTTCCTTCTCATTTTCAGCAGTCTCCAAAAAGATGCTAGCGATTTGTTCATATCCTTCTTTTTTTGCTACACTTGCAAAATAAGTGTATTTGTTTCTTGCTTCTGATTCTCCAGAAAAAGCTTTTCTTAAATTTGCTTCTGTTTTTGAACCTTTTAATTCCATTTTCAACTCTCCTTTATCTTAAAAATTTGTAACCTTTTTATTACAAGTATAGAATAACCGAAATTCCAAAAAAAGTCAATATGATAAAGAAATTTAAAAAATTTGAGATATGTTTTCCAATATGAGATGCCAAAAGAGCCATTCTAGGCTCTTTTGGCATTATATTATAAGCTTTACCAAATTCCAAATGCCAGTCGTCATCATGCAAAGAACAATTCCACAAACAGTAGGAAGCAAAAATGCAATAATGCTCCATTTCCAGCTTCCTGTTTCTTTTTTGATAGTCATCAAGGTAGTACTACAAGGAAAGTGCAACAGTGTAAATAGCATGACATTTATAGCAGTTAGTAAAGTCCAACCATTTTGCACTAAAATTTTCCCAATTTCATGAGTGTCTTCTAAATTGACCAGGGTGCCTTTTTGCATATAACTCATTAAAATAATGGGGAGCACAATTTCATTGGCAGGAAGTCCTAAAAGAAAGGCTGTTAATATATAACCATCTAATCCCATCAGTCTAGCAAAGGGATTTAAAAAATTGGCAACATAAGTAAGCAAACTCATATCTCCTACTGATATGTTCGCAAAAAGCCAAATAATGAGACCTGCAGGAGCGGCAACTGAAGCGGCTCTTCCTAGCACAAACAAAGTTCTATCAAAAATAGAACGCACCAAAACTTTACCAATTTGTGGTTTGCGATATGGAGGAAGCTCTAACATAAAAGAGGAAGGAACTCCTTTTAAAATGGTTTTTGAAAGCAATTTGGAAACCAAAAGCGTTAGAAAAACCCCTAGTAAAACTACTAATAATACTACAAAGGTAGATACCAAAGAAGAAGCAAATCCACCAACGAGGCTTCCAATAAAAATGGTGCTAACAGCAATTAAAAAAGGAAACCTTCCATTACAAGGTACAAAGCTATTTGTTAAAATTGCAATTAACTTCTCACGAGGAGAATCAATAATTCTTGTGCCCACGACACCGGCAGCATTACAGCCAAACCCCATGCACATAGTAAGAGCTTGCTTACCAGAACTACAAGCCTTTCGAAAATAGTTATCTAAATTAAACGAAATGCGGGGAAGATAGCCTAAATCCTCTAGCAAAGTAAATAATGGAAAGAAAATTGCCATAGGAGGAAGCATTACAGCTATTACCCAAGTAAGGGTGGTATAAACTCCTTCTATTAAGCTACTTGTTAGCCACTCCGGAGCATGAAAGTGGGCGAAAACCCATAATAGCCTATCTTTCAGCATGCCAAATACATACGAAAGTGCTTGAGAAGGATAGTTAGCTCCTACAATTGTCAACCAAAAAATAGCTCCTATGAACAACAACATAATGGGAATGCCAAATTTTTTGGAAGTTAAAATTCTATCAATCTTTTCATCACGCCCGCGATAATGATATCGAGTTAAAGAGCGAACGGTACCCGTTAATTTAGATGCCTCTACAACAATATTGGTCACAATTTCCTCTCGGAAATCATCAATTCCACCAATATTTTGGTTTGAAAGCTTTGCCTTTACTTGAATTAATTTTAAGCGAATTTCTGAATCTTCTCGTAATGAAACGTTCAAATTCTTTTCAATGGAAGTAAGAATTTTTTCATCACCATCCATCAATTTTAAGCATAGCCATCTTGTGAGATATGCCTTGTCTTTTGGAAGTTTTTCTTCTACCAATGGTTGCAACAATGCAATGCACTCTTCAATGACGGCGGGATAGATAATATGATGGGGAGTAGGTTTCAAATTTCCGCGTGACCACGCTATCAATTTTTTGCATTAACTTTTTCAATGTTTTTTCTTTTCTAGCAATTGTACCAACTACAGGAACTCCTAATTTTTGCTCTAACTGTTTAAAATCAATGGTAATTCCTTTTTGTTTTGCCTCATCCAATAAATTTACACAAAGTACAATATTAGGGGTAATTTCCATTGTTTGATACACTAAGTTTAGGTTTCTTTCTAAGCAAGTAGCATCTACAATTACCACAGTGGCATCAGGATTACCAAAGCAGATGTAATCCCTTGCAATTTCTTCTTCCTCTGAGTTTGACATTAAAGAATATGTACCAGGAATGTCAACCAGTAAAAATTTTTTATCTTGAAAATTGCAAATGCCACTTGCATTTGCTACTGTTTTTCCGCGGCCAATTGCCAGTATGCTGATGCATACCTGTTAATCCATTAAAAATGGTCGATTTTCCAACATTTGGATTACCAGCAATCGCAATGGTGTAGTTACAACCGAATTGCTTTTTCAAAAATATCTTTTTCATTCACTTGTTTTCCTGTAGAATTTGCAGTCAGTCCCATAAATCTATTTCTCCTCTAAAAATAGGAGGACACTCCTTTCCTTATAGTTTATATTATTATTACAATATTATTTTAAAGTTCACATTTTTCAATTTGAATATGTTTACTATCTTCCTCTCTAAGTGCAATCACACTACCACGCACTTCGTAAGCGGTAGGGTTACCACTTGGACTTCTTAAAATAGGAGTAATTTCAGTATTTTTCACTAACCCTAAATCTAATAATCTTCTTCTTAGAGAACCTGTACAGTTTAAAACAACAATTTTCGCTTGTTCTCCTAACTCTAAAGTATTTAATTTATCCTTTTTCATTGACTTTTGTACCTCCACTATTTGCCTATATTAATAATATATTACAGTCAGAAAGCAATTGTGAAAAGCGGTAATAATTTCTGTTAACATTAATTTAGAAAATTCCCTTTACGAATTCTCAATTTATGGTATAATAGCAATAGTAATTTAATGGGTTTTTAACAGGCCAAAATAAAAAAGAAAGAGGAAATAATATGAAAAAAGTAAGAGGATTTGAAGTAGCAAAAGGATACGAAAACAGTGATATTCACTTGCCAGTAAGAAAAACAAAATATTCAGCAGGATATGATGTGGAAGCAGCAGAAGACTGCACTGTGCCAAGCTTTACACCAGGACAGGCACCAACATTAATTAAAACAGGATTAAAAGCCTATATGCCAGCAGATGAATATTTAATGCTTTGTAACAGAAGCTCTAATCCAAAGAAAAAAGGACTAGTTATGGCAAATAGTGTAGGAATTATTGATAGCGACTATTATGAAAATCCTGACAATGATGGACATTTTATGTTTGCATTCTACAATGTCAAAGCAGAACCAGTTGAGATAAAAAAAGGAGATTGCATCGGACAAGCTATTTTTCAAAAATTTGCTGTTGTAGATAATGACCAAGCAGAAGGAGAAAGAGTAGGTGGATTTGGCTCTACAAGCAAATAAAATATCAATAAAGTAACATAAATATTTTTAAAAAATCTAGTAGTTGCATAATTAATTTTTGCGTCAAATTCATCAATGCACATTCGTACAACTTAAAAAATTAATGGTAAAAGTTTTGACTTTTGCCATTTTTTGTGGTATAATAAACACGTAGTTAAGAGAAACTGGAAAACATTTCTTATTTGAACTATTATACATTTACAAACAGAAAGGAGTGTCTTACATGTTTAATGTAGGTGATAAAATAGTATATCCAATGCACGGGGCAGGAACAATCGATGCAATCGAGGAGAAAAATATCTTAGGAGAAAGCCAGGCATATTATATTATAAAAATGCCAGGAGAAGTAAAAGTGATGGTTCCAACTAGTAGAGCCGAGCAAATTGGCGTAAGAAATGTCATTGGAAAAGAAGAGGCGGAAAAAGTCATTTCTATTTTGGGCGAAGATGAAACAGAAATGTCCCAAAATTGGAATAAAAGCTCTAGAGATAATATGGAAAAAATGAAAAGCGGAAGTGTTTATGAAGTTGCCGATGTTGTTAGAAACTTAAGCTTTAAACAAAAAGAAAAAGGACTCTCTACGGGCGAGAAAAAGATGCTTTCGAATGCAAAGCAAATTCTAGTCAGCGAGCTTGTTTTAGCAGAGCATGCTTCACAAGAAGAAGTAGAAGCTTTAATTGACAATAAAATTAATTTATCATTTGATGAAAATAGAGCACCACATGAAGCTGTTGACTTTAATACAAGTGTGGTTAATAAATTTATTCCATTTGATGATGATAATAATATATCAAATTTGTAGAAAAAATATTGAAAGCTAAATTATTTACATATGCAAATAAATATAGTAAATTCGAAAAGAGTTTACTATATTTTTTGCATTAAATATATACTCAATTCTGCAAAAAAGTGATAAAAAAACTTAAATAACATTTTTATTATTGGAAAACCTAAATATTACTATTGACATGAAATTAAAAATTTCGACAACAGTTTAAAATTGTGCGGAAGGATTTATCCACTTTATGTCGAATAATATAAATATATAATAAAATGCTAGGTTTATAGGTAAAGCCTTCTCAAAAACCTAAATTTATATGTGCAAGGTATGAAAACAGTTGGTACGTTATAGTGATGAATTAATTGAAGAAATTCGAAGTAGCAATGATATTGTTGATGTTATATCAAGCTACGTCACACTAAAACGAAGTGGGAGAAATTTTTTTGGACTTTGTCCTTTTCACAAAGAAAAGTCTCCTTCTTTTTCTGTTTCACCTGATAAACAAATTTTTCATTGCTTTGGCTGTGGAGCCGGAGGAAATGTGATTCACTTTATCAGTAAAATTGAAAATTTAAATTTTCGAGACAGCCTAGAAGTATTAGCCAATAGAGCTAATATTTCTTTACCAGCATTGGACAACTTTGAAGATGACAAATCGGCAAAATTAAAAGCAAAAGTATATGAAATTAATCAAATTACAGCTCAATTTTACCATGAGAATTTGTACAAGCCAACCTCTAAACAAGCTCAAGAATACATCAAAAAAAGAAAATTAGACAATCGTACCTTAAAGGCATTTTTAATTGGTTATTCTGGAAATTTTGATGAACTTTATCAACTATTAAAGCAAAAAGGGTATACAGAAGAGGAAATGCTTGCTTCTAGTTTGGTAAAAAAAACGCAAGATGGAAAGATGATGGATAGCTTTCGTAAAAGGCTCATGTTTCCCATTCAAGATGTACGTGAAAGAGTGATAGCATTTGGTGGCAGAGTATTAGATGATAGTAAACCAAAATATATTAATTCTCCAGAAAACATTGTGTATAGCAAGGGCAGAAATCTATTTGGACTCAATGTGGCAAAAAAATATGATACTAAAAAAATCATCATTGTAGAAGGGTATATGGACGCTATTTCACTTTATCAAAGGGGAATTACCAATGTGGTGGCCTCTTTGGGAACAGCACTTACAGAAGCACAAGGAAGGCTTTTAAGAAGACATAGTGAGCAAATTATTTTAGGGTATGATGCCGATGGAGCAGGACAAGCAGCTATTTTAAGAGGTATGGAAATTCTACAAAATATGGGATGCGATATGCGTGTTTTGCAAATAGAGGGAGCAAAAGACCCTGATGAATATGTGGTAAAATATGGACCAGAAAGATTTCAAAAATGTGTAGAAGAAGCTATTTCCTTAATAGAATTTAAGGTAAAAGTACTAAAAAAAGAATTAAACTTAGAAAATACCAATGATAAAATTAAATTTTTAAATGAAATTGCAAAAATACTAGCAAAAGCTAGTAATCAAATGGAAAGAGAAATTTATATTGATAAAATTTCAAAGGAGTATGCTATTTCAAAAGAGGCTATTAACAGCGAAATTCAAAAACTTCTTTATGCAGGAAGCCAAGGATCAAAAGGATTAGAAAAGCCAAAAAGAATATTAGAAGTGAAACAACAAGAAAACCAAGAAACGATTAATCCAGCAATTCTAAGAAGAGAAAATATGTTAATTTATCTTCTTATCAATTATGGACAAAAAACTTATGAAGAATTTAAGGAAATTATACAGCCACAAGATCTAAAAGAGGAAAAAAATCGACAATTACTTAAAAAGTTGTATGAAGAGTTGGAAAAGGGAGATATTAATACTAACCAAGTATTAAGTTGGTTTGAGGACCAAGAAATCATTAATCATATCACAGAAATTATGACGTATGAGTATGAAATCACTGATGTGAAAAAGGCAATCGAGGACATCATTACAACTTATCAAAAGGAACAACTAATAAGTAGAAGAAATGAAATTATTAAGCAACTAGAGAACACACAAGTATTCAATAAAGAAGAAGTAAAAGGACTAGAAGCTGAGCTAAATGATATCATTTTAAGATTGGCAAAAATCAAATAGGAGGTTAACCATGAAAAAGACAGAAAAAAAAGAAACAGACGTAAAAAATAAAAAAGAAATTGACGAGGTAAGTAAAGCAAAAGTAGAGGATATTCTCAAAAAAGCAAAGGAAAATGGTAAAATGACCTATGGAGAACTGGCTAGTGAATTAGAAGATACTAATCCAGAGCAAATTGACAAAGTGTTTGATGCATTTGAAGACTTAGGAGTTGACCTTTTAAAAGATGATGATATCGATATGGAGCCTGACATAGAAGACTTACAAGACGTAGAAGATATTAAATTAGAAGAAATTGACCTCAATAATATTGAGGGAATTAATATTGATGACCCGGTGAGAATGTATTTGAGAGAAATTGGTAAAATTCCTCTTTTGAACTATGAACAGGAATTGGAACTGGCACAAAAAGTATTAGAAGGCGATGAAGAGGCAAAACAAAAACTAACAGAATCAAACCTAAGATTAGTAGTTAGCATTGCAAAAAAATACGTAGGAAGAGGGATGCTCTTTTTGGATTTAATTCAAGAAGGAAATATGGGACTCATCAAAGCGGTAGAAAAATTTGACTATACGAAAGGATATAAATTTAGTACTTATGCTACATGGTGGATTAGACAGGCTATTACAAGAGCAATTGCAGATCAAGCCAGAACAATTCGTATTCCGGTTCATATGGTAGAAACCATTAACAAATTAATTAGAACTTCAAGACATTTGTTGCAACAAAATGGTAGGGAGCCTACGCCAGAGGAATTGGCAAAAGAGATGGAACTTCCTGTAGAAAAAGTAATGGAAATACAAAAAATAGCACAGGACCCTGTTTCTTTGGAAACGCCAATTGGTGAAGAAGATGATAGTCATTTAGGGGATTTTATTCAAGATGATGATAGCCCAGCACCACAAGACTCAGCAGCCTATACCCTTTTAAAGGAACAATTAGAAGAAGTGATGGAAACCTTAACTCCACGAGAAGCAAAAGTATTAAGGTTAAGGTTTGGTTTAGAAGACGGAAAAGCGAGAACTTTGGAAGAAGTGGGAAGAGAATTTATGGTAACTCGTGAAAGAATTAGACAAATTGAGGCAAAGGCATTAAGAAAATTAAGACATCCAAGCAGAAGCAAAAAGTTAAGAGATTATATGAATTAAAAAAAGAGGAACAAAGGGAGAACTTAAATAAGGACAAAATTGTTCTTATTTGGTTCTTCCTTATTTTATTGGTATTTTGACAGCCTAATATGATATAAATATTTGTTCATTTTGTAGTGAAAATAAATTTTAGGAGGTTTTTAGTTATGAGAGAGATAACTTATCATAAAGAAGGAGATTATTATATTCCTGACTTATATTTAGCAGAAGATGAATACGAAAAAAATTATCATATCGGAAAGTATGGGCATTTAAGACTAGAGTATTTGAAAAAACATAAAAAGGCTGATTATACAATAATGTTTATGGAAGGTAGTTTAAGAAAACATATTGTAGATCTGACAAACATGCCAAAGAAAGACTTGAAACACTAATGAAACAAATGCTAGATAAAAATCCTATTGATGAAAATTTGAAGAATACCAATCCACTAGAATGGGTTAGTTTAATGAATAATTATAAATATTGTGCAGAAGAAATAGTTTACTCTGAACTTATATATATATGTAGGAAGTGGCTTGAATGGAAAATTATTTTAATGTCAATCCTATCGAAAAATTATATCTATACCAGAAAGAAGAATTTGAAAATCAAATAGTAAATATAAATATTACGTTAAAAAAAGCAGAAACTGAAGAAGTTGCCAAATTTGATATAATAACAGATAAATTACAAGAATTATTAAAAGATAAAGACTATTCAGAAATAAACAAAATGATTATAGATTATGAATTAGCAAAATTTAAGCATGAGGATATGATGTATTTTTGGTATTATAAATTGGGATTTAACGATTCTTCTAAACTTTATAAGTAATCAAAATAGTGGATTGGTTTTCCAATCCACTGCTTAATTATAAGTTTAAAACAAGAAAAGTATCAAAATATTTTCTGATTTTTATTTTAGTAAATCCACTCATCTTTTAATAATCCAGTAATATATTCATCTTCTATTTTACCAGATCCCCTTGATATAAATTTTTGCCTTCTAATTCCTTCATCCTTATATCCAAATTTTAATTGCATTTTATGGGATTTTTCATTTTCTTTAAAGTATCCATTTTCTAATCTTCTTAATTTCAATACTTCAAAAGCATATTTAATTCTTGCTCCAAATGCTTCAGTCCCATATCCTTTACCCCAATATTTTTCACTTATCCAAATTCCACCACCAGCCGTGCCATTAAATAAATCCACATTGGTTAATTGAGTTCCTCCAATAACTTTATTTTCGCTTTTTAATACAATTGCAAAATTATACAATTTATTATCTAATGACTTATTTATAAAGTGCAATGCATCTTGTTCTGTATAAGGATACGGTGCTCCAGCTAACCATTTTGTAACATTTAAATTATTCAAACCTTCAACAATATCATTAACATCTTCTAATTTATATTGTCTTAATATTAATCTTTCAGTTTCTATTATTAAATCTTCATTCATAAAATGTCACTCCTTATATATTTTTTTACTTAATATGTACAGAATAATATAATAATTTGAACCATGTAATATCTGTATTTTTTTGAGATTACCTTTCAAAATTTTCTATATTTTTTTGACCCCTAGTATTTGTTTTAATAATAAATTTTAAATCTTCTATTGCTTTATCTATATTCATCATTCCATTTCCTATCGGATAATAAACTGGATATACACTATAATCTTTGCCAGAAATCTTCCTCGAAAAACTTTGCTTTCTACATTGTGATACTGAAATATTTTTATTTAGTACTATAGAACTAACTTGATTTCCAAGTGTAATAATTGTTTTAGGATTTATTATTTCTATCTCCTTACATAATAAATCTAGATATTGGCTATAAACCGAATTTGGTAATACTCTTGCATCCACTTGAGTACATTTTCCAAGATTAGTTATAAAATATTTATGTTTCTCTACATCATCATATACCAAATCTGCAAACTCTTCATTCC
>JAFVBS010000013.1 GCA_017479865.1 Clostridia bacterium
AATAGTACTACTTTAGCAAGCCTAAACAACAAAGATTATATCAAAGCAGTGAATAAAACATATTATTTAGGAAATAGCAGTACCGAAACAAGAACAAAGAGTGACAAGTTATGGCTATTAGCATGTTCTGAAATTTGGCCAAAAAATTCAGATAGTACTCGATATGGTTCTGCAATGGGAGATGAAACAGGAGGAAAAGGCCAATACCCATTATATAAAACATTAGTATGCGAAACAGCTTGGAGTATTGGTAACTCAAACCTAGTAAAAAAACTAAACAACAGTTCGTACTCCTGGTGGCTTCGTTCGCCTTATTGCTACTACAGCTACGCCTTCTGCGGTGTCTACTCGAACGGCGGTTGCGACAGTAGCAGCGCTAACCTCTACAGTGGGGTTGCCCCGGGCTTTTGTATCTAACATCTTACAATTAACATAAAGCGTAAAAAGAATAGAAAGTATCTATTTTTATGAGCGTGGTAAAAAAATCTGCCCTCCGAAAGGAGGGCAAAATTATGGAAAGGAATAGGAAAAAATGTCAGTTTATGTTAGTCAACGAAATGAAAGTAAAGCGCAATTCCTTGAAACTGCCAGAAAATTGTCAGCACATACGCTCACATATTGTTTGAAGGCACCAAAAAGATTAACATTTTTTCTTACAAAAGATATTTGCGCATTGGCGAGAAAAGTATATTATGAGGCAAATACCGCTAATAGTATAAATCCTCGTAATCATGTAGAATTTCAAAATAGAAGGGCACATTTTCAATTGGCACTGGCTGCTTGCGAGAATATGGAAATTCCACTAATGGAGCTAAAAGCACGTTTAGAATTAAATCCAGAAGAATACAAACAATGGAAAAATTATGCTTTTCAGGAGTGGGGAAGACTTCTCCTTGAAGAGCAGAAGTTGATAAAGGGTTTCATGGAAGGCATCTGTGCAAAATTATAGAAGGAAAATGCTGTCTAATACATATGAAATTTATGATAGACTGCAAAAAGATAAGTTTAACTTCACTAAGCCACATGTTTTTTGGATTAATGAGAGAGGCAAAATACGAAAGATACAAGCACAAAAAATTACCGAGAGAGTGATGCAAAGGGCATTGTGTGACAATGTAATTACACCAATTTATGATGGCGCATTGATTTACGACAGCGGAGCCAACAGAGCCAATAAAGGAATGGATCACGCAATGAATAGGGTAAATTGTCATATGCAACGCCATTTTCGAAAATATGGCATGAAGGGCTATATTGTTGTTTGTGACTTTAAAGATTTTTTTAACACGGCGCCACATGATGTAGTTTATGCAGAAAATAAAAAACGCATTTTTGATGCAAAAATTAGAAGAATAGCTAATATGTGTATGGAAGTATATGGAACAGTAGGGTTTAATGAATTCTTATTACAGTTGGAGAGGACACATGAAGAGAGGCAACAGTTATGTTGTATTAAAGCAAATGGATGAATTTGTATTTTCTTTTTTACAATATTTCCCTAAAAATGATAGTGTAAAAATTTGAGATGGTAAGAAATGAGTTTCTTATCAATTGAAAAAGTGAAAGTTGTTTAGCTATTTTTAAGCAAAATAGACAATTAAAACAAAATCAAAAAGAATACTTGAAAAGTATTCTTTTTTGATATAAAATTACATTGTTCAGGGAATACTGAATTGAAAAGAAAACAATCATTTAATAAATTGAGAAAGGAAAAAACCATGGAAAAAAACACTGTAAAAGACATTGATTTAAAAGGAAAGCTCGTATTTGTTCGTTGTGACTTTAATGTGCCACTAAAAGAGGATGGGAGTATTGCAGATACTACAAGAATCGATAGTGCGCTTCCCACTATTCAATATTTGCAAGCACAAGGGGCAAAAGTAATTTTAGCTTCACACTTAGGAAGGCCAAAGGGAGAATTCAAAGAAGAATTTTCAATGAAACCAGTGGCAAAGAGTTTATCAGAAAAGCTAAATTCTGATGTAAAATTATCACAAGATGTTACAGGACCAAGCGCTAGAGCAATTGCAGAAGAACTAAAAGAAGGCGAAATTGAACTACTAGAAAACCTTCGCTTTGACCCAAGAGAGGAAGCAAATGATGCTGAATTTTGTCAAGAGCTTGCTCATTTAGGTGGTGGCGTTGAGGTGTATGTCAATGATGCTTTTGGAACAGCTCATAGAGCTCATAGCTCTACAGAAGGAATTACAAAATATGTAGAGGGAGACAAAGTAGCTGGCTTGTTAATGCAAAAAGAAATTGAAAATTTAGGAGCAGTCTTAGAAAACCCTGAAAAACCATTTGTGGCTATTTTAGGGGGGGCAAAAGTTTCCGATAAAATTGGAGTAATTGAAAACTTAATGAACAAAGTAAATACCATTGTGATAGGTGGAGCAATGGCAAATACCTTTTTAAAGGCAAAAGGGTATGAGATTGGCGATTCAAAATATGAACAAGAAAAAGTAGAACAAGCAAAAGAAATTATGAAAAAAGCTTTTGACACCGGTATTGAAATTGTACTTCCAACCGATGGTCATATTGTTAAAGTATCGCTAGATGAAAAGCTAACACCAGAAACTGTTGAAAATGCAGAAGATAAAACGGTTATTGTAGAGGCAGGAATTCCAGCAGGATGGCAAATGCTAGATGTTGGAGAGCAAACTTTAGATAATTTCTACGAGGTAATTACGAAGGCAAAAACTATTGTATGGAACGGACCTTTAGGCTATACGGAAGCACAAAAATGTTTAAAAGGAACCAAAACAGTGGCTAATATTATTAGTAACACAAAAGCCAAATGTGTTGTTGGCGGTGGTGACTCGGGAGCAGCCATGAAAAAAGTAGAAAAAGAAAACGGAGAACCATTTGAAAATATTTATATTTCAACAGGAGGAGGAGCATCACTAGAGTTTTTAGAAGGAAAACAGCTCCCTGGAATTGCTTGTTTAGATAATAAGCAAGCAGAAAGAGAGGTAACAACAAGTAACTCGGCAACGGGTGGCAAAGTTCAAGCAAATAAACAAGAACAAAGCCAAATTGTTGATTAACAAAGAGAACAGCATGTAGGGGGACTCTTTAGCCTCCCTCACTTCAAAGACATTGCTATTGCAAAAGGGGATATCCCTTGCGTAGCAAGAGTGTCCCCTTTTGCAGGAAAAATGATAAAATAGAAAGGAAATTTCAATGAGAAGAAAAGTAATTGCAGGAAACTGGAAAATGAATATGCTTCCCAATGAGGCAATGTCATTTATTGAAGGCTTGGCTCCAATGGTCAAAAACACACCCAATGAAGTAATTCTTTGCGTTCCATATACTGACTTATTCTATAGCCTCCTTACTGCACAAAATACTAATATTAAAATTGGAGCCCAAAATATGCACTACGCAGAAAAAGGCGCCTATACTGGTGAGGTGTCTGGTCAAATGCTAAAAGCAATTGGTGTGGAATATGTCATTATTGGACATTCCGAAAGAAGGCAATATTTTGGAGAAACGGATGAAAGTGTGAACAAAAAAATTAAAGCAGCCTTCCAAAATGAATTAAAGCCAATTGTATGTGTTGGAGAAACGCTAGAACAAAGAGAGCAAGGAAAAGCTCAAGAAGTAATTACTTTGCAAACTAAATTAGCTTTAGAAGGATTAAGTAATGAGCAAATAAAAAATACCATGATTGCATATGAACCAATTTGGGCAATTGGAACAGGAAAAACAGCCACGGCAGAAGATGCTAACCAAGCAATTATGTCTATCCGACAAGAAATTGCGAATTCTTATGGTAATGATGTGGCAGAAGAAGTAATTATTCTTTATGGAGGTAGTGTTAAACCAGAAAATGCCAAAGAGTTATTTACCACCTCTGATATTGATGGAGGCTTAGTAGGAGGAGCTAGCTTGAAGGTAGAAGACTTTGAAAAAATAGTCAATTTTGAGTAAATGGCATACAATGAAAAGTAAAGTAGAGAAAGGAATAAATTATGAGACGAAAACCAATGATGCTAATGATATTAGATGGATTTGGCATTAATGAAAATGAAAAAGCAAATGCTGTTAAATTAGCCAATACGCCTAATATTGATACACTAATGAAAACATGGCCAACCACACAAATTTATACAAGTGGATTAAATGTTGGTCTTCCAGAGGGACAAATGGGAAATTCAGAGGTAGGACACACCAATATTGGTGCAGGGCGCATTGTTTACCAAGAATTAACCAGAATTACCAAATCGATTGAAGAGGGAGATTTTTTTAGCAAGCAAGAATTTGTAGAGGCCATTGAAAATTGCAAAAAATATCATTCTAAACTTCATATTATGGGACTTTTATCAGATGGAGGCGTGCATAGCCATAACAGACATTTATATGCTCTTTTGGAATTAGCTAAAAGAAGAGATTTTGAAGATGTGTATGTGCATTGCTTTTTAGATGGTAGAGATACCCCACCAGCATCGGCAGAAAGCTACATTATGAAGTTAGAAGAAAAAATGAAAGAAAAAGGTGTTGGAAAAATTGCTACTATAGCAGGTAGATTTTATAGTATGGACAGGGACAAAAGATGGCAACGTGTTGAAAAAGGTTATCGTGCCATGGTATTTGGTGAAGGTGAAAAGGGAGCTTCGGCAATTTCTGCCATTGAAAGTTCTTATCAAAAAGAAGTTTTTGATGAATTTGTAGAGCCAACTGTCATTTACAATGGAGAAGAACCTGTGGCAACTATCAATAATCATGATTCTGTTATTTTCTTTAATTTTAGACCAGATAGAGCTCGTGAAATTACTAGAAGTTTAGTAGACCCAGACTTTCATGAGTTTGAAACAAAGCCAATGGAGTTATATTATGTATGTTTTACACAATATGATGAGACCATTCCAAATGTAAAAATTGCTTTCAAACCAGAAGCATTAAAAAATACTTTTGGAGAATATGTTTCCAATCATGGACTCACACAACTTCGTATTGCAGAAACAGAAAAATATGCGCATGTTACCTTTTTCTTCAATGGAGGAGAAGAAAAACAATATCCGGGCGAAGACAGAATTTTGGTGCCATCTCCTAAAGTAGAAACCTACGATTTAAAGCCTGAGATGAGTGCTTATGAAGTCACTGATAAGGTGGTAGAAGCCATTTTATCTGACAAATATGACTGCATTATTTTAAATTTTGCAAATCCAGATATGGTAGGACATACCGGGAACTTAGAGGCAGCAATTAAAGCGATTGAAGCCATTGATGAATGTGTTAAAAAAATAGTGGATGCTATCACAGAAAAAAATGGAGTAATTCTCATGACGGCAGACCACGGAAATGCAGAACAAATGATAGATTACAAAACAGGGGAGCCACACACTGCTCATACAACCAATCCGGTTCCTCTTGTATTAATAGGAGTAGAGGGTGTAAAGCTCAAAACTGGAAAATTAGCAGATTTAGCGCCAACCATGCTTGAAATTATGGAATTACCAAAGCCAGAAGAAATGACAGGAGAGAGTTTAATAGAAAAATAGAGGGAGAAGAATAGTATGGCGATGGCCCAGGAAAAAACAGTCTATTCAAAAATTCAAAAATTGCTTTTCTATATGATACCAGAAAAATGGGACAGAATTTATTTGTATGCTTCTGTTTATGAGCATTTGGGAAAATTAGAAACGGGGGAAATGTTTTTTTACTATTTCCCCAAAGGACTTCTCAAAAGAAATCCTATTAATACTTATGAAATTCCAACAAAATTTCATCTAGAGGAAGAGGCGTATTTAAAATTAACCAATCAGCTATATGATGCCATTAAGGAATTAAAAAAAGAAATGCAAAAAATGCGGAGAACGACCTTGGACGCATATTACCATTAAAATAGAAAAGTTTAAATTTTTGGTAGAATTCTATTATGATACACCTAAAAATTCTCTTTACTCAATTATGGAGAATCATACAATTTGGACTTATCAAAATTTAAAACTACCACTTGAGAGTTATAGCAAACAGGATCAAAAGTTAATTCTTCAATACATCAAGGAAGCAAATCAACGAAAAGTAGAGAAAAAGGAATATGAAGAGGCAATGTATTGTAGACCGGTTAAAAACGTAATACAATATGATAGAGAGCCTCCGAAATACATAGCAGTTAAGGCTTTAGAAGAGCCAAAAGAAGAAAATATTAAAAATCAAATTTTAAATATCAATTATGTGAATGAATAAAATTGAATGGAAAGGATGATATTATGAAAGATTATTTAGCAATCGAAAGTGTTAAAGCATTGGAGGTGCTTGACTCAAGAGGAAACCCTACGGTACAAGTAGAGGTAGTAACTGAAGATGGATTTTCAGGAGTAGCTATGGTGCCATCGGGAGCATCAACAGGAAGTTTTGAAGCAGTAGAACTAAGAGACGGTGACAAAGGAAGATTTTTAGGAAAAGGTGTTTTAAAGGCAGTAGAAAATGTCAACAAAACAATTAGCAAAAAATTAGAAGGAATGAATGTTTATGATCAAGTAGGAATTGACAAAATGATGATCGAATTAGATGGAACAGACAATAAAGGAAAATTAGGAGCCAATGCAACATTAGGTGTTTCTTTAGCTGTTGCAAAAGCAGCTAGCGCCTCTTTAGGAATGAGCTTATACAACTATATTGGCGGAGTCAATGCAAAAGAATTACCGGTTCCAATGATGAACATTATGAATGGCGGAAAACACGCAGACAGCAACCTAAGCGTACAAGAATTTATGATTATGCCAGTAGGAGCCAAAACATTTAGCGAGTGCATGAGAATGGGTGTAGAAGTATACCATAATTTGAAAAAAGTATTAAAAGAAAAAGGATTAGTCACAGCAGTAGGAGATGAAGGTGGATTTGCCCCAATGGTACACAGCGAGGAAGAAGCGGTTGAATTAATTCTAGAGGCTGTTAAACAAGCAGGTTTAGAGCCAGGAAAAGACATTTGCTTGGCATTAGATGTTGCAGCAACTGAGATGTATGACGAAGCAAAGAAAATTGGTAAAGATGGTTACTATTTCTGGAAAACAGATGAATTTAAAACAAAGGAACAAATGATAGACTTCATCGTAAACTTAGTAGAAAAATACCCAATTATTTCCGTAGAAGATGGCCTAGCAGAAGAAGACTGGGAATCTTGGAAAGTATTAACAGAAAGAATCGGAGATAAAGTACAATTAGTGGGAGATGACCTATTTGTAACCAATATCAAGCGTTTACAAAAAGGAATTGATAACAAAACAGCTAATAGCATTTTAATTAAATTAAATCAAATTGGTACTTTAACCGAAACATTAGATGCTATTGAACTTGCAAAAAGAAATGGTTATACAGCAGTAGTTTCTCATAGAAGCGGAGAAACAGAAGATACTACTTTAGCAGATGTTGCTGTTGCAACCAATGCAGGACAAATTAAAACGGGAGCTCCTTGTAGAACAGACCGTGTCGCAAAATACAATCGTTTATTAAATATCGAAGCAGAATTAGGAGATGTGGCCGTTTTCAGAGGCAGAAAAGCAATAAAATAAAAATTCTAATGGAAAGAGCAAGACAAGAAAAAACCAACTCGGCAGAGTTGGTTTTTTCTTGCTTTGGCTGGGGTACTAGGATTCGAACCTAGGAAATGTCGGAGTCAGAGTCCGATGCCTTACCGCTTGGCGATACCCCAATATACTTATATATAATAACATATAGAGTGTAAAATTTCTATACCTTTTTATAATTTTTTCAAATAAATAATAAAAATAAGAGTTCTTTATTTTGAAGTGAACAAAACGGGGTTTATTTCAATTTAAAGAACTCTTATTTTTATAACTCTTATTATTTATTAATATTTCTTACTTTAATTAAAAAGTATATACTTGTTATTGCAAAAATAACAATGAAAATAGGTCATATATTATTTACACCAGTTTGTGGAATTGGTGTAGGTGCAACATCAGGTTCAGGAGTAGGTTCTGGTGGTTTTGGTAAAGGCTCAGGGATTGAAAGTTTAGTCATTGTAATTCTTATTTTTGGTGTTACATCAGAACTTATTTTTTCATCTAGTTGGTTAGCTGTAATGTCAACTTTAGTATTTGTATCTAAAATTTTACTTAAAATATCAGTATTAATACTATGTTTTAATGTTAATTTATAAGATAAATTTGCCACTTCACCAGGTTCTAATTTATCTATTGTCCAAATAATACATTTATTTTCTAAATCAATTTGGCTACTTACATTTCCAATATTAGGAGTTGTTACATGTTCAAAATCAAAGTTATCAATTATTTCTTGTGGGAAATAATCATAAATTTTTAAAGTAGTTACAGTATGTTTTGTAGTATCTGTAA
>JAFVBS010000014.1 GCA_017479865.1 Clostridia bacterium
ACTTCAAGGCACCAAAAGAAGTAGTATTTTATACTACTTCTTTTTTTGACAAGTGCCGATAAAATATGAAATATTACAAAAATATTACAAAAACATTAAGTTTATATTACAATCGATTAATTTGTTGTTTTTACACGAAAAATGTTGTACAATAAATAAAGTAATGATATTATCAATAAATATAAGGAGGAATCAATTTATGGCAATGAATCCAATGCAAAGAAAAGCACATAACTCATTCCTTTTAGGAATGTTAATTACATTATTAATTACAGGTATCATAATTGCATTATTAATTATGCAATTAATGAAGGTGAAAAATGAGCAACAAAAGCAAGTTGCTAGTTTAAAGAATGTTTATGTTTTGCTAGAAGATATTAATTCTTGCGATGAAATTACTGCTGAAAAATTGAAGTTACAAGAGGTTGATTCTTCAATGACCCCAGGAAATTCATTAAGCGCAACAGAACTCGAAGAAAAAACAAATATTACAGATGCAAATGGAAATATCATAAAAAAAGTAAGTGTTATTGCAAAAATAAATTTAAAACAAGGAACTGTTATTACATCTGATATGATAGCAGAAAATGGAGAATTAACATCAGACCTAAGAAGACAAGAATATAATATGATAAATCTTCCAACACAGGTTAAAACAGGAGACTACATTGATGTTCGTTTAAGATTACCTAATGGAACAGACTATATTGTTCTTCCACGCAAACAGGTAGAAGTTGCAAGCGTTGATGGTACGGATGCTTCCACTACTATATGGCTAAATTTAAAAGAAACTGAAATTTTAACCATGAGCTGTGCTATTGTAGAATCATATCAAATTCCTGGCTCAGTGTTATATGCAAATACATATGTAGAGGCAGGTTTACAAACAACAACACAAGTAACGTATTTACCAAATGATAACGTTATCAACTTGGTTTCTCAAGACCCAAATTGCGTAACTGAAGCTAGAAATGCATTAATTGCAAGATATAATGCAGCAAGAGCAAAAGGAAACAGCAATGAAAGAAATTCAATTAATAGTGCTTTAACACAAAATTCAGAAGAGGCAACAGAACGAATTAATGAAAAGGTACAACAAGAATTGCAAAGTATGCAAGAAGAAAGACAAAGATATTTACAATCATTAGGCGGAGGCAGTGAAGACGAATAGACGATAATGGAGGTACAAATGAAGACGGTAGGATTTATAGGCGCTTATGACAAAATAGATTTAATTTTATATCTAGCTAGAACTTTAGTTGCAACAGGTCAAAAAGTTTTAGTGGTAGACACTACCGTTTTACAAAAAGCGAAATACATTGTCCCTGCCATTAATCCTACAAGATCTTATGTGACTGATTTTGAGGGAATTGATGTTGCTATAGGATTTTCAGATTATAATTCTATTAAAGAATATTTAGGTATGCCGGGCCATGCAGCATTCAGTTACGATTATGCACTGCTTGATGTCGATACAACGGAAATGTTAGAAAACTTTGATGTAAAAGCAAATGATAGAAATTACTTTGTGACTGGCATGGACCTGTATTCACTAAAAAGAGGATTAGAAATTTTATCAAGTCTGACAGAACCGATTTCACTTACAAAGGTTATGTTTTCGAAGCAAATTTTAAAAGAAGAAGATGAATACTTAAACTATTTATCACTTGGATATAAAATTCAGTGGAGTGATGAAATTATTTATTTTCCTTTTGAAACAGGAGATCAAACAACAATATTAGAAAATCAGCGTATTTCAAAAATAAGATTAAGAAAATTGACAGAACTTTATAAGGAAAGCCTACTTTATCTTGCACAGGAATTGCTAGGAAATGCAACCACGGAAGCAGACTTAAGAAAAGCCTTTAAACAATTAGAAAAAGGAGTATAGAAAATGGCAATTGTTACTTTTTGCAGTAATGAAACTAAAGAAACTGGACAAACCCTATCGTTAGCTGCTGTTGCATCTTATATGGCAATTGAACATAACTACAAAATCCTAATAGTGTCAACTAACTTTAATGATTTAAGCCTGGAAAACTGCTTTTGGGAATACAATAAAATAAGACCGACGGGAGCAATCAATGACAACCAACAAAAAATTGGCCTAGAGTCTGGAATCGAGGGACTTATAAAAGTACTTAATAGTAATAGAACTAGCACGGAAATTGTGAAAAACTATTCAAGAACAGTTCTAAAAGAAAGGTTAGATATTTTGCCATCACCAATTGCAACAACCTATCAAGAATATCAGGAAACCATCACTTATTATGCTGACATTTTGCAGATGGCAAACCGTTATTATGACTTTGTTTTTGTAGACTTAAGCAAAAGGATGCCTGATCAAGAGGCAAAAACAATTAAGCAAATGTCAGATGTTATTATTATCAATTTAACACAAAGACTAAAAACAATTAATGACTTTATGCAATTACGCGAGACAGATACTTTTTATCAAAGAAAAAATGTGATGCTTGCTATTGGCAGATATGATCGATTTTCAAAATATAATAATAAAAATATTATGAGATATTTGAAAGAGAAGAAACCATTATCAGTCATTCCGTATAATACATTGTTTTTTGAATCTTGCTCGGAGGGAACAATCATTGATTTTCTTCTGAAGGTAAGAAAATTAACAGATGAGACAGATAGAAATGCCAATTTTGTCAAAGAATTACATAAAATTGATGATGCGATTTTGTTTAAAATACAAGAATTACAAATGAAACTATAACTCTTAGGAGAAAGGAGCTTGAACATGCTTAATATACTTTTGATTGTTATTATACTTCTTATAGCTGCTTTTTTGATAGTACGATTTATTAGAAAAAGACAAAATGAAGAGGTCGAAGAGACAGTAGAAGTAGATGATAAAACATATACGTTAGACATGATGAGAGAATTTGTTAAAAAAAGGCTAGATGAAATTACAAAAATTAACTTATATGATATTGGGCTTTCAGAAGAAGAACTAAAGAGAAGAAAGAACAAAAAATATGAGCTAAAAAAAGCTCTAAAAGGCTGTACATATGGAGACGTTAACGATAAAAAATATGTCAAAGAGTTAATTTATGATTTACTTTATCGTGAATATGGGGTAGACGAAACGAATATTTCGAAGGCAATTCCATTTGATATTCCTTCACTTCTTACTTCACAAGATAAATTTGATATTATTATCTACATGTATAAAAATGAGTTTGGTTATGAAGCAATGGCCGAATTGATAAGAAAATACAAATTGGATGAATTGAAATATATTGAAGGAGAAGCAAAACCTTCTTATGTAATTACTTCGGAAGAAATTGATAGTATTTATGAAAAAGAGAATTTTGTTTTAACATTTACAGACAAATTAAATGTAGTAGTACAAAGAATTTATCAACATTATAAAGGATATAGTAGCATTGATGAAATTAGAGATATGAATATTGATGGTATTTCTGGTGGTGTATCAGGTCTTCCAGAGTCCTTCTTAAGCCAAGTTGCGCAAACAGATGGCGATTATTTAGATCAAATTGTAGAGCATAAAGTGCCACGTGCTTGTGACAGTATTTGGATTATGTTCCATGGTAAATCAATTCGTTTAGCTTTCTTATCCTTTGGAACAGAAGCAGAACTCAAAAGGGTTTGCCAAAATATTTATAAATACAACAACCCAGGACAGCTTTCTGATACAAATGGTTATAAAATTAATGAAATGAAAGATGGCTCACGTGTTGTTGTAGTAAGACCAAGTATGTCTGAAACATGGGCGTTCTTCGTTAGAAAATTCGACGTAAAACGTGCAACGCTAGAACAAATTATTCGTTTTCCAGGAAAAGATGATGCCATTGACTTATTAAAATACTTAGTAAAAGGAGCAAGAATTATTTCCCTAACTGGCGAGCAAGGATGCCGGAAAAACAACTATGTTAATGGCAATGATTGAAAATATTTATGAAACCATGAACCTTCGTATTACAGAGACCGCATTTGAGCTTCACTTAAGAAAAATTTATCCAACAAGAAATATCTTATCTATGAGAGAAACAGAAACTGTTTCTGGACAGGAGTGCTTGGACGTTCAGAAAAAGACCGATGGTTCCGTTAATATCATCGGTGAGGTTGCGACTGACCCAGTAGCATCTTGGATGATTCAATCTGCACAGGTTGCTTCTAAATTTACTTTATTTACTCACCATGCTAAAACATTTCCTGACTTAGTAACGGCACTTCGTAATTCTATGCTTCGTGCAGGTGTGTTCAAAGATGAAAAAACGGCTGAAGAGCAAGTTGTGCAAGTTTTGAATTTTGATATTCATCTTGTCAAAGACTTTAGGGGAAACAGATATATTGAAAGAGTAACAGAATGTATTCCAGTGGAAGACAAAAATGAATATACTTTTGACCATCGAAAGGAAAAAACACTAGAAGGAAAAATTGAAAAATTCATGGACAATGCTACTTACTACTTTACAAAAACCACTAACCGTGAATTATATCAATATAGAAATATTTTAGAATACCATGATGGTACTTATGTATTGACCAATCCAATTTCAGAGCACAATATTCGCGAAATGCGAAATAATATGGATGATGCTGATATCGAGGGCTTTAACGATTTTTTACAAAGAAATTGGGGCATCACATTACCTAGCTGGGAGGATGAAAAAACTGCTTCTACTTCAAGTCAGGCGGTAGAAGAACCAGTAAAGAAAAAAAGAGGCAGAAAACCAAAGGCACAGAATGTATAAGAACAAAAGAAAAATCCTAAAGGGGAGGTGACAAACAGAAAATATGTCTACTGAGATGTTGAAATACTTAATCATTGGGATAGGAGCATTATTTGCCATTATTGTAATTGTTTATTTAATACTTCGCAGAAGAATGAATAGCTCAGAGATAAAGCAAATTCAGCAATTAAGAGAGGGAACAAAGGAGAAAAACAACTCTTCAGAGGTCCGCTATCAAAAATTATATGTAAGATATTTAAAAACGCCGTTTTTAAAAAGATATTTATTGAAATTAAGAAGAAGATTAGCAATTATTAACGTAGATGATGAATATTTAACAAGAAAGCAGGCAGCCAAGATTTTAACTAATACACTTCTCGTTATCATACCACTTACGATTCTTATTATTTTAGTGACTCATAATAACCCTTTATTAATGTGCATTATATTACTTTTTGAACTATTTATGGTCGATACTTTCATGGATGGCATGGTTGACAAAATTGATAACAAATTGCTAAAAGAGCAAATTGAATTTTTCTCTGAAATTCGACATGCCTATCATGAATTTAATATGGTAGAGGAAGCAATTTATCAGGTAGCACAAGATGACGATAAGCCTGAAATGGCAAGGCAAGCAGAAAAAATCTACGAAGTACTAATTTCCAATGATCCAGAATCAGAACTAGAAAAGTATTATGATATTGCTCCAAATAGTTACTTAAAAGAATTCGCAGGAATTTCGTACTTGACAAAAGAATTTGGTGACAGAAAAGTTGATAATTCATCCTTATATTTAAAAAACTTAAATAATATTACACAAGAAATGCAACTAGAAATTTTAAAAAGAGATAAATTAGACTATACTTTCCAAAGTTTGTCAGTGATTTCAATTGTACCAATTCTTGCATTAGAGCCAATCAAAAACTGGGCAATGAGACAATTTAGCTTTACAGAGAGTTTTTATAATGGCAAAAATGGTATGATTGTTCAAATTTTAATTTTAATTTTAACTTTTGTATGTTACATTTTAACAAGAAGACTAAAAGATAATGGCTCTACTAATATGAATACCAAAAATACTGAAAATCCATGGCAAGCTAAATTATACAAGGTTCCTTTTATTAAAAAAGTTGTTGACCTATTTATTCCGAGACAAGGAACCAAAGAACACAGAAAATTAAATATTAAAATGAAAGATGCTGCTTCAAAAGATAAAGTGGAATGGATTTATATTAATAGAATTATTCTGTGCATTGTTACCTTTGTAGCATCAATATTTTTAATTGGACAATTGCATCAAATTACGGTTAATAATGTGTATAAGGATCCAACTAATACCTATAATATTATTGGAGAAATGGCAGAAAAAGACAAAAAGAATTCAATGCAATTGACTGAATCGGACAATGCGTATATTCGCTATTATAAAGGAAAAACCAATGTTACCGTAGAAGAACTACAAAAAGTTATGAGAAGTGGAAAGGTTAACCAAGACTATCTAACCAGTCAAGATAAAGAAATAGAGGCTGCAGCAAAAAGAATTGCAGGAAAAATTAAGACAGTCAATACAGAAAAGATACAATGGTTTGAAGTTTTACTGGCAATGGTATTTTCTGTAATTGCTTACATGGCACCAATTTGGATGCTAACATTCCAAGCTAAAATGAGGCAAATGGAAATGGAAGATGAAGTAATGCAATTTAATACGATTATCCTCATGTTAATGAAAATTGAAAGGGTAAACGTAGAAATTATTCTAGAATGGCTTGAAAGATATGCTAATATTTTCAAAGAGCCAATTAGCAAATGTGTGAATAACTATGAGAGTGGTGCTTGGGAGGCACTAGATCAAATGAGAGAAGAAGTAACTTACCAACCTTTCATTAGAATTATAGAAAGTTTGCAGGCAGCAGTAGAAAAAATTCCAATTCCAGATGCTTTCGATGAGTTAGACACTGAAAGAGACTATTATCAGGCAAAAAGAAAAGAGTCTAATGATCGTTTGATTACAAGAAAAGGCATGATTGGTAAAGTAATTGGTTTTGCTCCAATGGTAGTTTTATTTGTAGGTTATTTGATTGCACCAATGGTTATTGTAGGAATGTTAAGTATGTCTTCATCATTTAACATGATGACCACAGGCTAAAAGGAGGTACAAAATGGAAAATGCATCAAAGGCTATAATCATGGCGGGATCTGTTTTGATTGCTCTTTTGGTAATTGCTGCATTAGTGTTTATGTTTCAATCATTGAGTAATTTGAAAGCAGAAGAAGCAAGGGCGACAGATACAGTAAAATTGGCAGAATACAATCAAAAAATAGAAGTCTTCAACCGAACAGGAATTTATGGGAGTGAAGTTGTATCATTAGCTAATTTAATTGATGACTATAATCAAAGACAATCGGATTTAAAAGGATATAAACCAATCAAATTAACAGTCAAAATCAATTTGATTGCGGGAGCTAGTTATTTTACTCAAAACACTTATAATGCAAAAACGTTAGTACAACAATATGAAGCTTTGGAAAGAAAAGTTAATGAGGGCAGAACAGCACAGCTTTTTAATACAGGAAAAACTGCGGCAGATTTTGCCGGAATGAGGGAAAATGAATTTAATAATTTTGTTAAAGAACATGTAGGTAGCTTAACAGATAGTCAAATAACGCGTATTAGCCAAAAGGCCCTTGAGTATACAACTTTAAAATCAGAGCTGACAGAATTTAAAAACAAATATTTCAAAAATGCGCCCAAAGTAACATATGACAAATCAAATGGCAGAATTACGGCGATGATATTTTCGGAAAAATAAAACTGGGAGAAGGAGGCTCATATGGAAAATGCATCAAGAGCCTTATTAATGGCAGCAGGTGTATTGGTGGGAGTGATGATTCTTGGCATTGCCGCTTATTTATTTAGTATATATGGGCAGTACAGCAGAGAAAATTATGAAAAGATGTCTGATGCACAAATCGCACAATTTAATACACAATTTTTAAAATATTATGGTGAAGTACAAAGTGCATATATCGATGTAGCGGGAAATGAACAAACCAGAGGTGGAACAATTATTTGCAATGCACATGACATTATTACAGTGGCAAATTTGGCAAATCAAAATAATACAAAATATGCTTTATTAGCAGAGACACAATATCGCAACAATACGCTTTATATTCAAGTAGCTCTTACTGGTGAAGGAAAAAATCTTGAAAAATGGACTCAAAACAAACAAATTCAATTTTTAAAAGAGCATGCCAGCAAAGAGTATATTTGCAAAGAAGTAAATATTAGTCCTACAACAAAAAGGGTAAATTACATTTTATTTCAAGAAAAAAAATAGGACAAAAATGGAAAAAATTACTGCAGAAAAATGTCAAAAATGATTGCATTTTTATAATGAAAATGATATAATTAAGGAAGATTAGCAATGAAAAAGCAATTTCTTATTTTGTTAGTAGCTTTGTTAATTTTGTCGTTAACTGTTGGAATGTATGTTTATAATTATCATAAACAACAATTGATGATAAAAAAGAACAATCAATTTTATGAAAGTTATATACAAAAGCAAATTTTAGGAACCGATCTGATTAGTATTATCAACAAAACAATTGATAGTAATGAAAAAAATGCAATTCAAAAACAAGCAGGTTATTATCAAGAAAATGAAGAAAACTCTATTAAAATATACATTCAATTCTTAGAAGATAAGAGAACAATTTTAATGGAGGACATTGCTGAAAAGACAACAGAAAGTTTTATCAAGTACTTTGCAACAGCACAGTTTAAATGCACGAATATTGAATATCATTCTAAAACAGGCAAAGTAAAAAGCTTAACATTTCAGCAATTATAAAATATGATTTTACTATTAGAGGAATCTCTAATAAATAAAAAACAAAAGTCAAAGGAGGAAATTTTTATGGAGAATGCATCAAAAGCATTAATTATAGCAGGAGCTATATTATTATCAATTTTAATTATTGGATTAGGAATGACTATTTACAGACAGGCAGCAGGTGTTATTAGTAACACAGGTCTTGATGAACAAAAAGCACAAACTTATAACAGTGTGTTTTTACAATATGAAGGTGTACAAAGTGGAGCAAATGTAAAACAATTGTTAAGCACTGTTATTCAACACAATAATGCAGCAGCAGATTATTCCGAATTAATTAATGCACAAAAGAAGGCTGCTACTTCAGTTACTGATAATGGAGCAAATGCTGCATCTTTTAAAAACAAAGCAGATTATAATGCAGCTATTACGAAATTGAGAAATGGTGTTCTAGAGGGTAAACAGTATACTGTAACTTTTGGATATGACAAAAATACAGGTTACATTGTTTGCGTTGGATTTGCACTCAAAAAATAATACATAAGGTGACAAGATATGGAGAATGCAGTACAAGCCTTAAAAATGGCATTTGCCGTTTTCGTATTTATCATCGCCTTGACTCTTATTATTATAATGATTGGAAGAGTCAATAGCGTATCACAAATAGTTTTAGCTCATAGCGATAAAACTAGTTATTATCGCTATGAAGTTTATAACCAAAATGAAGACAAACATAGAATTGTTGGTTTAGAAACGGTAATTCCTTCTTTATATAAATATTATAGAGAAAATTATACTGTATTATTTTTAGACGAGCAAGGAAAACCATTACCTTTATACAACAGCCAAACTGATAGAACCTTATGGGGAAGCGGAGGAAGTTCCACAACAGGAGTAATCGGTAAATATTATTCTTCGGGCAGAGATACAGAAGCAGTTTGTAGCTTTGATGTTGAGGAAGAAACACTTCGTCATGAGCCATGGACAGGAAAACAGCTTGACTTTAAAATTAATTTGGATGCATTTTTACAAGGAGGATATTTTGCTTATCCTAGCGGGGGCACTGATAGCAATGGAAAAAAAGGATATGATTATAGCAAAAACCCAACTAGTACATCGAGAGGCTTTATTGCCAAATATAAAGGAAAACAATTCAGGGAGCTGTTAGGGGAATATACCTATAGTATTGATGGAACAACAGAAAATTCTAATAGTAGTTCACAAAAGACCAGAAAAAAGAGAATTATTATTTATCAATTACAACCATAACCATTAAATTTTGCATAACAGAGAAGGGAGAAAACTATGGGAGATACATTAATTACAGTGATTGCAATTGCACTAGCGGCAGTTTTAATGTTTGTTTTTCCATTAATGTCATTAGCTGAGAGAACAGATGATGTTTCACAGTTAGTAGCGCAAACGGCTACTGCTGAGTTTGTGGATAATGTTCGTACAACAGGAAAATTGACTTTGGAAGATTATAACAAATATCTTCAAACATTAACTTCAACAGGAAATTCATTTGACGTGGAGTTGCAAATTATGCAATTGGATGAAAATCCAGGAGTAAAAGTAACACAAGCGGAAATGACAAAAATAGGAGAAAACTTATATTATACGGAATATACCAGTCAAATTGAAGCAAAACTTAATAAGAGTGGAAGAATAAAATTAAAAGAAGGCGATATGTTTTATGTTACTATAAAGAATACCAATAAAACAATTGCAGAAAATTTAAGAAATTTCTTTTATCAATTAACAGGAAGTGATTCTTACCAAATTGCAGCAAAACAAGGTGGCGTTGTTATGGTAAATGGAAGTAAATAGTTTAAACCATTATTGTCTGGGATAAATTTTATCCCTACAATCAAGTATAAAATAAGTAGTAGGGGTGGCAATGTAATCCACTCCTTTTTTTATACTAAAGAAAAATTATCAAGTAAAAACACTATTCCGAAAAGAGAAAGGACATATCATGAAAATTCAGTATCTAGCAGTTATTTTTATTGTCATTATTTTGCCAATTTCAATGGTACTTTCTTATCATATTCAAACACAAATCAAAACCATAAATTTGCAAACAGATTATAATACAAAATTATATAATGCAACTTATGATGCAATAAGAGCATTTCAAATAAATACTGTCAACAATCGTTATTCTACAGTTAGCGACTCTAAAATGAGAGATATCGATGCGGCTGTTAATACCTTTTACAATTCAATTGCTACTAATGAGACTTTAAGCAGAGAAGATATGAAGCAGTCCTATATTCCAGCATTAGTATTTACTTTGTATGATGGGTATTATATTCATAATAAATATGATAATGTGTATTCAGCAAAAGACCAGGGAAAAGTCAATATTGACAACGCTACAACTACTTATGGAACGAAGCCATATATTTATTATTCTTGTAGGTACAAAAAGGGTACAAGGGATTTTGTAGTTAATTATACTCTAGACAATGCTATTACTATTTATGGAAATTTGGGTTCTGGCTATGAAACAATTTCTGGATATCTCATTGATTATCAGGATATAACAGCAGATAATTATGATAGCAATAATCTTAAAAATTGGAAAATAGAATATTCTGGTGTTACGATTACTCCAGAGATTTTAACGGAGCACATTGCTTATTTAGATGCAGACAGAGAGGTCAATGAAGATGATTTTGAATATTTAGTGTATCATGGCAAAAAAGTATACTATCATACAACAAATAACAAATTTTTTTGGTATGACAATTATTCCATTACCGATATTAATGATGCAACAACTAATAGTTATGCAAGTGCTAGATTATGGGATGGACACCTTCATAGTACTAGCAGTTTAGAATATTTACATTCTGCCAAGAAATTCAGTGAATATGTTACTCAAAAAATAGGTGATATTACTCAAAAAAATGCCGTAACCAAGGATGGAACTCCAATTACAAGTGGAGTTAAAGATGATGGAACACAAATAGGATTTACGGTAGATACCGGTAAAAAACCCATTTTTAATCCTACATTAGATAATAATGATCCTCTCATTTCTGGTTCCATTTTTAATGAAAATAGAATTGCAGTTATTCGTTATTCCATTACAAGTAATTTAGTAGCAGCTATTGCCAATTATACTATGTATTCAGGAAACAATTATGCATATTCTCTTCCTGTATTAAGTGAATTAGATTGGGAAAAGATTACACATGAAATTTGTATGATTTCTTTTATGCAAGGAATTCCAATTGGACATAAATATTATAATGACTATTGTGTAGTGACTAATAATAGCAATGAAGAAGTAATCAATCAAAATAACATTTATATTATTACAAATAATACATCAACGGGAGAAAGAGAATATCATCTACCAGGGTGCACTTATCTTATGGAAACAGCAGACTTAAAAATACAAAATGCGGCATATTCTAATTTAAGTTTTATTAGACAGACATTAAGAATTGCAGAAGGAGATTACCACTACTTTTATCCACAAATGAGAGGCACGTACACAAAAACAACCAAAACGAAAATATATATTACAGGCTGCTATCATTGTATTGTGAATGCAGATGAAACTTACGCAACAGATCAAATTATAAAAGGAGAAATTATAGGAAAAAATAATAAGTGGAAAGATCAGGTTATCTACGATGCATCCACTAATACCAGACTTCAAACAATTCGTGAAGCTTATATGAAAGCGTTATTCAGAGAACGTTATGATTTATATCAAGCCAATATGGATGCAATGAATGTTGTTTTAGAGGAAGAAAATACCCGTAGTCAAAATAATAATTCATCCAATGATGATGGTGGTGGCAATACGGTTCCTGGAGAGAACAGTAATCCAACTCATGACAATGTTGTAAATGATATTCGTATTATTCCATCAACACTAGATTTATGGATAGGAGAAACAAGTAATGTATATGCAAGAGTTGAAATTACGGGCTCCTTTACTAAAAATATCATCTGGAGTACGAATAATCCTAATATTGTAACTTGGAGTAGTAGTAATTCAAACATTGTCACAGTAGACAGTTATGGAGTAGTCACAGCAAAGGCAGTGGGAACAGTTACAATTACTGCAACAACGCAAGATGGAACGAAACAAACCATAAGATGTAACGTTACAGAAACACCGCCAACCAGTGTTACTCTTAATAAAACAAGTTTGAGTTTACCTGTCAACGGAACAGATACTCTATTTGCAACAGTGACCAACGATTCGGATGTAACTTGGAGTACCAGTGATTCAGGTATTGCTACTGTGGATAGTAACGGATTAGTTACAGCAAAAAAAGAAGGAACTGCAACTATTACAGCAACAGCCAATGATGGAAGTGGGGCATCAGCCACATGTACTGTGAATGTAGAAAAGCAAAAGGTAACCAGCATTTCATTATCGTTAGAAATACTCCAGAAAAAAAATAAGGGTACCACCAAAGTAGGAGCAACAATTAATCCATCTAATGCTGGAAACAAGACATTAACTTGGTCAAGCTCAGACACAACGATTGCTTCTGTCAACAACAAGGGAGAGGTAACTTTCCATAAGACGGGTAAAGTTAGCATTACTGCTAAAGCAACAGATGGCTCTAATGTGTCTCAAACAATTAATATTCAGGCAACTACGCAGGTAGTTTCTTGCGGAGACACTCAATGGAATTTTTCTGTTTATTAATCATACAGTTACCAATAAAAGCTTACTTAAGGGGTAAAAGTCATGGATTATGAAAAATTACAACTTATAACATATGTAGCTTTAATTGCATACATTGTGTTCCAAATGCGAAAAAAATGTAAAGTAACAACTATCATAGTTACTGTGTTAACTATGATAGTTAGCATTACTATATTTGCCAGAATATTTTGGGTACTGAATAATTTGAACTTATTTTTAACAGGTGTATATCAAATTGATGCTTTGTTTACGCTAAAATTAGCTGGACTAAAAATATCGGGAGGGCTTATCGGAGGAGTGCTAGGAATTCTCCTATTATGTAAAATATATCCACAAGATAAAAAAATAATTTATAATACTGTGATAGAAGGAATGTTTTTAGCAGGAGGATGTGGTAAAATTGTATGTTCCATAGTGGGATGCTGTTTAGGAAAACCGACTAATTTACCTTGGGCAATTTCCTATCCACAATTGGAAGAATATCATTTACATCCAGTTACAATATACGAAGCAATTACATGGTGGGTCGGCTTTGGATTATTGCATCTTTTGAAAAATAGAATGGCGAATGATTTTACAAGAATTAGTATTGCCGTACTATTTTATATTGTAATAAGAATGTTTCTTCTAGAAGGTTTGTATGCAAACACTCCATTTATGGGAACTTTAACAGCAAAAATTATTTATTTTACAATTATGGCAATTTGCATAACAGTGATTGTAGTAAATCAATGTAAAAAAATAAAAATTGTTAAATAGCAGCAAAAATATTTGCATACATTGAAAGGTAAATTTGTTTAAAATTTTGAAATATGGTTATTCTAATAACAAGGAGAATCATATGAAAATTTTAAAAAAATTAATTATTATTATATTATTATTCATTTTATTTATATATGTTTGCTATATTACTTATCTTCCCAGTAGTTACATTATGATGCAGGGTGAGAGACTAAACATTCCTACTATGGCAGGAATTTCAGTAAAACGAGCAGAAGGAAGTATGCAAACATCAAGTAACATTGGGAAAACTGTTCAGCAAACTGGGAAGATTGATTATACGGTAAGCCTTTTGGATTTGATTACTTTAAAAAATCTTCAAGTCAGTATTTTGCCAAAAACAACTGTCATTCCAATTGGAAAGGCTATTGGAATGAAATTATACACGGACGGAGTGTTAGTAGTAGGCATGTCCGAAATTGAAGGACAAAAACCATATGAAAATACGGGAATTCAAGAGGGAGACAGAATTATTAAAATGAATCAAAACACCATTTCCAATACACAAGAGCTAATGCAAGAAGTGAAACACAGTAAAGGAAATGAAATTAACATTACGTATGTTCGTGAAGAAGAAACCATGACGACTTCTATTACACCCGTAAAAACTGCAAGCAATGAATACAAAATTGGACTTTGGGTAAGAGATGCAGCAGCGGGAGTGGGAACACTTACTTTTTATGAACCCTCTTCTGGAATGTTTGCAACATTGGGACATGGCATTTTAGATGTAGATACTTCTAGACTCATTAAAATAGCAAATGGGGAACTTGTTACAACCAATATTTTATCCATTACCAAGGGTGAAAAGGGAAAACCACGGGGAAATTAGAGGAACCATTGAATCTGGATATACCATTGGAACCATTTCGAAAAATACAGCTTTTGGTGTATTTGGAAAATTAACAGACACAACAAGAAATTTACCAATTGCAGCAAAAAGTGAGATGGAGGTTGCCTTTCGCAATGAAATTAAACAGGGAAAGGCGACCATCCTTTGCGAGCTAGCAAATGGAAAAACAGAAGAATATGAAATAGAAATACAAAAAGTATTTTTGAATAACGACCATGACAATAAAAGTATGCTCATTAAAATTACCGACGAAAAACTACTTCAAAAAACAGGGGGAATTATTCAAGGAATGAGTGGAGCACCAATCATTCAAAATGACAAATTTGTAGGGGCCGTTACGCATGTATTAGTAGGTGACCCTACCATGGGCTATGGAGTTTTTGCAGATATTATGCTAAAGCAAATGAAAATGTCCAATTAGGGACGTTCGTTAGTTCGACATTTTGTCGGTTTTGGGACTGTCCCTTTTCCGACAATGAGAAAAGGAGGCAACAATATGAACGGCAAAAATGAAAATTTAATAACTATTGTGATTATATTGATTAGCATAGTGGGAATTGGATTAGGTGTCTTGGCTGGCTATTGGATAGTGAACGAACAGACTAATCAAAATAGTCTTCCAGCTGCACAACTCAATGAAATAATCAATGTTGAAATTTCTCAAAATCAAGGGCAAACTAATACACAACAGGCAAATGAACAACAAGGGGGCAGTGAGCAAACGAATGAACAGACCGTTTTGATAGAACCGAATTTTGGAGAGATTACAGAACCAACAGGGCAGAAAAATAGTGAAACAATTGCTACCTATTATTACTATCGTCAACTCAATGAATATGCTAAAATTATTTATGATGGATTAAAAGAAAACAAAGAAAAATTGATTTCGGGAGCTCACAAAATTGATTACGGTACAAAATTTAATACATTGTTGCATACTGAAAATGGGGAGAAAGTTTTGAATGAGGCATTTCAATCTGCATGGAATGCATTTTCTTATGATAATGTAGAATTATTTTATATTGATGTATCGAAAATAACACTTATTACAAAGGCTACCACACTGGGTGAAATTACAACATATCATGTCTCACTAGGGGCGGGAAATAACACAAACTATTTTCAAACTCCCTTTCAAACGACAGAACAAATAGAACAAGAAAGATTAGCAATTGAAAATGTAAGAGATCAAATTGTTACATTGACTGCACAAGATAATGAAGTAACAAAAATTAAAAAAATTCATAATTGGCTGGTAGCACAGCTTTCTTATGATGATAGTACAGTTGGTAAAAATAAATATACCATTTATGGACCATTAAGAGAAGCGAAGGGTGTATGTGAAGGTTATGCAAGAAGTTTTAAATATTTATTGGATGCTGTTGAAATTCCTTGTGTATTAGTATCGGGAACAGCAACAAATCAAGCAAATGCTACAGAAAATCATGCGTGGAATTATGTGCAATTAAATAATCAATGGTATGCTGTTGATGTTACCTGGGATGACCCTGTGATTACCGGAGGAGGCGCTTTAACAGACACCTATCGCTACCGCTATTTTCTAAAAGGTTCACAAGATTTTTTCAAAGACCATACGGAAGAAGAAATTCTTTCAGAGAATAGTATGAAATTTAAATTTCCAATATTATCAGAAACCAATTTGTCGCATTAGAGACGCTTGAGACTGGAACAAAGTTCCTATCTAAGGACACATGTTCATTCTCTATAAATACAATATACAAAAAATAGCAAGATTGTGATTGGGCACTATCTTGCTATTTAGAGTTTTTAGATTTTTCAAATTTCTGAGGAGCTCATTTCTTTTCGTTTTTTACTTCTGGCACAATGATTTCTCTTTGTTCTTTTGGCTTAGGTTTTTCTACCTCTATGTGCTCATAAACAGGAGAAATGGTAAGTTCTCCATCTCCGGTTACTACCTCAATTTCTTTTTTCTCTTCTTTCTCATCATCCATGATTCACAAGCCATCCTTCCTACAAATATTGATAAGTTTAACACAAATTATGGTTAATACAAATTAATTTAACACTAACTTAATCTTAGCATACGAAAAATAGAATGTCAATGGAAAAATTTCTTGACACAAAGCAAAATGCGTGGGATAATAGGAAAAGAAAGTTGCACTAATATGGTGCAACGAAAGGAATGAAAAATATGAAAATTAATCAAACCAAAGCAGCAATTGAAGCAATTCTTTTTACAGCAGGAAGAGAAGTAAAAATAAGTGAATTAATGTCTGCATTAGAGCTCAGTTCTGATGAAATTATTGAAGCGGTTAACAGTATGCAACAAGATGCAAAAAAAGAAGACCGTGGTATTCAAGTAATTAATGTGGGTGATGCCTATCAATTAGGAACCAAAAAAGAATATTATGAAGTAATTTGTTCTATTTTTGATAAAAGAAATAAACCAAACTTATCACAAGCGGCTTTAGAAACTTTAGCGATTATTGCCTATAACCCACGTATTACAAGGGCAGAAATTGAAGCAATTCGTGGTGTTAATTCTGATGGAACTATTTACAAACTTTTAGACTATAATTTAATTGAGGAAACGGGAAAATTAGATGCACCAGGAAGACCAGGAACTTATGGAGTGACTTCAGAATTTTTAAGAATGTTTGGATTTACTAATTTGAACGAACTTCCAGATCTACCAAGATATAAACTAGATGAAAACCAACAAATTGTCATTGATGAAATTATCGAGGAAAATGTAAAGCAAGAAGAAATTTCTGAACGCGAGGCTCCAATGCCCGACAGGGAAACAAGTAAAGAAGAAAAAATGAATATGGACCAAAAGGAAAGGAATGAAAATCAATGAAATTAAGTGAAAAATTTTTTTATACCTTAAGAGAAGATTTAAAAGATGAAGAATCGGTTAGCGGAAATTTACTTGTGAAGAGTGGTATGTTTAAAAAAGTAGGAAATGGTATTTATATGAAAATGCCATTGGGACAAAAAGTAGCAGAAAATGTAAAAAGTATTATTAGACAATATATGAACGAGGCGGGAGCAACAGAGGTAACAATGCCACTGTTACTTCCCATTGAAATGTTTCAAAAATCAGGAAGATATGATGCCTTCGGACCATCTATTTTTAAATTAAATGATAGATATAACAGACCATATGTATTGGGCCCAACACATGAGGAATTCTTTGTATTAGCTTCAACAATGAAATCTCATTCATACAAAGACTTTCCATATACACTATATCAAGTAGGAAATAAGTATCGAGACGAAGTAAGACCAAGACTTGGGCTTATTAGAACAAGAGAATTTACGATGAAGGATGCCTATAGCTTTGACATCAATCAAGAAGAATCAAATAAATCCTATCAAAAGCAATTTGAAGCATACCATAAAATACTACAAAAAGTAGGATTAAATTATGTAGTGGTAAGAGCTGATACAGGAGTAATGGGAGGATTGCTTTCTGAAGAGTTTCAAGCGGTTACAGATATTGGTGAGGACATTCTTGTTCTATGCGATCATTGCGATTATTCTTCTAATATTGAAGTAAGCAAATGTGTTGATAAAGAATTAGAGAAAGAAGAAAAACGAGACATAGAAAAAGTACATACTCCTAATGCGGGAACAATAGAAGAAATAAGTGAATTTTTAGGGGAACCTGCTAGTAAGTTTGTAAAGACATTAATCTACAAAATTGACAACGATTTTTATGCATGTTTAGTTCCAGGAGATAGGGAAGTGAACGAGACAAAAATTGCCAAACTCCTAAAGGCTCAAGAAATTAGTTTGGCAGAAGCAGAAGATGTGATAAAAATAACCCATGCCAATGTGGGTTTTGCAGGGCCAATTGGATTGGAAATTCCTATCATCATGGATAGTAGCATACAATTTATGAGTAACTTTATTGTTGGCGCCAATGACACAGACTATCACTATAAAAATGTAAATGTAGAAGACTTTGAAGCAAAGATGGTAGCAGACATCAAAAATGTGAAAGAAGGGGACGAATGTCCAAAATGTGGGGGACATTTAGTTTTCAAAAGGGGAATAGAAGTAGGAAATACTTTTAAACTCGGAACCAAATATTCAGAAAGTTTAGGCTTAAATTATTTGGATGAAAATAATGAGCTTAAGCCAGTCGTAATGGGATGCTATGGAATGGGAGTAGAAAGAATTATTGCTGCGGTTGTCGAACAAAACCATGATGAAAACGGAATTATATGGCCAATTAGCATTGCACCATACAAAGTAAGTATTGTATTAATTAACCCAAAAGACGAAAAACAAAAACAAGTTGCTACTAATTTGTATACTATATTAAACACCATGGGAATAGATACTATATTGGATGATAGAGGGGAAAGACCAGGGGTTAAATTTAAAGACATGGACTTAATTGGAATTCCAATTAGAATTACAGTTGGAAAAAAAGTAGAAGAAAACGAAGTGGAATTGAAAAGAAGAAATGAAACTACTATTAAAAATGTGTCAATTGACTCCGTCATAGATGAAATTAAAAATATAATAGAAGATTAAAATGGAAGAACCTTCTTTTGGGGACACCTTCCAAAAGAAGGTTGCTGTTAATGAATTAACCTTCTTTTGGAAGGTGTCCCAAAAAGAAGGTTAATTATTCAGTGAATTCAAAATCTCCGGATAAATGCGATATGCATTTTCTTTCCAATTATCTACGATTCTTTTTGCCTCTTCACGAGAGCCGGCAAACACTTTTACCTCGAAAATAGTGGTATTATCTTCATTAATCTTACAAGTAACAGTATAATCATTTTCGCCTTTTGCAATAAACTCAGCAGAAATAGAATTTTCTTCCTTTGAAGCTTTTAATTCTTCTTTAAAATTTGTATCTACTTTTAATTTCATAATACCAGGTAACATATCACTTGTTAATTTTAGAGTTTCTTTTCCTAAGTCGGTAATCTGATAAACATTTTTATTGTCTTCTAAAAAGGTAACAATATATTGATTGTCTATCAAATCTAATAAAAACTGCTGGAAATAAAAGTAGTTCATATCCATCACAGACAAAACTAACTTCAATAAATTATCATTGCTAATTGGCTTTTTCATTTTATTTAAGATGTATAAAATTAATACTTTATTTTCTGCTAATACTTCTCCATCTTGTGTTAGTTTCAATGTTTTTCAACTCCTATTATTCGGTCTTATCAACTAACATTGGTCCAATGTTAGTAACAGTGCCAGCACCTAAGGTAAGCACAATATCATTTTCAATGGTACGTTCTTTTAAATATTTCACAATTTCACCAAAATCAGAAATATATAAAGCTTTTTTTCCGAGAGATTGCACTTTATTTACCAAATCTTGCGATGAAATTCCATAAATGTTATCTTCTCTTGCTGCATAAATATCAGTAATAATCACATTATCAAAATTTAGAAGTGCTTTAGCAAAATCGTCTAGCAATTCTTTAGTCCTGCTATACGTATGAGGTTGAAAAACAACCCAACTTTGACGGTAAGTTTTTTGCTTTAAAGCCTTTCCGGTCGCTAAAATTTCGGTAGGGTGATGACCATAGTCATCGTACACACTAACTCCTTTATTAAAAGAGCCAACATATTCAAATCTTCTATGTGCACCAGTATATTTTTGTAAAGCTACTTTCATATCTTCTTTTTCAATTCCGTATTCATGGCATACAGCAATACAAGCCAAAGCATTCATCACATTGTGCATGCCAGGGACAGAAAGAGAAATCGTTTTATAAAAAGTATTATTATAATAAACATCAAAAGTAGCAAATCCATTTTTATCAAAAGTGACATTACGCGCTAAGAAGTTGGCAGAATCATTTTCCATACCAAATGTTACTGTTTTGCAAGTAGCATTTGGAGCAATTTGCTTACAATGCTCATCATCTAAATTAATTACAAGTAGTCCATCCTCAGGAAGAAGACCAATATATTTGCCAAAAGAAGCTACAATATTTTCTAAGGTTCCAAAATAGTCTAAATGGTCATTATCAATATTTAAAATGACTTCAGTTTTAGGAAATAGCTTTAAATAGCTTTCAACATATTCACAGGCTTCGATAATAAAATATTCACTACTGCCAACTCGGTAATTTCCATGAATGCCATTTAAATAAGCACCCACTTGAATAGAAGGGTCTTTATGAGCCTCTAAAAAGCACATAGAGATCATAGAAGTAGTGGTAGTTTTTCCATGAGTTCCAGAAACGCAAATACTATTGCGAAAAGCTTTTGTAATTTTTCCTAAAAATGTTCCTCTTTCAATGGCAGGAATTCCAAGCTCATGAGCGCGAACAAGTTCAACATCATCTTTTCGAATAGCAGCACTATATACGACAGCATCTGCTTTTGCTAAGTTTTCTAAATCATGACCAATGGTAACAGAAATACCGTTTTTGATAAGTCGATTTGTCGTTTCAGATTCAGTGGAATCAGAGCCAGTTACATGAAATCCCCAAAAATGTAGAATCTCTGCAATTCCACTCATGCTTACTCCACCAATTCCTATCATATGTATATGTTTATATTGTTTTAATTCTTCTATGTTAGCCACAAAAATACACCCTTTCTCATGTTTATGTTATTATTATTCCACATTATATACTTTTTCATATCATTTTTCAATATTATTATATGTTTTTTTATAAGAAAGGGTAACAGAGGACGACTTTTTTATAATAAATGAAAAAGGTTTTATATTATTTTTCTGTCATAGAGCAAGTGTTCAATGAGGGGAATAAATTTTAAACTTTTTCATAATTTTTGTAAAATAAAGAAGGAAAAAAGAAAGTTTTGGCGAATAGTATAAATGTACATAATGATAAACAAAATGTACAAAAATAACTTTAGAAAGAGGTGCTCAAATGCAAATTACAGATGTACGTTTAAGAAAAGTAAATTCAGAAAACAGAATGAAAGCTGTTGCTTCTGTAACATTCGATAATGAATTTGTTGTTCATGACATCAAAGTTATCGAAAGTCAAAATGGATTATTTATTGCTATGCCAAGCAGAAAAACTCCAAACGGAGAATTCAAGGATATAGCTCATCCAATCAATGCTGATACTAGAGAAAAAATTCAAGCAGCTATCCTAGAAGCTTATGAAGCTCCAGATGCTGAAGTAGATACAGAATCAGCAGAATAATAAATGTAAATGAAAAGAAATGCTCTTAGGAACATTTCTTTTTTCAATATACTTGCTTTTTTAAAAGAACTATGTTACAATATTATAGGTTAGAAAAATTTACCTTTTACTTGGTTACGGAATGAAAACACCACTGTAACTCAGTTGAAGTCATATTAAATTATAGGAGGTGTAAATATGACAAAAGAAAGAAAACAAGAAATCATTGAAACTTATAGAAGAGACGAGAAAGATACTGGTTCACCAGAAGTTCAAATTGCTCTTTTAACAGAAAGAATTAATGAATTAACAGCCCATTTAAAAGTTCACACAAAGGATAACCATTCAAGACGTGGACTATTAAAAATGGTAGGTTCAAGAAGAAGCCTATTAAACTACTTAGCTAAAAAAGATATCCAAAGATATAGAGACATCGTTGAAAAATTAGGATTAAGAAAGTAAGATAATTGTTGCTTAGCGAAAGCAAAGCTTTCGAGCAACCAATGCCACGTGCTTCGCACGGGCGAACCAAGGTAAATTAACCTTGTTATTTTGAAAAGTCCTAAAGAACTTTTCAAAATAATAATATAATTGTTGCTTAGATGTTGGACGTTTAGAATATTAAACGTCCAATTTCAAGGTTTAACATGCATAATATGTCAAAAAATTAGAAAAAATAATACAAACAATACTTTCCGTTGAAATGTAGCTTGTATGATGAGTTATCAAACAATAATTTATCATAGAGGTTACGTCAATAGAGGTATTGAAAAGAAGGAGAAAAATTTATGTTTAAAATTTACGAAACTGAATTAGCAGGAAGAAAACTGAGCATTGAAACTGGCAAAATTGCAGAACTTGCCAATGGTAGCGTCATGGTACGCTATGGAGAAACTGTTGTCATGGTAAACGTTACAGCAGCAAAACAACCAAAAGAAGGGGTTGACTTTTTTCCATTATCTGTTGATTATGAAGAAAAATTATATGCTGTAGGAAAAATCCCAGGCGGATTTGTGAAAAGAGAAGGAAAACCAGCAGATAAAGCAATTTTAACATCAAGAGCAATCGATAGACCATTAAGACCATTATTCCCAAAAGATTTTAGAAATGATACTTGTGTGGTAGCAACTGTGCTTTCTGTAGAGCCAGACAATAGCCCAGAAGTATGTGCCATGATTGGTGCATCTGCTGCACTTTCAATTTCTGATATTCCATTTGGAGGACCAACAGCAGCAGTTAATGTAGGATATGTGGATGACCAAATTATCATTAACCCAACATTAGCGCAAAGAGAAAAAAGCAGATTAACTCTAACTGTTGCAGGAACATTAGACAAAATCACTATGATTGAAGCGGGAGCAGACGAGATTCCAAATGATACAATGTTAGAAGCAATTAAAACTGCTCATGAAGAAATTAAGAAAATTTGCAACTTTATTTCAGACATCAAAGCAGAAATTGGAAAACCAAAATTTGAATATCAATCTTTTGCTACAGATCCAGAAGTATATAGAGAAATTGAAGCAAACTTCCAAGAAAGAATGTACCAAGATGTACAGGCTACTGACAAAACAGTAAGGGATAGCAACATTGAAAAAATTACTGAGGATATTACAGCATATTTTGTAGAAAAATATGGAGAAGAAGTAGCTGAAGAGAAGAAAACGTCGATTAGCGACAGTGTTCATGATTTGGAAAAAGCATGTGTTAGAAAAATGATTTTAGAAGAACATAAACGCCCAGACGGAAGAAAAATTGATGAAATCCGTCCACTTTCTTGTGAAGTAGGTATTTTACCAAGAGTTCATGGTAGTGCTATTTTCACAAGAGGACAAACGCAAGTGATGTCAGTTGTTACATTAGGAATGAAAAGCGAAGAACAAGTACTAGATGGACTTGATGAAGAAGAAGCAAAAAGATACATGCACCAATACAATTTTCCATCCTATAGTGTTGGAGAGGCAAGACCTTCGAGAGGTCCAGGAAGAAGAGAAATTGGTCATGGTGCCTTAGCCGAAAAAGCATTAGTACCTGTCATTCCTTCAGAAGAAGAATTTCCTTATGCTATTCGTGTGGTATCAGAGGTACTTTCTTCTAATGGTTCTACTTCACAAGCAAGTATTTGTGGAAGCACTTTAGCATTAATGGATGCAGGCGTTCCAATTAAAAAGCCAGTAGCTGGTATTTCAACAGGATTAATTACTGATAAAAATGATCCAAGCAGATATATTATGCTAACTGATATTCAAGGAATCGAAGATTTCTTTGGAGACATGGACTTTAAAGTTGGTGGAACAAAAGATGGAATTACTGCCATCCAAGTAGACATCAAAATTGATGGACTAACATATGATATTATTAAAGAAGCTTTTGAAAGAACCAAAATCGCAAGAGACTATATTTTAGATAATATCATGTTACCAGTAATTAGTGAGCCAAGGCTAGAAATTTCAAAATATGCTCCAAGAATCTTGACAGAAACAATTAGTATCGATAAAATTAAAGATGTCATCGGACCTGGTGGAAAAATGATTAATAAGATTATAGATGCAACAGGTGTTAAAATTGACATTGAAGAAGATGGAAAAGTTTGCGTATATTCAACTGATACTGAAAGCGGCAAAAAAGCGATGAAAATGATATTAGACATTGCCAAAGATATTGAAGTAGGTGGAATCTACGATGGAACAGTCACAAGAATTATGCCATTTGGCGCTTTTGTCGAAATTGGAGCTGGAAAAGAAGGATTACTTCATATCTCAAAAATTTCTAGCAAACGAGTAGAAAAAGTAGAAGACGTATTAAGCGTAGGAGACGAAGTAACAGTAAAAGTTTCTGAAATTGACCCTCAAGGACGCATTAATCTAAATATGAAAGACTTAGAATCAAAAAATGAGGATAATAAATAAACTAAGGCGTGAACAACGATGCAAAAAGACAATTATTGTTCAAGCTAAATAAAAGGAGAATATCATGGAATATCTATACATCATACAACAAGCATTAGTATGGTTAATTACAATATTCTGGCTATATCAATTATCGATTAGTATTTGTTCATTAGTCAAATTAAAAGATAAACCATTATTGGTTAACAAAAATCATCGCTTTATGGCAATTATTCCTGCTCATAACGAAGAGGCTGTTATCAGGGAATTAGTAGAAAGCTTGCAAAAGCAAGATTATCCAAAAGAATTATTGGATATTTATGTGATTGCAGATAACTGTGATGATAACACTGCTCGCATTGCGAGAGAAGCGGGAGCCATTGTTTATGAAAGATTTGACCCAGAAAAGAAAACAAAGGGATATGCATTAGATTGGTTTTTAAAACAAAAAATCGAAGAGAATGCTCCATATGATGCTTTTTGCGTATTTGATGCCGATAATATTGTAGACCCTAACTTTATCAAAAATATGAACAAAAAGCTTTGCCAAGGTGAGGATGTTGTTCAAGGATATAGAGACATTAAAAACCCAACAGATAACTGGATTACAGCAGGATATGCTATTTTCTACTGGACCATGAACCGCTTTTACCATTTGGCAAGATACAATGTAGGATTATCTCCATTAATTAATGGTACAGGATTTATGGTAAAATTTGATGTAGTAAAACCTGATGGATGGGATACCAAAACATTAACAGAAGACATTGAATTTTCACTAAAAAGAATTATCAAAGGTAAAAAATTAGGTTGGGCAGTGGATGCCATTGTATATGATGAACAGCCTTTAGGATTTAAGCAAAGCTGGAAACAAAGAACCAGATGGACAGTAGGACATATGCAATGCATTAAAGAATATACCAAACCATTAGCTGTTGCAGTAAAAGAAAATAAAACATTAATGAACTTTGATGGATTTTTATATATTATTGGAAGTATTCCAATGTTTGTAGCAACCATTGTTTTATTATTGTTCAACTTTGTAATGTACTCAGCAAACGGAATGAGTGAACTAGACCTTGGAATTAACATCGCGCGTTATGTTGTTCCAACATTTTTCCTGCCAATTTTAACAGCAGTATTTATTATGTGGCTTGATAAAAAGCCAATCAAACCTATGATAAAAGGATTACTCTGTTATCCATTATTCTTAGGCTCATGGCTTTTGATTAACTTTAAATGTTTATTCAAACGTGACACAAGTTGGGATAAAATAGAGCATGTAAGAAAAATTGCTATTCAGGAAGTATCTGAAACGGAAAAAGTAGAAAATTAATAATAGAAAAACACTACATTATGCTTTGACAAGCAATGTAGTGTTTTTTTAGCATATTGTGGTAACACACATTTTGATGATTTGTTTTCTCATATTTATTTTAAGTATTTGTCAAATCTTTTTGGCGAATTTGTTAATCCAAATTGATGCTACAGGAATTAATACTACAATATATGGAAGAATATATCTTGACTTTGCTTCCCATAAAATGTGGAATGCGAATCCACCAATAAAAATGGTAATTAAAAATATGACATCTAATGAAAGATTTTTTCTGTTTTGAAGTAACACTATCAAGCTACAAAAACAGGTAATAATCAATAACATCTTCTGATAAAATGTTAATGGTTCAATCATATTTTCAAAATGATACTGTCCACCATCCATATTAACTCTTACTGCTGCATAAGTATTTTCTGTCCACATAGAAGCGATTTTATTAATGTAAAAATCAAAAGTATATTCAAAATTTTGCGAAAAATAAGTTAACCTTTGTTTGATTTTTTCAGCATATTCGCTTTGAATTGCTTTTTTGTCATCTGCCTTTAATGCTGGCTCCCCAATACCTTCGTTATACCATCCGTTTGCTCTTGGACCTTCCTCCATTGCCATCAGAAAATAACTGATATTAGGATATGCCTTATTCTTATCCAGTTCGTATTTATTTAAATAATAATTTTTTACCAAGGAAGAGGGAAGAATGGCAATAGCAATGTATATGATAATGATGAATAAGTTAAAAACATTCTCTTTTCCAGTCTTTGTGGTAATATTTTTGAAGAGATTTAATAGTAAGTATATCACAGTGGCAATTATAAAAATTAAGCTATTCATTCGTAGCATATAAGCTAGCATTGTCAAAATTGAGGCAAAGATAGGATAACTCACATTTTTTGTTTCGGTATATCTCATCATAAAATATACTGACCATAAGCACAGAGCTAAAGCTGGAATATCTCCATAGATAAAGGTAGCAAGCATAGGAAGTGAGATAAACGTCAGGATCAATGTAAACAATAGCACTTTGTTGGTTCGGTATGTTTTTGATAATTGAACAGTAATTTTATATAATGCAAAAACAATGAGAATGTTACCAATGACGTTTAATACTCTTAACACGCCAATTCCATCAAACTGAATCAATCGAAAGAACATACTAAACACAAATGCTAACGAAATTTGCTGATGATATGCTTGCATATATTCACTAAGTGGAATTCCTGCATATGTTAAATTAGGTAAAAATTCTTCTGCATTGTCACGATAAAAAGTTTGTGCTAAATTGCAGGCGTGAATTTGATCTCCGACAATTGCAGGTCTTACTACAATCACCCAGAGAATACTAAATGCAACATAAATTATCAAGGCAATCATCAATAAAATTTTTCTTAATCTCTTTTTAGATTTCAAGTTCATGTCATTGTTAAGACGTTCATCGATAATTCTTGCTATAAAAAATAGCAAACCGCTAGACACGATTAACGCTAGCATAGTTCCAAAGTTGTGAAAGCGAATGGTAATATGCTCAGAACCATCTAAATTTGCTGTCAATAATACATTTAAAATCAACACAATTGCTAGAAATAGTATTCCAAATAAATAAATAATTTTCTTCATCTTTTTTTCTCCGTTTATTTTTTCTACATCATAGCACATATGAGTATGATTGGTCAAGCGAATTTTAGTAATTGCTATTAAAAAACAAACTTGCTATTGAGAAAAATAATTTAATGTGATAAAATGTGTAAAACAAACGAATAAGGAGAGAAAAAAGTGAAAAAAATTAATTTCAAATATTGCCACATTGCTATCCTCATTTTAGGAACCATTTTTATTGCATTATCGATTTTTCATACTAATATGTGGTTTGACGAAAGCTATTCAGTAGCAATCGTAAAACATTCTTTTTCAGAAATTTGGCAAATAGGGAGCAAAGATGTTCATCCTATTTTGTATTACTTTTGCCTACATGCATTAAATTTAATCTTTGGAAATAATCTAATAGTATACCGAATTTTTTCGGCGACTACAATTGCTCTGTTGGGTCTACTGGGATATACCCATATTCGAAAAGATTTTGGAGAAAAAACAGGAATTTTATTCTCGTTTTTTGCATTATTCTTACCAGTAGCTGCACAATATGCAGGAGAAATTAGAATGTATTCCTTAGGAATGTTGCTAGGTACGATTATGGCTATCTATGCATATCGCATTTATATAGGAAATATTCATAAAACTACTTATCTTTTCTTTGGATTAAGTAGCTTGGCTGTTGCTTATACTCATTATTATGGATTAATGCTAGCTGGAATTGTCAATTTATTGCTATTGATTTACCTATGCAAAAATCACAAACAAAGAAAGAGTGACTTGAAGAAATTCATCATTACTGCAGTTTTGCAAGTACTTGGGTATCTGCCATGGTTGTTACATTTTATAAAACAAGTAAGTGGAGTTTCAAAAGGATTTTGGATTACACTTTCGTTTCCGGGTACACTCTATGATATTTTAACAATACAATATCAAGGAAATTTAAAATATGCTCCCATCATTCTATCAACACTACTATATGCTTATCTCATTTATTTAATTTCACGAACAGAAAAGAAAGAGAGAAAGCCGGCAATATGGTGCTTAGAAATTTATGTTTCGATTATTTTAGCGGCATTGCTCATTTCATTGGTAATGCATAGTGCTATTTTGCTAAGCCGTTATTTATTAATTAGCACAGGTTTACTCATTTTTGCACTCGCATTTTTTATCGCAAGAGATAAAAAGAGTTGGAGAGCAATTTTGGTTTGTGCTATTGTTTTAGTAATGTCTGGCATTAGCAACCGCAAAATTGTTCAAGAAAATTATGCTGTAGCAAATCGTGAATGGTTTCAATACATGCAAAGCACAATTCAAGCGGATGATATCATTGTATATCGCAATGCCATTAATGGAGCAGTCGTTACAACGGAACTTTCAAATATATGCAATAATCAATCGTATTTCTATGATAAAGAACATTGGAATGTAGACGAACCATACAAATCATATGGCCCATATATGCAAATTAAAGACACCTTAGAAGAAATTTTAGAAAATTATAAAGGAAGAATTTGGCTCATTGAAAGTGGTAATATGCATGAACTAAAAGATGAAATTGCAGAAAAATATGATATTACAGTGATCGAGGAAAAACAATTTGAAGTACCATATAGAAATTATGCATATACCATTGAATTGATTGAAAAAAGATAAAAGGAGAGAGAATATTGCAATTGTTTAATAATCTTGCTCAAAACGAAGAGATAAAAGTATATGCTTTTATCGGACCATCAGGAACTGGCAAGAGTTACCGTGCACAGATGGTAGCCAGTGAAAACAATATTAATTATATTATTGATGATGGCATTTTAATTAAGGATAATGGAATCATTGCGGGAAGTTCTGCCAAAAAGCGCCTACTAAAGTAGAAACTGTGAAAAAAGCTATTTTTTTAGATGAAAAAGAAAAAAATGAAATGAGAAGAGCTATTAGAAAATGCAAACCAGAAGCAATTCTCATTTTAGGAACTTCGGATGGAATGATCGACAAAATTACAGAAAATTTAGGATTACCAAAGCCGGAAAAAAGAATTTATATCCAAGAAGTAGCAACAGAAGCCGAAATGGAAACAGCAAAAAGAATTCGTACCACACAAGGAAAACATGTTATTCCTGTGCCTACCTTTGAAATCAAAAAAGACTTTTCGGGATACATTTTAGATCCACTTCAAATTTTTAAATTCAAGGGAAATGGAAATAACCCATATATCGCAGAAAAGTCAATTATTAGGCCAACTTTTAGCTATTTAGGTAATTTTACCATTTCGGACACAGTGTTTAGACAAATTGCAGAATATTTAGCAAAAAAGTCAGATGCCATTTATAAAGTGGTGAGAAACAGGGTAGAAAGTACGCCAGAAGGACCTAACATTTATATGGAGGTTTCCATTAATTATGGATACAACATTCTTCAATCGTTAAGAAATTTTAGAACAAGAATTAAAAAAGAAATTGAAATACTCACAACCATGAATGTAAAAGAAATCACCATTGTTGCCAAAGGATTACATATGCCAGAAAAAGAAGAAGTAAAAGAGAAACAATCTCAAAAAACATTTATTGTAGCAATGGATGGACCAGCAGGCACGGGAAAGGGGACCATTGCCAAGCTCATTAGTCAGGAGATGAATTTAGTCAACATCGATACAGGAGCAATGTACCGTTGCGTAGCCCTAAAGGCACTTCAAACAAATGTGAAATTAGAAGAAACAGAAAAATTAATTGCAATTTCGAATCATATCAAAATAGAGATAGAGAATAAAGAAGGAGTTCAAAAATTCTATTTAGATGGAAAAGATGTGACAGAAGAGATTCGTAGTAAAGAAGTGACAGCAATTGTTTCGCAAGTTTCAACAATTCCTGAAGTGCGTGAAAATATGGTTGCATTACAAAGAAAAATGGCAGAGGGAAAAAATGTAATTATGGAAGGAAGAGATATCACAACAGTGGTATTTCCCAATGCAAATGTTAAAATTTATTTAGATGCTGAAGTAGAAGAAAGAGCAAAAAGAAGATATGAAGAAAACATTGCCAAGGGAATGAAAACTACTTTGGAGGAAACGTTAGAGGCAATGAAACAAAGAGACTACAATGATATGCATAAACCAGTAGGAGCTTTAAAAATAGCAGAAGATGCAATTGTAGTAGATACCACCAAAATGACAATTGAAGAAGTAAAAAATAGAGTAAAAGAAATGATTAATAGTAAAAAATAAGAAGGAGGAATTATTATGGCAATCTTATTACCAGGAGGAGCAGGATACATTGGAAGTCATACTGCAGTAGAATTATTAAATCAAGGAAAGGAAATTGTGATTGTTGATGATTTTTCAAACAGCAAATCAGAAGTGTTGGACAAAATCAAACAAATCACGGGAAAAGATTTTAAATTTTATGAGCTCAATTATTTAGATAAAGAGAGCTTAGAAAAAGTATTTGAAGAAAATGATATTGAAGCGGTTATCAATTTTGCAGGATATAAAGCAGTAGGAGAATCAGTAAAAAAGCCAATTGAATATTATATCAACAATGTTTCAGGAGCATTAGTTCTTTTAGACACTATGAAAAAATATGGTTGCAAAAGGTTTATCTTTAGTTCTTCTGCAACAGTATATGGAGAACGCAAAGAAGTTGAATACACTGAAGAAATGAAAAGAGGAGAAACCACAAACCCATATGGAACTACTAAAGCAATGATAGAAAAAATATTAGAAGATATTTATACCTCCGACCCAGAATGGAGTATTGGAATTTTAAGGTACTTTAACCCAGTAGGAGCACATGAAAGCGGGTTGATTGGGGAAAACCCTCAAGGGATTCCTAATAACTTAATGCCATTTATTATGAAAGTGGCTAACAAAGAATTAGACCATTTAAATATTTTTGGGAATGACTATCAAGAAACGAAAGATGGAACAGGAGCAAGAGACTTTTTACATGTGGTAGATTTAGCCATTGGACATATCAAAGCTTTAGAAAAATTAGAACAAGAAAAAACGGGAATCTATGTATATAATTTAGGAACAGGAAACCCATATACGGTGCAAGAAATGGTAGATACTTTTCAAAAGGTCAATCATGTGGTAGTACCATATCAATATACTGCGAGAAGAGCAGGCGATTTGCCGATTTATTATGCCAATTCAGAAAAGGCAAAAAAAGAACTAAATTGGGTGGCAACGAAAACGTTAGAAGATATGTGCAAAGATTCTTGGAATTATGTTCAAAAAAATAGCAATAAATAATGGAAAGACATATCCTAAAATAGTAATTCTATTTTGGGATAGTTTTTTTAGAAAATTAGAAAATATTGTTGAAAAATGTAATAGAGTGATATATAATTAAAACAATGAAAAAAATGGAGTAATGACAATGAATTTTTTGAAGTTGTGGGGAAAATATACAAAGCTAATATTAGGAATTATTGATATTATTATCATTTTTATTTCCTATTGTATTGCACAGGTATTTATCAAAGTAAATTACATTAATATTCATACCGTAATCACGCAGCAACTAATTAATTCTGTGTTGGTTTCTATTTTTGTGTATGAAATATTTTTTCATTTATTTGATTTATATAAAAATATTACAAGCTATGAGGGCGCCAAGGAATATTTTTGCTATGCCTTAGCTTGCATGGTTTCTTGTGATATTGTTTCTATGTTAGGCATTCTATTAAACCTAAATCTAGTCACACCAAAGCAACATATATTAGCAGGCATTTTTGCTTCTATCATACTAGTATCTTACAGGGTTATCATACGTTTTTTATTAACCAATAAAATTACCAAAGGTCCAGAACTAGAAAGAAAAAATCTTCTAATTATTGGGGGAGGAGAAGCTGCCACTGATATTGTAAAAAGCATTAAGGCACATCAAATGGATCACTACGATATTGTTGGAATTATTGACGATAACTCTAAAAAGAAAAATCGTAATATTAGTGGTGCAAGAGTAATTGGAAATCGCAATGATATTGTCAAGGCTTGCAAAGAGAGAAAAGTTGATATTATTTTCTTTGCAATTTCTAATATTTCCGCGAAAGATAGAAAAGAAATTTTGGCTATCTGTCAAGAAACAGGAATTAAATTAAGGGTTCTTCCTGGACTTCAGGATTTAATCAACGAAAAAAACATTTTACAAAGCTTAAGAGATGTAGAAATAGAAGATATTTTAGGAAGGGAACCTATTGTATTAGATAACCAAAATATTGCCACGTTAATTAAAAACCAAGTTATTATGATTACAGGGGCAGGAGGTTCTATTGGCTCAGAACTATGCAGACAAATTGCAAAATTTGAACCAAAAGAAATGGTGCTTTTGGATATTTATGAAAACAATTTATACGATATAGAATTAGAATTAAAAGAACAATATAAAAATATCAAAATAGATGCAGTGATCGCAAGCATTCGTGATAAAAATAAAATGGACAAGGTATTTGAAACATATAAACCTTATCTAGTATTCCACGCAGCAGCACATAAACATGTTCCACTAATGGAAGGAAGCCCATTAGAAGCAATTAAAAACAATGTATTTGGAACCTATCATGTGGTAAATTGTTGCGATAAGTATCATGTGAAGAGATTTGTTTTGGTCTCTACTGATAAAGCAGTTAATCCAACCAATATTATGGGCGCAACCAAAAGAATGTGCGAAATGATTATTCAAGCAAAGGATAAAGTGAGTGAAACAGAGTTTGTTGCAGTTCGTTTTGGTAATGTATTGGGTAGCAATGGGTCAGTTGTTCCTTTATTCAAAAAACAGATTGCCAAGGGAGGACCCGTTACTGTAACCCATAAAGAGATTACAAGATTTTTTATGACCATTCCAGAAGCAGTACAATTGATATTACAAGCTACTACTTATGCAAAAGGTGGAGAAATTTTTGTACTTGATATGGGAGAACCAGTTAAAATTTATGACTTGGCAGTCAGCTTAATCAAATTGTCTGGCTTAGAGCCTAATGTGGATATTCCAATTGAAATTACAGGCTTGCGTCCGGGAGAAAAGCTATATGAAGAAATTTTGATGGCAGAAGAAGGGTTAAAGAGCACAGAACATGACAAAATATTTATTGCAAAGCCATCAAAAATAACAATGGAACAGCTAGAAAAGAAATTAGATGTGTTAAGAGAAACCATTCAAGATGAAAATATTTCATTAAAGAATATTAAACAAAATATGAAGGCAGCAGTGCCAACTTATCAAGAAGAAAAAAGAAGTGAGTAGAGGAAAGAAGGCATATTATGAAAATGAATATTCCATTTTCACCACCAGATATTGGGGAAGAAGAAATTAAAGAAGTAACAGAAGCTTTAAGATCCGGTTGGATTACAACAGGACCCAAAACGAAAGAATTTGAAAAAGAAATTGCAAATTTTTGTCATACAGAAAAAGCAGTTTGCTTAAACTCAGCAACAGCAGCATTAGAATTAACATTGAGAGTACTAGGAATTGGAGAAGGAGACGAGGTTATTACTTCTAGCTATACTTATACAGCATCCGCTAGTCCAATAGCACATGTAGGAGCAAAAATTGTCTTAGTAGATGTGAAAAAAGATTCGTGGGAAATGGATTATGAGCAACTGGCTAATAGCATTACAGAGAAAACAAAAGCAATTATTCCGGCAGATATTGCAGGAATTTTATGCGATTATAATAAAATATTTAAAATTGTAGAAGAAAAGAAGGATTTATTCCAAGCAAGCAACGAAATTCAGAAGATATATAACAGAATTGTTGTAGTGGCAGACTGTGCACATGGCTTTGGAGCACAACAAAATGGAAAACTGGCAGGAGAACTTGCGGATTTTACGACATTTTCTTTCCATGCAGTTAAAAACTTAACAACAGCAGAAGGAGGAGCTGCTACATGGAAAAAGAAGGAAGGGTTGGATAACGAAGAAATTTATCATCAATATCAACTATTATCTTTGCATGGACAAACCAAAGATGCTTTACATAAAAATGGATTAGGCGCATGGGAGTATGATATTGTTGCTCCATATTACAAATGTAATATGACAGATATTATGGCTGGAATTGGTTTAGCTCAAATGAAAAGATATCCTGACTTATTAAAAAGAAGGCAAGAAATAATTGTTAAATACAACAAAGCTTTTGCTGACTTACCAATTGATCTATTAAATCATCATGATGAAAATCATACATCTTCAGGACATTTATATTTTACCAGGATCAAGGGCATTACTGAACAACAAAGAAATGAAATTATTATCAAAATGGCAGAACAGGGAATTGCTTGCAATGTGCACTACAAACCACTTCCAATGTTAACGGCTTATAAGAACCTAGGATTTGATATTAATCATTATCCAAATGCCTATGACTTTTATCATAATGAAATTACATTACCACTTTATACAAAACTAACGGATGAACAGATAGACTATATTATTGAAAACTTTAAGAACATAGTAAGGGAGTTTATATGATTTTCAAAAAGTGGGATGCAATACCAGAAAACTTAAAAAATGAAGAAACAAAGAAATATTATGATATTCTTTCTAGAAAAAAAATACAATTATGCTTGAAAAGAATATTTGATTTTATGATATCTTTTATTATGCTAATTTTATTATCACCTTTTTTGCTTATTATGGCAATCATCATTAAAATTGATTCAAAAGGCCCAGTATTTTACAGGCAAGAAAGAATAACACAATATGGTAGAATGTTTAAAATTTTTAAGTTTCGAACCATGGTACAAAATGCAGATAAAATAGGAAGTTTAGTAACACTAGGAGAGGATCCAAGGATTACAAGGGTTGGCAAGAAAATAAGAAAATATCGTATTGATGAAATCCCTCAATTAATTAATATTTTGATGGGAGACATGTCTTTTGTAGGAACAAGACCAGAGGTAAAAAAATACACAGACTTATATACTGATGAAATGAAAGCAACTTTGCTTATGCCAGCAGGAGTAACCTCAAGAGCAAGTATTGAATATAAGGATGAAGATCAAATGATTAATACTTACCTAAATAAAGGTGAAAAAGTAGATGACATCTATGTTAACAGAGTTTTACCAGAAAAAATGAAATGGAACTTGAAATATATTGAAGAATTTAATATATTGAAAGATATCAAAATTATGTTAGATACAGTGATAGGAGTAATGAAATAAAAGGGAGGAACGGCTTTGGAAGATTTAGTGTCTATTGTAACACCTACGTATAACTGTGCTAAATTTATAGCAGAGACGATAGATTCTGTATTACAACAAACTTATTCAAATTGGGAAATGATTATTGTTGATGATGCTTCAAAAGACAATACAGAAGAAATAGTAAAAAGATATGATGATAATAGAATTAAATATATTCGATTAGAAGAAAATGGTGGGGCTGCTGTTGCAAGAAATACAGCGATGCGTGAAGCAAAAGGAAAATATATTGCATTTCTTGATAGTGATGATTTGTGGAAGCCTGAAAAATTAGAAAAGCAAATTGCATTTATGAAACAACATAATTATAACATTACAGCCACTGATTATGAACAAATTAGTGAAGAGGGAGAGTCACTTCACAAAATTATTAGAACAAAGAAAAAAGTAAATTATAATGGAATTTTGCTAAGTTGTCCTGTGGGAAATTCAACAGTAATGTATAATGTAGAAAATTTAGGAAAATTTGAAGTGCCTAATATTAGAAAACGCAATGATGATGCTTTATGGCTTCAAATGTTAAAAAAAGAAAAATATATTTATGGAATGCCAGAAGTATTAATGAAATATAGAGTAAGGGCCAACTCTATTTCAAGCAAAAAGATAGATTTGGTAAAATATCACTGGTATTTGTATAGAAAAATAGAGCACCTGTCGTTCATTAGATCAACATTTCATATATTTTGGTGGGGAGCGATTAAAATTTTACATATCAAGTAGGAGGAAGTGCTGTGAAAGTTCAGGTTCTAGTGGCAACAATGAATCAAGAAAATATAGAAGAATTATTAAATAATATAAATATTTCAACGGAAGCAATTATTGCAAATCAAACCAATAATTTTTCGTACAATTACTTAATGCATAAACAAAAAAAGATAGATATATATAATTTTAATGAAAGAGGAGTGGGCTTAAATAGAAATAATGCCTTAATGAGAGCAAATGCTGATATTGTATTATTTGCAGATGACGATATAGAATACAGGGATGGATACGAACAAATAATATTAGATGAGTTTAGGAATAATCCTAAAGCTGATATGATATTTTTTAATTTATGTAATAATGATGATTTACGAACCAGATATATGATAAAAAAATGCAGAAGAGTACATAGATACAATTGCTTAAGATATGGTGCAGTGAGGATTGCCGTTAAATTAGATAAGATAAAAGAAAATAATATATTTTTTTCGTTGCTATTTGGTGGTGGAGCAAAATATGGATCGGGAGAAGACAGTATTTTTATCTATGATTGTATTAAATCTGGATTAAAGGCATATTCATCTCCAAAGGAAATACTCACGCTAAAGGAAAGTGAATCGACATGGTTTAAAGGATATAACGAAAAATATTTTTATGATAAAGGAGCATTGCTTAGATGTATATTTGGTAAAAAAGCAAGAATTGTAATATTTTTATTTATATTAAAGCATTATAAAAATATGATAAAGGTTGGAATTAATAAGGCATATCGACAAATGATTAAAGGATATAAAGAGTTTTCCAGCAAATAACATGGAGGAAATAAAAATATGGTTATATATATAGAAATTATTGCTATTATGTTATTGGCTATATTTTTGGATGAAGAAAAATTTAAAAAATATGGTATACCGATAATATTTATTTCATTAATACTCATAGTTGGTTCGAGAAATTACCTGGGACTAGATGATGTGAATTATATTGAAGTTTATAATAACGTGAGTATGGGTAATTTATCGGAGACCAGAAATATGGAGCAGACATACATATGGATATCGAAGATTCTTTCAATGATGGGATTGAATTATAAGGCATTATTTTTACTATATTCTGCATTAACTTTCTTTTTTATAGCAAGTGCCTTAAAAAAACTTGAACTTAAAAAATATAAATATGTTTTATTTTTATTATCATATCTTGCTTTTAACTTTTTTCCGTTTTTAACAACAATGCGCCAAGCTCTAGCTATGAGTATGGTATTTTTAGCAGCAGTTTTATGTTATAAAAATAAAATAGTGAAATCTATGATACTTGTTGTTGTTGCTGGTTTTTTTCATAATAGTGCTTGGCTAACATTACCATTTATACTTCTATTCGTAAAAAACGTAAAAATAAATAAAACAATAAAGATATTTATTCCAATTATTTGCTTAATAATAAGTAAGACTAACATGATTTACTTTATTGTTGAAAAACTTAATGATATATTAAAACTTGGATATGATAGTTATATTTTAAGTATAAAAGAAACTGGATTTATCACAAAGGGAATTGTTACTACGATTATGTTTTTATTATATGCAAGTCAATGCTTTATCAATAACATTACTCAGTTAAAAACAGATATTATTACGCAAGATAATAATAATAAAGAGATAGCTGATGTAAACAAGATGGCTTTTCTTCAAAGACAAAAAGATATAATATATAATAAATTGATTAAGCATATAAAAAAATGGTTTATATGCAATGACAAAGAAACAGAAAATGAAAAAGATGAATTTTTTGAAAAAGGAGAATTATTATTCTTTTCAATATTTATATTGACATATAGATTGGGATTTATAGCACGATTTGCCTATTATTTTATTATATATGAAAATTTTATATTATTAAATATAATAGAAAAATTAAAAGAAGAAAAAATAAAAAAAGTGGCAATAGCAATTGCCTTGATAATGTTAGTATTATTAGATATATACACAATAAACACAACAACTCTAGCGGGAAATTTAAGTTTTGATAATTTTTCGTTTAATATTATATTTTAGGAGTAAGTATGATAAAAATTAGTATTATAGTTCCAGTATATAATGTAGAACAATATTTAGCAAGATGCTTAGACTCATTAGTAAATCAAACTATGCAAGAAATTGAGATAATAGTAGTTAACGATGGCTCAACTGATAATTCAGAGAAAATTATAGAAAAATATAAACAAAAATATAGCAATATTATATACTATGTAAAAGAAAATGGAGGACTTTCAGATGCAAGAAATTATGGCTTATATAGAGCAAAAGGAGAGTATATTATATTTGTTGACTCCGACGACTTAATAGAAACAAGCACTTGTCAAGAGCTGTACCAAAAGGTCACTAAGCATAATTTAGATATATTAAAATTTAATTATTATGATGAAAAGAACAATAGAAATGGTCTTAATGAGAGATTAAATTATTTAAATAAATTATACACGGGTGAAGAATATTTAAAACAAGTTTTGTCTCAAGGAGAAGTTTCAATAGTAGCTTGGAATGCAATATATAAAAGAGAATTTTTACAACAAAATAATTTTTGGTTTAAAAAAGGTATTTTGCATGAGGATGAGTTGTGGACACCACAAGTAATGATAAAAGCAAAAAGAATTATGCAAATTCCAGAGGTTTATTATTATTATAAATCTAATCCAACATCCATAACTGCCAAAAAAGATAAAACAAAAAATGCATTAGATATTATAAATTCTTGTTATGAATTAGATAATGTATACAAAGATATATATGATAAAAAATTAAAGAAAATGTTAGAAAATACATTAGTAACAAAATATCTAGAGGCCTTTGTCATGGGAAAATTATATAGAAATGAGACAATAAAATATGTTAAGAAACAATTTCTTGTAAAAAAAAGCTATACATTAAGAAATAAATTAAAGGTTGCGTTATTTTTGATAAGTGATAAACTTTATTATAAATTGAATGTGATGAAAAATAAGGAGAAGTAAAATGAAAATATTATTTGCCATAGATACTATGACAAAGGGCGGGGCAGAAAGAGTAATTTCAAATTTATCAAATTACTTAATAGAAGATAATAAAGTTGAAATATTGACATTACTTGATAGAGAATGTGCATATGAATTAAATGAAAAAATTAAATTTCATTCTCTCAAAATTTCGGAAAAGAAGAAAAATATTTTTGAAAAAGTAATTTATACATTAAAAAATGTAAAAAAATATATCAAACAAATTGAACAAATAGAGCCAGATATCATAATATCCTTTTTACCAAGGTCTTCTTATTATGCAATAATTGCATCTATGAAAAATAAAATTAAAATACTTGTTTCAGAAAGAAATGATCCAAATGAGGAATACAAAAATGCTGTAGATAGGCTCTTGATGAATATATTATATAAAAGAGCCACTGGATTTATTTTTCAAACTGAACAAGCACAGCATTATTATAATAAAAAGATACAGCAAAGATCAGTTATTATTCCAAATCCAATTGATGAAAAATTTTTATGTGAGCCTTACAAACATAATCGTAGAGATGAAATTGTCACTGCAGGAAGGCTAACAGAACAAAAAAATCAAATAATGTTAATAAACGCATTTGAAATTGTAAAACAGAAATATCCACAATATATTTTAAAAATATATGGAGATGGACCATTGAAAGATGAATTACAAGAAATTATTTTTGATAAAAAGCTTGAAAAGAGTGTATTTTTATCTGGAATTACAAATAATCTTAAAGAAGATATATATGAATCCGGTATTTTTGTAATGTCTTCTAATTATGAAGGTATGCCGAATGCACTAATGGAGGCTATGGCTATGGGAATACCTGTTGTATCTACAGATTGCCCATGTGGAGGACCAAAATTTTTAATAGGTAATAACGAAAATGGGTTATTAGTAAAAGTGAATGACACAAACAATATGGCTAATGCCATAATTAGGCTTATTGATGATAAAGATTTAGCCCAACAACTATCAAACAATGCACATAAAAAACTGGAAACTATGCATCCAAATATAATTAATGATAAATGGAAAAAATATATATATTCTATAGAAAATAATAACAACTAAAATTGTTAAAAAGGGAGAAAAAATGATAAAGTTAAATGAGATGATACATTATATATTAAATCCTAAATCTATGTTATTAAAACTAGACAATAGAAGGATAATTACTCTAAACGATAAGAAATATCTAAATATTGTATATGAGAACGCTTTTAATAAAACAATAAATTGGAATAATCCACAAACATTCAATGAAAAACTACAATGGCTCAAATTATATGATAGAAATCCTGAGTATACAAAAATGGTGGACAAATATGAGGCAAAAAAATATGTGGCTGACATTATTGGAGAAGAATATATTATTCCAACATTAGGTGTATGGGAAAGATTTGAGAATATTAATTTTGAAGAATTACCAAATCAATTTGTACTCAAATGTACTCATGATTCTGGGGGATTGGTAATATGCAAGGATAAAAAAGAGTTTAATATAGATAAGGCCAGAAGAAAAATAAATGAATGCATGAAAAAAAACTACTATTACGCAGGAAGAGAATGGCCATATAAAAATGTAGAACCTAGAATTATAGCAGAAAAATATATGGTAGAGGAAAATAGTGAAGAACTAAAAGACTATAAATTTTTATGCTTTAATGGAAAAGTTAAATGCTCTTTTGTATGCACAGAAAGATATTCAAAGGAAGGACTGAAAGTTACATTTTTTGATTTAGATTGGAATAGAATGCCATTTCAAAGACACTATCCTGCATCAGAAAAACCAATTAATAAACCAATAAATTATGAACAAATGATTCAAATTTCAGAAACATTATCTAAAAACGTACCATTTGTTAGGGTAGACCTATATGAAATAAATAATAAAGTGTATTTTGGAGAGTTAACATTCTTTCCTGGATGTGGATTCGAAGAATTTACACCAGAAGATTGGGATAAAAAATTAGGAGATTGGATACAATTACCTGATATAAAATTAGAGGAATCATATGAGAAGTAAAAAAGCTATTTTAAATATTGTAGTATCATTAGTGCTACAAATCGTAACACTAATCTGTGGTTTTATTGTGCCAAAACTACTAATTAAAAACTTTGGCTCAGATGTTAATGGGTTAACATCATCCATTACACAATTTTTAGCATATATTACGTTACTAGAAGCGGGATTTGGTCCAGTAGTAAAAGCAGCACTATATAAGCCAATTGCAAAAAAAAATAAAAAAGAAATTGACAATATATTAAAAGCCAGTGAAAGGTTTTTTAGAATTATTGCTCTCATCTTTGTTATTTATTTAGTTGTTTTAGCAATTATATATCCAATGTTTGTAAATACTCAATTTGACTATTTATTTACGATGTCGTTAGTACTCATTATTTCAATTAGTACTCTTGCAGAATATTACTTTGGTATGACATATCAATTATACTTGCAAGCAGAGCAAAAGACATATGTTACTGCAACAATACAAATTATTGGATATATTTTAAATACAGTTGCAATATTGATATTAGTGAAATTTAATTTTAGTATACAGATAGTTAAACTAGTAAGTGGAATCATCTTTGTATTAAGACCATTAGCACAAAATATGTATGTAAAGAAAAAATACAAATTAAATTTAAAAGAAGCAGATAAGAATTACCAATTAAAACAAAAATGGGATGGACTAGCTCAACATATTGCAGCGGTAGTACACAATAATACAGACATTACAATTTTAACTATTTTTACAGAAATGACTGAAGTATCAGTATATTCAGTTTATTATTTAGTAGTTAAGGGAATTAAAGCAATTATCCAGGCCTTTACTGGAGGAATTGATGCTTCTTTTGGAGATATGATAGCAAGGGGCGAGAAAGAACAGTTAAATAAAAGTTTTAATGCATATGAATTATTTTATTTTACCATTACAACCATTGCCTATACATGTACTCTGATATTAATAGTTCCATTTATTAAGGTTTATACGGCAGGAATTACAGATGCCAATTATATTAGACCGCTATTTGCATCTTTGTTGGTAATTAGTGAGTTTATTTGGGCAGTTAGATTACCGTATAGTGGGCTAACATTAGCTGCGGGGCATTTTAAACAAACAAGAAAAGGAGCATGGGTAGAAGCAATTAGTAATATAGTAATATCGCTCATTCTAGTTTGGAAATTAGGAATTACTGGAGTTGCAATTGGCACTCTTGTAGCAATGGCTATTAGAACTGTAGAATTTATGTATCATAGTTCAAAGCATATATTAGATAGAAGCATTTTGAATAATGTAAAAAGGGTTCTAATTATTTTTATCGAAGTACTAACAATAGTAGGAATTGTCCAATTATTACCAGAAATGGTAATAGAATCGTATACTTCATGGATAGTTTATGCAATTTATGTAGCAATGATAGCAACGATCGTGACAATTTTATTTAACTTTATTGTATATAAAAGGGATGTCAAAGGATTAATTTCAATTATCAAAAGGAGCTTAACAAGAAAGGAAAATAAAAGCATGAAAACATATTTCGTAACTGGTGGAGCTGGATTCATAGGCTCTAGTCTATGTGAAAGACTATTAAAAGAAGGTAACAAAGTAATAGCAATTGATAACTTTTGTGACTTCTATTCGCCAAAAGTAAAAGAGCATAATATAAAAGGGTTATTAGAAAATAGTAATTTTAAATTATATCGAAATGACATTAGAGACAAAGAAGCAATCAAAAAAATATTTGATGAGAATCATATTGATGTGGTAGTTCATTTAGCTGCGATGGCAGGAGTAAGGCCTTCTATTGAGAACCCAGTGCTATACCAAGAAGTAAATTGTATGGGAACGCAAAATATTTTGGAAGAAATGAAAGCACACAATATAAATCAATTAGTTATGGCATCTTCTAGCAGTGTGTATGGTAATTGCAAAGAAGTACCTTTTAAGGAAGATATGATTGTCGACTTTGCCATTAGCCCTTATGCGGCAACCAAAAAAGCTAATGAAGTGATGACACATGTATATCACCAATTATTTAATATGAAAGTGATTATGCTAAGGTTTTTTACTGTATATGGTCCAAAGCAAAGGCCTGATTTAGCCATTAATAAATTTACCAGATTAATGCTAGCAGATGAAGAAATTCCAATGTTTGGCGATGGAACCACCTCAAGAGATTATACTTATATTGACGATATTGTAGATGGCATTATCAGGTCATGTGACTATGTAGAAAAAAATGAAAACGTGTATGAAATTTTAAATTTAGGAAACTCTTCACCGGTATCATTAAAAGAAATGATTGAAACCATTGCAAAGGTAATAGGAGTAACTCCAAAAATTAATCAATTACCAATGCAGCCAGGTGATGTAGAAAGAACTTTTGCAGATGTATCAAAGGCAAAGCAATTGATTGGATATAATCCAAAAACAAGTTTTGAGGATGGCATTAAAAGTTTTGTGAATTGGTATCAGCAAAATAGGGGACTATATCAATAAATATTTCTTGCACTTTAAGATATATTGATATATAATGGGTCAAGAATATAAAATATAGGAGGATAAAAATGAAACAATATAAAATAGCAGTAGCAGGAACAGGTTATGTAGGATTAGTTGCTGGAGTGTGCTTTGCAGAAAAAGGACATCAAGTAATTTGTGTTGATGTTGATGAGAAAAAAGTGGAAACAATGAAAAAGGGAATTTGCCCAATTTATGAACAAGATCTAGAAGAATTAATGCAAAAAAATTATCAAGCAGGAAGATTAAACTATACCACAGACTATAAAGGAGCTTACAAAGATGCAGATGCTATTTTTATTGGTGTTGGTACACCAGAACAACCAGATGGTTCTGCTAATTTAAGTTATGTAGCAACAGTTTCAAGACAAATTGCAGAAACGATTGAAAAAGATTGTTTAGTAGTAGTGAAATCAACAGTACCAATTGGTACCAATGACAAAGTGGAACAATTTATTAAAGATTCTTTAGTCAATAATGTTAAAGTAGAAGTAGCAAGTAACCCAGAATTCTTAGCACAAGGAACAGCAGTAAGAGATACTTTAGAAGCAAAAAGAATTGTGATAGGAACAGAAAGCAAAGAAGCAGAGAGAAAATTATTAGAAATTTATGAACCATTTCATTTACCAATTGTTTCTGTCAATAGAAGAAGCGCAGAAATGATTAAATATGCTTCTAATGATTTCTTGGCATTAAAAATTTCGTACATGAATGATATTGCAAATCTTTGTGAATTAGTAGGAGCTAACATTGAAGATGTGGCAAAAGGAATGAGCTATGACCCAAGAATTGGAGCAAATTTCTTGAAAGCCGGAATTGGTTATGGTGGATCTTGCTTCCCAAAAGATACAAAAGCATTGAAGTATTTAGCAAAACAAAACGGGTATCAATTAAAAACTGTAGAAGCGGCAGTTGATGTTAATAAAGAACAAAAGATAAAATTGTATCAAAAAGCATGCGATAGGTTAATTACATTTCATGATTTAAAGGTAGCAGTTTTAGGACTAGCCTTTAAACCAGGAACAGATGACTTAAGAGAAGCTCCATCATTAGATAATGTAGAGTTATTGTTAAAACAAGGAGCAAAAATTTACGCTTATGACCCTGTTGCAATGGAAAACTTTAAAAGAAAATATCCAGAACAAATCACATATGTTAACTCTCCAGAAGAGGCATTAAAAATGGCAAATGTATGCTTCATTTTTACTGAATGGAATGAAATTAAATCTGTTAAGCCTAGCAAATATAAAGAATTGATGAAAACACCATTAGTGTATGATGGAAGAAACATTTATGATTTAAAAGAGATGAAAGATGCAGGTGTTGAATATTATTCAATTGGTAGATAACTTGCATAATGGGGAGGAAACAAAGTGAGCGAAGAGAGAAGAACAAAAAAGAGCGATACCAATAAACTAAATTCAAAGAAAAGGTCAGGAGCATTAGATGCTATTTTAAAATTAATGGCATTTGTATATGTGGTTATCACAATAATCTTTTATATTTCTGTTATCAAAATGAACTTATTGCCAGGAATGTATGTTACTATTTTTACAGTTGCAGAAATAGTATTAACATTTGCAATAGTGATAGGTTTAGTAAAGAAACATAAAAAAGCTACATTGAATGTGATTTGCTTAATTGCAATTCTTCTAATTTCAATAGTATATGTATATGTATCTAATTATGCTTTTGCAACATCCAACTTTTTAAGCAATGTATTCACAAAATTTTCAGAAACAGAGGAGTATTATATTGTAGTTAAAAGTGATAGCAAATATCAAAAGGTAGAAGATATTAAGGGACAAGAGGTATATTTATTTCAAATAGAAGATGATATTAAAACCGAAATTGCTGGTAAAGCAAGTATTACTTTCAAATCAACCAATGGATTAACAGAAATTGGTGACCAATTAGTAAATAGCAAAATACAAGCAATTGTAGTAAGTTCTGCACAATATAGTATGCTATCAGAAGAAATCAAAGATTTTCAAAAGAAGACAAAAATTATTTATACAGTAACGCACAAAATTGAAACTAAAGCAACGATAGCAGATCAAAATTCAACAGCAAAAGTACAAAATGGCGTATTTAACGTATATATTAGTGGTATTGATACAGCGGGTAAAATTACCAATGTTTCAAGAAGTGATGCTAATATTCTTGCCACCGTCAATACGAAAACACATGAAATCTTATTAACTTCTATCCCAAGAGATTACTATGTTACTTTGCACAGCAAAAGGGCAAAGGATAAATTAACTCATTCTGGTATTTATGGTGTTAATGAAACAGTAACAACAATAGAGGACTTGTTAGGTATTGATATTAATTATTATGTAAGAGTTAACTTTACAACAGTCATTAAATTGGTAGATACATTAGGTGGAATTGATATTAATTCAGATTATACATTTACAGCGTGGGATGGTACTTATTTTCAAAAAGGATATAATCATTTAGATGGAGCAAAAGCACTATCATTTAGTAGAGAAAGAGAATCTTTTGTTGCAGGAGATAATCAGAGAATCAAAGACCAGCAAATTGTCATTGAAGCAATTATTAATAGGGTGATGGACAGCAAAACAATTTTGACAAAATATACTAGTATTTTAAACTCCTTAGAAGGTACCTTCCAAACCAATATTAGTCAAGACGAAATTAGCAGTTTAGTAAGAGATCAATTAAGCAATATGTCTTCTTGGACAATTAAGACCTATTCTTTAACTGGTACAAATGCGACTGCAACTACTTATTCAATGGGAAGTCAAAGACTATATGTTATGATTCCAAATAGTAGCTCTGTACAAGAAGCAAAGAGCAAAATTAGTCAAGTAATGGGAAAATAAATAATTCTAAAAACGCGAAATAAAATCTATCAAAATAGAAATTATTTCGCGTTTGAAAATAAGTATGAGAAGGAGCATGAAAAGGAATAAATGAGTAAAACAAAGCTAATTTTAATTAGAATTTTATTTTTAGGCCTACTAATAGCAACCTTTGCACTTATTTTTCACTTTTCTTCGCAAATTGCAGAAGAATCTGATGGAGTAAGCAAGGGCTTATTAACTAAACTAATTAATGTTTTTCCTTATACTAAGCATTTGAGTGTAGAAACAAAATTAAAACTTGTTGAGCATGGCAATCCAATTATTCGAAAGTTAGCACATTTTTCCATTTACGCTGCCGTAGGTGTTTGGATTATGGCATTTATGAGTACCTTTCAAATAAGACTATATAAAAAGTGGTTTGCCAGCATGGCTGTTGGAGTTGCTTATGCAGCCTTAGATGAGTACCATCAAAGTTTTGTTGCAGGAAGAGGACCACAATTGATGGATGTTGGAATTGACAGCTTAGGAGTATTAACAGGAATTTTTGTTGTGTTAATAGTTATTTCAATTTATAGGGCACTGAAAGGTGATAAAGAAAATAATCAAAGAGAAAGGGTGCATACTTTATGATGAGAGCAATTGTTGTAGGGCTGATACATATTTTTTGCTTAGCTGTATTTCGTGTCAAAACAGTAGGAGCAAAAAACGTACCAAAAAAGGGAGCATATATTATGTGTGCCAACCACACATCAAACTGGGATCCACCGATTTTGGTATCTTCGACCAAACGAAAAATGTATGTCATGGCGAAGCAAGAGTTATTTAAAAATAATTTTATTAAATGGTTTGCTAAAAAAATGCGGAGTATTTCCTGTAAAAAGAGGTGGAAAGGATATCGAATCTCTTAAGTTTTCATTAAAAATTTTAAAAGAAGGAAAAATTCTTATGATTTTCCCAGAAGGCACAAGACATGGCATGGCAAAAAACGGAAAAGCACAAAACGGAGCAGCATTTATGGCATTGCGTGCAGGAGTGCCAGTCATTCCTGTGGGAATTCAAGGAGAGATGAAACCATTTCACAAAGTAAAATTAAATTACGGAAAACCATTGGACTTTAGCAGGTACCAGAGTAATAAGCCAGAAAAAGAGGTACTAGACAAAGTTAGTAAAGAAATTATGGACAATATTATTATGTTGACAAAACAAAATATTTAGAGTATAATGAAATACAGCGTTTTTGAATTAGTTATTGAGCAAAGAAATATAGTTAATTTGCAGTCACCGCGCAGCGCCCAACCGGAGCGAAGCGAAGGGCGGTTGAAGCAGCCGTCAATAATTCAGATTGGCTGCGACAGCAAGGTGCGCAAATTCACTATATTTTTTGCGGAGGATAAAAATATCAAATTAAAAAGGGGAAGAAAATGAAGAACGAAAATATTAGAAATATTGCAATTATTGCACACGTTGACCATGGAAAAACTACATTAGTAGATGCTTTACTAAGACAAAGCCATGTTTTTAGAGAAAATGAACAGGTATCAGAAAGGGTTATGGACTCGGGAGATATTGAAAAAGAAAGAGGAATTACCATTCTTTCGAAAAATACATCTGTTATGTACAATGGAATTAAAATCAATATTGTTGATACTCCGGGACATGCTGACTTCGGAGGAGAAGTAGAACGTGTTTTAAAAATGGTGGATGGCGTTCTTTTATTAGTGGATGCATTTGAGGGACCAATGCCACAAACCAGAGAGGTTCTCAAAAAATCATTAAGTTTAAATTTAAAGCCAATTGTTGTCATTAATAAAATTGATAGACCAGGTGCTAACCCATTAAAGGTGGTAGACCAAGTGCTAGAGCTATTTATTGAATTAAATGCCAATGATGAACAATTAGACTTTCCAGTCATTTATGCTTCTGCTAAAAATGGAATTGCCAAAATGAATTTAGAAGATGAAAGTGATAATATTACTTGCATTTTTGATACCATTATCAAAGAAATTAATCCACCAGCTTGTGAGCAAGATGGTCCAATGCAATTATTAATTTCTAATATCGACTATGATGACTATTTAGGAAGAATTGGCGTTGGTAGGGTAGAACGTGGAACAGTTAATACTGGTATGACAGTGGCAGTATGTAAAAAAGATGATAAAATTGTACAAGGAAAAATTGCTAAGTTATTTACTTATGAAGGGTTAAAGAGAACAGAGACTGAAACAGTTGGAGCAGGTGATATTGTTTGCATTTCTGGTATTAGCGATATTAATATTGGAGAAACCATTTGTGATGCTAACCACCCAGAAAAAATTGACTTTGTTGATATTGATGAACCAACCGTATCGATGACATTTAGCGTTAACAATGGACCATTTGCAGGAAAAGAAGGACAATTTGTAACCTCAAGGCATATTCGTGATAGATTATTCAAAGAACTATAAAGAAATGTCAGCCTAAGAGTAAAAGAAACCGATACTCCAGATAGTTTTGAAGTATGTGGTCGTGGAGAATTACACTTGTCAGTGTTAATTGAAACCATGAGAAGAGAAGGATTTGAGTTATTGGTTTCTCGTCCAAAGGTTATTATTAAAGAAATTGACGGTGTAAAATCAGAACCAATCGAAAGATTAGTAGTGAATGTTCCTGATGACTGCATTGGTAATGTCATTGAAAAACTTGGTAGAAGAAAAGCAGAAATGATTAACATGGAGCCACTTGATACAGGACATACCAAAGTAGAATTTAAAATTCCTGCCAGAGGCTTGATTGGTTACAGAACAGAATTCTTAACCGATACCAAGGGTGAAGGAACCATGAACAGCATTTTTGACTGCTATGAACCATACAAGGGAGAAATTCAAGCAAGAACAAGGGGAGTATTAGTAGCTTTTGAACAAGGTACTTCCATTACTTATGGATTATACAATGCACAAGAAAGAGGAGAACTATTAATTGGTGCAGGGGTAGATGTGTATGAAGGAATGATTGTGGGAATCAATTCTCGTAATGAAGACATTTCCATCAATGTATGTAAAGAAAAGCATTTAACCAATACCAGAGCTTCTGGTTCAGACGATGCCCTTCGTTTAGTACCACCAGTTCAAATGTCATTGGAAAAAGCAATTGAGTTTATTGCAGAGGATGAACTAGTAGAAGTAACTCCAAAAAATATTCGTTTAAGAAAGAAAATTTTAGATAATAAAACAAGAGAAAGAATGGCAAGAAGAAATAGTAACGAATAGATAAAAAAGAGAGAGAACTATGAATCAAGTAGAATTAGAAAAAATTAAGAAAAAAGCATTAGAAGATCACATTCCCATTATTATGGATGATACCTTACAAGAAGTTGCTAAAATTTTACAAGAAGTAAAGCCAACAAAAATATTGGAAATAGGAACAGCAGTAGGCTATTCAGCCATCTGCTTTTCTCAATATTTGGCACCAGAAGGTAAAATTGACACCATTGAAAGGGACGAACAAAGAGTATTAGAAGCAAGGGAAAACATCAAAAAAGCAGAAGTAGAAGATAAAATTAACATATATGAAGGAGATGCAGTCGAAATTTTGCCAACCTTGCAAGAAACTTATGATGTGATTTTTATTGATGCTGCAAAGGGAAAATATCCATTCTTTTTAGAACAGGCATTACGCATGGCACATGAAAAAAGTGTGATTATCGCTGATAATGTTCTGTATAAAGGATATGTGATGAGTGATTATAATAAGCATAAACAAAGGACAGCGGTAAGAAATTTAAGAGAATATGTTGCACAAATTACAACGCAAGCAAATTTAGAAACGACCATTTTAGAAGTAGGAGACGGGTTAGCTGTTACTAAGGTTAAAAATAGAATTTAATAAGCAGAATATAAAATGTCCAAACATAACTATTTGGACATATCATTTTTTTATTTATTTTTACCTTAATAAATAGCGCACAGAAGAAGCAATGGTGTCAATGACAACAGAAGTCAATAATACATATACAGTTACTACTTGAACTTTATAAGGAATTTTTGCTAATAGCCATTTTAACTTTTTTTCCACGAAAGGGTAAAGATGATTAATAAATAAAATGGCAATCATTCCCCAGGCAAGAAAATAGAAAACGCTGATACGACCATTTAAATTCATAAACTCACCAGTGTAATCCCACCAATGCATGGCAAATAAAGCTTCTAAAACATAACTTACTACATATTCAAAAGCAGAAAATGCAACGGCAGAATAGAAAAAGAGCTTTGCATTATTTTCCTTATATTTTCCTAGAAATGCAATCAACAATAAAGCGCCCCATCCGTAAATAGGGCAAATGGGACCATATAAAAATCCTCTCTTGGTAAAATAATGTAGAGTATATAAGCAAAATAACGTCTCTAGAATCCATCCAACAAAAGAAAATAAAACGAAATATAGAACGAAAAGCTGCACTTTTGTAAGTTGCTTTTTGGGTGCTTCAACATTTAAAACATGTTCTTGTTCCAATTGAGTTTTTTCCATTCAAATATCCCTCTTTCATTTATTGTGTATATCTTATCAGAAATTTGAAATATGTCAATGGGGGACGGAGAATTTTGACACAAAATATAGCAAAGTAATGAAAAATATGGTAATATGTTGTTATAGAAAATATAGAATCACAAAGCAATGCAGTGAAAAAGAAAGGAATTAATCATGAAAAAACCAGAATTATTAGCACCAGCAGGGTCATTTGAAAAGGCAAAAACTGCTTTTTTATATGGCGCAGATGCCATTTACTGTGGCACGGGAAAGCTATCGTTACGAAGCAGAGCAGAGGTTGACGATAACGATTTAGCAAAAACAATTGAATATGCACACAGTATTGGTAAAAAAGTTTATGCTGCTATTAACATTTATGCTTGGGACAGTTATTACGAAGAAATAAAAGAACAAGCAAAAATGCTAAACAAGTTAAAAGTAGATGCCATTATTGCCTCAGATGGAGGAGTGATTGAAATTTTAAAGGAATATGCTCCAGATGTTGCCATTCATGTGAGCACACAAGCCAACACGGTTAGCTACCACAGTGCTAACTTTTGGTATAAAAATGGCGCCAAAAGAGTTATTTTAGGAAGAGAAATGAGCAAAGACCAAATCAAAGAATTAATAGCTCATAAGGAAGAGAACCTAGAGGTGGAAATGTTCGTACACGGTGCTATTTGTTTTGGCTATTCTGGCAGATGTTTTTTAAGTGACTTTCTAGCGGGAAGAAGTGCTAATTTAGGGGATTGTGCTCAAAGTTGCAGATGGGCGTACAATATTTATGTAGAAGAAACAAATAACCCTGGTAATCTAATGCCAGTAGAGCATGACGAAAAAGGAACTTATATTTTTTCTTCCAAAGATTTATGTTTAATTAAGGAAATTCCAGAAATTATCAATATGGGAGTAGATAGCCTAAAATTAGAAGGAAGACTCAAAACGGAATATTATCTTGCCTCAATAGTGAATTGCTATCGTAATGCCATTGATGATTATTTTAAAAATCCTGATGAATATGATGCCTCTAAGTATTTAACAGAAATTGAAAAAACAAAAACCAGAGGATTAACCACCTTCTATTTTAATGATAGAAATAATAAGGATTTTCAGGAATATGAAGGAAAACAATATAACCCTAATTATGAATTTGGAGGAAAAGTATTGCACTTAGAAACAGAGAAAACATTAGTTGAAATCCGTAATAAACTCACAGTAGGAGATGAAATGGAAATTATTATTCCAAACAAGCTACAGCCAGTTAGCTTTGTGATAGAACATTTATGGGACTCTGAAACAGGAGAATCCATTCAAACTGTCAATCCAGGAAAATTGGGTCAAACTGTTCTCATGAAACTGCCTATCCCAGTAGAAGAAGGATGGATTTTGAGAAGAAAAAAGGGCTTCTAATTTAGAAACCCTTTTTTGAGGCTAGCATTCTGGTATTACTAGGTGATGTTTAGAAACTTAATCACCAGAAGCCATTTTCCTATACTTTTCAACGATTGCTTTAATGTCTGAAGTAGGACAAGTAATGTTGGGGAATTCGTATTGCTCATATAAGCCCTCTTTCAAAGTTTCTTCCAAGAGAGGAAAATTCCTTCTTTCGATGGCAAGCATTAATGAGCGTTTCCACTCCGCTTCGTCTTTTTGTCTTTCCCAGACAGAAAGACTTTCACCATAGGTTTTCCGCCGGGCCATATAGGACGCCTCCTTTTTTATTGGTAATAATTATATTATACGCCATTATTAATTTTATGTCAATTATAAATTCTCTAACTTTTCTAATTTTAATCCAACTAAAAATCCAAACAATAATAGTAAAATGGAGAATAGGCTTTGTAGATTAAATGAAAAGCATGGATATAGTACAAGAACAGAGCCTAATACAAAACCAATAATACTATAAAAAGTTTGCGTAAAATATTTTTGCAGGCACCATTGGATAAGTTTTAACAGAATCAGGCAACCTACTATTATTCCAATTCCCATAGGAAGCAAGACGGCAAAATTTAAGTCAGAAATTGCCTGTAAATAAGTAGAATACACACCAAGTGTCATTAGAATAACAGTGCTACTAACTCCAGGAATAACAATTCCGGCAAGACATGGCAAAACCAGCCAACACCAAATAAACAAAGCTATAATTTATGCTCTGAGTGCCAATAAAAGAAGGAAGGATTATTTCTAATCGAATAGATAGAAGGCCAATGAAAAAAGCAACTAAAAGATAAATCAAGTAGTGCAATCGAAAGCCATTTTTTCCATTGGCTTTTTTGAATAGAATTGGAATACTCCCTATAATAAAGCCAATAAAAAGAGACTTAGTAGGCATCGGAAACGTATGAAAAAAGTAATTGAGCAATTTTCCAAACAAAAATACACCAATGACACCTCCTAAGGCAAAAGGTAACAAAAACAAAAAATTCTCTTTAAAATTCTTTTTTAAATTTAAGATGCTATCTACTAATTTTTCGTAAATACCAAAAATTACGCAAAACACACCACTGCTAATACCAGGTAAAATGGCCCCTGCTCCAATAAAAATTCCTTTCAAAAAATTCGTAAAAAAAATCATTTTACTTTATTTTCCCTTCATCTCAATTTCTTCTAACATATTCAAAACTAGTTCAAATATGACTGTAAAGAAATGTTACAATTGTATAAAATTTTTTGGAAAGTATCGGCAATGTTGGAATTCCAATGGAACAATCGAAAAAAGAAAAGTAATAAGAGGAAAATGAAGGAAAAATGAAAGAATGTATAAAAAATGGTGCGTAAATTAAAAGTACATCATATTATACAAGATCATTACTTTAATCAATTAATAAAGCAAAGAAATCAAAAGCACTTTGAATTTATATGTAGAATAAATTCAAAGTGCTTTTTGGAATGGGAATTTTGTTCTATAAATATTACTTTAAATGCCATGCTGTATCATATGTTGTATGAGTTTTATCATTATTACTAGCTTCCACCATAACTGTTGATTTTAAAGTAACAATTGGTCTCAATCCAAACCATGACATAGTTGAATTCCTTTCCGACAAAAAGCTGCCATTTCCAGAAACATGCATAAGTGTTCCATTCTCAGCAGAAGCCCCCGCAATTGAGCCCTCAGTATCTGTGACATAAGGAAGATAATAGGAAGAACCTATTGCTCTTAAAGGGTCATTTTGAGATAAACTATTAATTTCTTCATAAGAAACCAAACGAGCAGAACCAACTTTAGCCATATCATTTTCATACATTGACCAATTCCTAGACTTCAAATTAGATGTATTATAGCTAGCCTTTGATACACTGCCTTTTAAAACAAACTCACCCTCAAACCCACCGTCCACTATGCCAGCACCAGCATAGAAAGCCTCAGGAATTCCTGCATGAATAATAGTAACTTCATTATTATTATAATCTATTTTAAATACTCTCCATCCCTTTGGCTCTTTAGCATGGTTATCTTGAAACATAATATAAGAAGAATCTTTGCTATCACCAGACTCAAAACCGGCGAATACGAACCTTTTTAGTACGCCTTTTGGATTTTTTGTATAATATAAATCTCCTAGTAATGCTATATCTTTGTTAGTCCAGTCTCCCGCTTTATAATCTACATAGTCTCCTATATTTACACATTCTGTTATTGATTTTTCTACTTCTTTAAATACAACTGTTCTTTTTCCTATTGTTACTTGTCCAGTCTTCTTAATTTGCTCCACCTCATCGGCTGTTAATATATTTTTTCATTTGGTCCTAGTTTTTCTAATAATTCATCTAGGCTTTCTGCAATTTCAGTTTCTGATTGTTTGTCTATATCTTGGTTCATTTTCCATAAATCTCTTTCATCTTGTACTGTTGCCACTCTTGATTCTTCTTTACTTTCTGTTGCTCTTGCTAATAATCCATCATCTCCAGTCAATATTGTAATACTTATTGCTGCTAATATTAGTAACACAATAATAGTAACCACTACAGCTATCAAAGTAATACCAGCATTCTTATTTTTTTGAATTCCTTTCTTTAGCATTTGTAAATCTTTCATTGTTACCACCTTTCTTATCTTTTGTTTCAAAGATATCATAAATTTAACATATTTTAAGCTCCTTTGTTCTTTAGAGCTTATATTTATAATAGCATTTTACTATTTTTCTTGCAACAATTTTTACCATTTTTTTATATAAAATTTTAAAAAAATTCTTTTGAAAATAAAACAAAAACCATGGTAAAAATAGGAAAAGTATGATATAGTGATAATAAACTGATTTTACTTTGAGAAAGGGGGTTCAATCAAATTGAGTAGATTAGTATTAATCGATGGAAATAATATTTTAAACCGTGCATTTTATGGTATTATGGGATCAAAAATGCTCATGACGCCAGATGGAAAATATACCAATGCTGTATATGGCTTTTTAGCAATTTTATTCAAAGTATTAGATGATTTACAACCAGAATATTTAGCAGTTACATTCGATTTAAAGGCACCAACTGCAAGGCATAAAATGTATGAGGGATATAAAGCAAATCGTAAAGGAATGCCAAATGAACTTGCAGAGCAAATGCCAATTGTAAAAGAAATTTTACGTGATATGAATATCATGATTATTGAAAAAGAGGGCTATGAAGCAGATGACATTATGGGAACCTTAGCTAAAAGGGCAGAAAAAGAGGGATTGGAAGTCACTATTGTTTCAGGGGATAGAGATACATTTCAACTTGCTTCTGAAAAAATTACAATTCGTATTCCACATACCAAATTAGGAAAAACAGAAACCGATGAGTTCGATAAAGCAGCAATTATTGAAAAATATGGTGTTACACCAAAACAGCTGATTGAAGTAAAAGGACTCATGGGAGATAATTCAGATAATATTCCAGGGGTACCAGGAATTGGAGAAAAAACGGCATTAGAGCTGATTAAAAAGTATCATAGCATTGAACAACTTTATGAGCAAATTGAAAAAAATGAGGATGACTTAAAAGGAAAAATAAGAGAAAAAATTGCAACCAATAAAGAACTTGCAGAGCTTTCAAAAACATTAGGAACGATTAATTTGCAAGTACCAATCGAACAAACTATTGAAGATTTACTTAAACAAGAATGGAATCAGGAAAAAGTGTTAGCAAAATTTCAAGAGCTTCATTTTAACCGTTTTATTGAAAGATTTGGCTTAGAACAACAGGCAAAAGAACCACAAAAAACATTAGACCAGCTTTTTACTATTGAAACTATCAAGGCAGATAATGTTGACAAAATACAAGAAATTATACAAAACATCAAAGCTAGCAAAAAGATGATTTATTTTTTAGGAAAAAAAGAGGTAACACAAGAAAAAAATGTTTTACAAATTATTCCAAAAAGGATTACTTCACTTAGCATTTATATACCAGAAAAAAACTTAGTATACTTCATCAAAATAGAAAATGAAAAAAGTTTGAAAAACTCCTTCGCAGGAGTATTAGAAGATAGTACTATCCAAAAATATGGACACCACTTAAGTGAAGATTACTGCCTACTTCAACAAGAAAATATCGCGTTAAAAGGAATTTACTTTGATAGCGAAATTGCAGCTTATGACTTAAACCCATCTAATAATCATTATGACTTAGAAGAGCTGGCAAGCCAATATCTTGGTATTGATACAAATACGTTGCTCTCTAATTTTGATGCTAAAACAGAGGAAACGCAACTGAACTTATTTCAAATGGAAGAGACAAAACAAAAGGAAACTGTCTTAGAAAAAAATCAAAATGCATTAATGGTATATATTATTGGAAATTTAATTGAACTTACCTTCAAAAAGCTAGAAAAAATCAATTCGTTCAATCTATTCAATGAAATTGAAATGCCATTGGTAGAAGTGTTAGGAAGTATGCAATATACAGGAATTAAAGCGAATAAAGAGGAACTCATCAATTTTGGAAATCAATTAAAAGAAAAACTACAACACTTGACACAAGAAATTTATGGCTTATGTGGAGAAGAGTTTAATGTTAATTCTACCCAACAATTAGGTAGCATTTTATTTGAAAAATTACAACTGCCAGTGTACAAAAAAACCAAAAAGGGGTACTCTACAGATGTTGATATTCTAGAAAAGTTAAAAGGGGAACACCCTGTTATAGAAAAAATTTTAGAGTATCGAAGCTTGACAAAATTAAATTCTACTTATGTAGCAGGGCTTATTCCTTATATTCATGAGCAAGATGGTTGCATTCACTCTTATTTCCATCAAACAATTACAGCAACAGGAAGAATTAGTTCTACAGAACCAAATTTACAAAATATTCCTGCACGTATGGAATTAGGTAAGCAAATACGCAAGGCATTTGTAGCAAAAGAGGGATATGTTTTTATTGATGCTGACTATTCTCAAGTTGAGTTAAGAGTACTAGCACATATTTCAAAAGACGAAACCATGAGACAAGCATTTTTTCATGATGAGGATATTCATAGGCAGGTTGCCTCCAGAGTATTTGATGTGCCTTTTGAAGAGGTAACAAAGGAGCAAAGAACTGCAGCCAAGGCGGTAAATTTTGGCATTGTATATGGTATTAGTTCTTTTGGTTTATCAGAACAATTAAGTATTGGAAGAAAAAAAGCAGAACAATACATTAATCAATATATGACCAAATATGAAGGCGTAAAAAAGTTCATGGATGACATTGTAGAGGAGGCGAAAGAGAAGGGATATGTAGAAACCCTATTTCACCGTAGAAGATATATTCCAGAGCTTTCTTCTAACAACTATATGGTAAGGCAGTTTGGAGCAAGAGCTGCCATGAATACACCTATTCAAGGAACAGCAGCAGATATTATGAAAATAGCCATGATAAAAGTATTTCAAAAACTGCAAGAAGAAAAACTAGATGCAAAATTAATTTTACAAATTCATGATGAACTGTTAATTGAATGTAAAATAGAAGAAAAAGAAAAGGTAAAAACCATTTTACAAGATTGTATGGAAAATGCTATTCAATTAGAAGTGCCACTAAAAGTTGAGGTTTCGGAAGCTGATAATTGGTATGACGTAAAATAAAGTACAAAAGAAAAACAAAAAAGAGGGAGAAAACAAGTTGAAAAGAACAGGTATAATTTTAGTGATATTGATCATATTAGTAGTTAGCTTATATTATACATTAGATATTAAAACAATTATTTTGAGAAAAATGTATCCAAAAACCTATTCAGAATATGTGTATCAATATAGCGAAAAATATGAGGTGGATCCACTATTAGTATTTGCAATTATCAAAGCGGAAAGTAATTTTCGACCAAAGTCAAGCTCAAAAAGTGGTGCTATAGGGCTAATGCAATTGGTAGTAAAAACAGCAACTGAAGTGTCTAATCAAGTAGAAAACATGGAAACTATTTCAATAGATGCTCTTTATGAGCCAAACATAAACATTCAATTGGGAGTAAAATATTTTTCGACATTGTTGCAAAAATACAATCACAACATTGCACTAGCACTAGCGGCCTATAATGCTGGAATGGGAAATGTAGACAAATGGATAAAAGAGGGAATCATTAGAGATGATGGTTCCGACATTGAAAACATTCCTTATCGTGAAACTAATAATTATGTAAGAAAAATATTGAACAGTTATCAAATTTATCAGCAACTTTATCAACAGTAATAATGAAAGAAAATGTTCTTGACCCTATCAATGTCTTTTGTCCTGTTCTAAATATATATAATTTAGTCTGGCACAATGGGGTCAATTATCTCATACTTTCTCACATAATCCTTTGTCTCTGGATTTCCACGCATAATTTCACCGCGATTTTTCTTTAAAAAGTCAACTAAAGCATATAGGTCTAGCCAAATTTGGTTAGGCCCCTCTTTTTGTACCTCATCAAAAATCAATTGAATACCAAAATGCAAATGCGGAATATTAATATTGTTTACGTTTTCCTTGGCACTATAGCCTGTCATGCCAAGATATCCAATGACATCACCAGCTTGAACTATCTTACCCTCATACATATTTTCTGCATAAGGGTGGTCCTTACGAAGATGAGCATAGTAATAATAACGTTTTTGGTCAAAGCTGCGAATTCCAATTCTCCAACCACCATACTGGTTCCAACCAAGTGCTTCTATTGTACCTGATTCTACTGCAATAACAGGTGTACCAATGCTTCCCATCAAATCATTGCCAAAATGCAATCTTTTGTATCCGTAAGAACGAGAATTGCCAAAATCATCATAATGACTATAACTATAGTTTTTAGCAATAGGATGAAAAGCTTTTAAACCATAAACAGTAGTAAAGCCAGTTCCCACTTCATCGGCTACGCTATTATTAACAGAAGTAGAAGGAGGAGTACTTGCAGTTGTATTCTTTTGAATTTGGTATTCACCAATGAATTCGTGAAGGGCAGAGTCATATCCTTCAAAATAGTAAGAATAATATTTCATATCCTTGGTAATTTCGTCCATGGTCTCGCCAGCTTTTAAGCGTGCAACCACAGCATCTAAATCTTTTGACTTAAATTTGTCAAAGTTATTGCCATATTTACAAGCAAGATAGCTAATGAGCTCTATCCAATTGAATTTTACCTCTTCATTTTTTGTATGAGAGTTAATATCTAACTGTGAAGTTTTTACCAGAACATCATAAGAAACATTAAATTCAAACCATTTAATATAACTTTTTTTCTTTTCCTCTTCCTTTGAAGATGGCTCATTGTTATTAGACCATTCCATAATATGAAAACGACTTTCTCCTGCACTGACAAAAGTAATTAAAACAAAAGAAATGAGCAATACAAGTAAAATTAAAAACACCAATAATATGGTATGAAATTTGATTACTTTTATATTTTTTATTAACAAAATTCGTCACCTATCAAAATATATGATGCGAGTAAAAAGAATATGAGAAATGAAAGAAAATAATATCTTTGAATAAATCCATGGGAAGCATCATATCATATACTATTAAAATTTTTAAAGCTACAAGATAAAAGAATATGCAAACATAATACTTCATAAAGGAGGACAAAAATGTTTCTTGTATTTAATAAGCAAAAAATTGCTTCCTACTTAATTGCATTTAGTACTGTTGTTTTATTATTTATGGTAGCTTTTGCAACCACAAATCAGCAGAATACCGTAGTTACTTCAGCAAATCAAGTAGAGAAGCCAATTTCTTGCATACAAACAGAAGAAAGTTATCAAGCCAATAACAGCATAGATACACAAAATTAATCCTTGATTTTGTATAAAATGGAAAAAAGGTGGAATACTAAACGTATCAAAATAAAGGAGCAGTAAAAAGGCATGTCTTTTATTGGAGTTTTGACTACCGCAAAAAATGAAAACAAACTAAAGCATTTATTAAAAGAATCAAGTAGCAACAATCATATTTTTTATCTACATAAAGATAATGTTAGCAATGTCAGAAACATTACCTTTGAAACCATTTTAATCGGAAAACCAATAGAAATATCAAAGGAAAAAGTAAGAAGCTTAGTTCAAAAGGCGAATTATTTAATTTTAAATTCTGACAGAAAAGAAAATGTAGAGATATTAAAGGAGTTAAACTTAAATTTAATTACTTATGGTTTGAACTCAAAATGTACCATTACTACTTCCAGTATAGGGGAAGAACAAATGATGATTTGCCTGCAAAGAGGCATTGAAATACCATCGGGAAAAATGATAGAGCCACAAGAATTTTTACTAAAGATAGAGAATGAAGAGGATAGTTATACTATGATGGAATTTGCTACATTGAGTTTATTATATCCTGATTTAAAAAATAAATGAAAAAATTAACATTTTATGTAGACAAATCCAAAAAAGAGTGATATAATATAAAATGTGACTGAAATTAGTCTAAATTTTACATGTTATGAATAAACTAAATTAAGAAACAAAGGTAAGGGGAGGAAATGAATTTGAATACGAATTATGATGATAATAACCATTTAACATTGGTTGGAAAAGTAACAAGCGAAAAAAGATTTAGTCATGAAATTTATGGGGAAAAATTTTACATATTTGATTTAAGCGTACCACGTTTAAGTGGTAATGCAGACATGATACCTGTTACAATTTCAGAAAGACTATTAACAACACAAGATTTAACAATAGGAAGTAAAGTAGAAGTGGACGGACAATTCCGTTCTTACAACAGTTATGATAATGAAAAGAATAAATTGATTTTAACTGTATTTGCAAAAGATGTTAAGTTTTTAGAAAATCAAGAGGAAGAAGTAGAGCCAAGTAAAGATATGATTTCAAATGAAGTAATTTTAGATGGTTTTATTTGTAAAAAACCAATTTACAGAAAAACTCCATTTGGAAGAGAAATTTCAGATATTTTATTAGCGGTGAATCGTGCTTATAACAAATCAGACTATATTCCATGTATTGCATGGGGAAGAAATGCTAGATTTTGTGAGAACATGCTAGTAGGAACAGAGGTAAGAATTGTTGGTAGAGTACAATCAAGAGAATATGAGAAAAAGTATGAAGATGGAACCGCCGAGAAAAGAATTGCTTATGAAGTATCAGTTGCAAACTTGGAAATTGCTAATAAAGAGGATAACGAGCAAACAGAATCTACAGTGGAAGAAAACCAAGAAGCTATTTAATTTAATATAAAATAAAAAAACAATGCAAAGGGGCACAGCCAATAAAGAAAAATTATTGGAATGTGCTCCTTTAGATTTTATTAATTCGTAAAAAAATCTCTTAAAAACCAATTGACGAAAGTGGCTTAATAGGATATGATATAGACAGAGAAAAGGATGAAGATGAAAGTTGTCAAAAATCTCCGTCCCCATTGAAAATGTAAAAGAAAGAGGGATAAAAAATGGAAGAAAAATTATTAGCAGCAAAGGAACTTTTGAAAAAATTTGGACAAGAACAATTATTAGACAACTATGACAGATTATCACCAGAGAAACAAAATCAATTATTGAATGAAATTTTAACAACAGATTTTAAACAAGTTAATAGCTTATATGAAAGTACAAAATTAAAGCCTAATTTTGAAAATGACAAAATAGAGCCAATCAATTATGTAACAAAAGCCAATTTAACTCAAGAAGAATATGACAAATATAATCGCATTGGAGAAGAAGTAATTAAACAAGGCAAATTAGCCGTTGTAACAATGGCAGGAGGACAAGGTACTAGATTAGGCCATTCTGGACCAAAAGGAACTTTTGACTTAGGGCTTCCTTCTCATAAATCGATTTTTGAACTTATATGCGACACTCTAAAGGAAGCGGTAGCCAAATATCGTGTGGATATTCCATGGTACTTGATGACGAGTGAAGAAAATTATCAAGCAACTGTCGACTTTTTTGAAAAACACAATTATTTTGATTATCCAAAAAATGAGGTCAAATTCTTTAAACAAGGAAAACTTCCGATGTTGAACACTGAAGGAAAAATTTTGCTAAATGAAGAAGGAACCAGTAAACAAGCAGCAGACGGTCATGGCGGAATTTTCGAAGCAATGCGCAAAGATGGTGTGCTCTATGACATGAAAGAAAAAGGCATTGAATGGGTATTTATTGGAGGCGTTGATAATGTTTTAGTAAGAATGGTGGACCCAATTTTAACAGGACTTGCTATTTCACAAGGAAATTTAGCGGCAGGAAAAAGTGTAGTCAAAGCAAATCCACAAGAAAAGGTTGGCGTATTCTGTAAGAGAAATGGAAGGCCAAGTGTGATTGAATATACAGAAATTTCAAAGCAATTGGCAGAAGCAACCGATGAAAAAGGAGAACTACTCTATGGAGAGTCACACATCTTGTGTAACCAATTCCATATTAGTATGTTAGAAGAAATTAGCAAAAACAAATTACCATATCATGTTGCTTTTAAAAAGGCTAGTTATATGGATAAAAACGGAGAAATTGTTACCCCAGAAGAGCCAAATGCATACAAATTTGAAGCATTTTTATTTGATGCTTTTTCACAAGTGCCAGAAATGACAATTTTACGTGTGAAACGTGAAGAGGAATTTGCTCCTGTGAAAAATGCTACAGGAGTGGATAGTCCTGAAACGGCAAGAGCTTTGTATGAGGCACTTCATCATACGGAAAAGGAATATATGGTAAAATATCATGAATGGTTAAATCACCCTGCTATTAGCAACGAAGATAAACAAGAACTAAGAGCGATTGCTAATGATGAAAAAGAAATTGAAGATTGCTTTTATAAAGACTTAGAATTTGGAACAGCAGGATTAAGAGGTGTGATTGGAATGGGAACCAATCGTATGAACAAATACACGGTTGGAAAAGCAACGCAGGGACTAGCTAATTACATTATTAAAAAACAGGGAAAAACTAAAGGAGTAGCAATTGCTTACGATTCTAGAAGAATGTCACCAGAATTTAGTGAATTAGCAGCACTATGTTTAAATGCCAATGGAATTAAAACATATCGTTTTGACTCATTAAGACCAACACCAGAGCTTTCTTTTGCAGTACGTGAACTTGGCTGTATTGCAGGTATTGTAGTAACTGCTAGCCACAACCCACCAGAATACAATGGGTACAAAGTTTATTGGGAAGACGGTGCGCAAATAGTAGAGCCAACTGATGGGGAAATCATTAGCGAGGTAAACAATGTCACAGATTTATCAACCATTAAAACAATGCCAAAAGATGAGGCAATTGAACAAGGACTATATCAAATCATTGGCGAAGCAGTCGACAAAAGGTACATGGAAGAACTTAAAAAATTAGTTGTTAACTGGGAAGCAATTGAGCAAATGCAAAAAGACATTAAAATTGTATATACTCCACTTCATGGAACTGGCAACATTCCAGTACAAACTATTTTAAAAGAACTTGGGTTTGAAAATGTGTATGTAGTACCAGAACAAGAAAAACCAGATGGCAATTTTCCAACTGTAGATTATCCAAATCCAGAGGATCCAAAAGCCTTCAAACTTGCCCTACAACTTGCAAAAGAAAAGGATGCGGACCTAGTATTAGCCAATGACCCAGATGCCGACAGGTTAGGCGTTTATGCAAAAAATACCAAAACAGGAGAATATATTGCTTTCAATGGTAACATGACAGGAAATTTAATTGCAGAATATATTTTATCACAAAAAAAGGCACATGGTGCCTTACCACAAAATGGAGCAATTATCAAAACAATCGTGTCTTCTAACTTAACAGATGCTATTGCCAAAGAATATGGAGTAGAGTTATATTCTACCTTAACAGGATTTAAAAACATCGCAAAAATTATTCGAGGATTTGAAGAAAATAACAATGATCATATTTGCTTATTTTCTTATGAAGAAAGCTACGGTTGCATTATTGGAACTCATGCAAGAGACAAAGATGGAATTGTAGCAGTTATGACGCTTTGCGAGGCAGCATGCTACTACAAACAAAAGGGATTAACTCTATGGGATCAAATGCTCAATATTTATGAAAAATATGGCTATTACAAAGAAAAACAATTCTCAATTACTTTAAAAGGTGTTGAGGGAGCAGAAAAAATCAAACAAATGATGGTAAATATGAGACAAAATGTTCCTGCAACTTTAGGAAAATATCAAGTACTTGAAGTAGGAGATTATTTAGAACAAACTATTTTGAATGTGACAACAGGAGAAAAAAGGCCTACCAACTTGCCAAAATCAAATGTACTCTATTATGCTTTGGAAAATGATTATTGGTGTTGTGTTCGTCCATCAGGAACAGAACCAAAAATTAAATTCTATATGGGTGTTAAAGCTAACTCTTTAGAACAAGCTGATAAGGAACTAGACGAATTGGAAGAAATTCTGAAACAAAAAAGTGAACAATAATTTCACGAAATTCATCAAAAAATCTTGTAAAATGAATGAAAAATTGATATACTATTAACGTATCAAAAATCAATATTTCATAAGAAAAAGGAGGAATTGATTATGGAAGAAAATGAAGAGGTAAAAGAAGTTGTTGAGGAAAACAATGAGGAAATAGCAATTGAAAGCAACACAAATATTAAAATTGCAAATGATGTCATTGCAGTAATTGCTGGGGTAGCTGTATCAGAGGTACCAGGAGTTGCTCAAATGTCAGGTGGATTTGCAGGAGGAATTTCAGAGGTTCTTAGTGGAAGAAAAAATTTATCAAAAGGAATTAAGGTCGATTCAGGTGAAAAGGAAACAAAAATTGATGTAAACATTATTGTGGAATATGGCTCTAGAATCCCAGATGTTGCTTTTGAAATTCAAAACAAAGTGAAAAAAGCAGTAGAAAATATGACAGGACTAAAAGTAGTAGAAGTTAATGTTCATGTGCAAGGTGTTAGCACAGAAAACATGGGAACAGAAGGAACATCAGATAATGAATAAAACAAATGAAAGAGTGGGCGCGAAAGATGCCTATTCGTTTGCAAAACATATTAAAAAAATTGGCTTTTTGGCAACAAATGTAATGACGGCCAAAGGCCAATTATTTTTAAAAAGGAGGGAAATATGAAATTTTTAGATAAAATAGGACTATCACTCTTTTCAACATTAATGTTAATTATTGCAATTATTACTTGTAGTATAATTTTTGGATGGATTAATACAGAATGGGTATACCAAATAATGAATCAGGTAATTGAAAATCAAACTATTTCAAATATTTTATTAGGAATGAATTTAGTATTTATTTTACTAGCTATCAAATGTATCTTTTTTGAGTCAAAAGATAAAAATCAAATGGATTATAAAAATGGAATCTTATTAGAAAATTCAGATGGAAAATTATTAATTACCAAAGATACCTTAGAAAACTTAGTCAATAGTGTGGTATCAGGATTTGAAAGTGCAGAAAATGTATCAACCAAAGTGGAACTTGACAAAGAAAATAATGTGCGCGTATTTGTTAACATGAGTGTGAGGGAAAATGCCATTATTAAAGAATTGTCGACAAATTTACAAACAAAAATTAAAAGCACAATCAAAAAGACCTCTGACTTAGAAGTAAAAGAAGTCAATATTCGAGTAAAAGATATTGAGCCACAAAAAGTAATAAATCAAGGATAGGAGGTACTATCAATGGATAATTTTAAAGTGTTTTGTGAAAAATACGGAGGAGCTATTATTGGACTACTAGTAGGAATTATTTTAGCAATTTTATTAGTATGCACAGACTTATATAAATTCATTATTGGAATTGCTTTAATCGCTGCATGTGTATATGTAGGAAATTATATACAACGTAACAAAGAAAGTGTGAAAGAAAAAACGAAAAACTTTATTGACAAATTATAATGAAGTAAAAGGAGTACTAAAATGACTCGATCAGAAATTAGAGATTTAGCCTTTGAAGTATTATATAGCTTAGAAATACAAAAAGTGCCATCTACAGAACAAGAAGAACAAATTGATTTGTTCATACAAACAGAAGAAATACAAGACGAAACTGCTAAAAAATATATCAAAGATGTTATTCAAGGAATTACGAAAAATGAAACAGAAATTGTCGAAACTATTTCCAAAAATTTAAAGGAAAAATGGGAGATAGGGCGTATTTCAAAAATTAATTTAGCACTACTAAAGCTAGCTACTTATGAAATAATTTATGCAGAATTGCCATATAAAGTAGTCATTAATGAAGCAGTAGAACTTGCTAAAAAATATGGAGACGAAAATTCTCCTTCTTTTGTTAATGGAATTCTTGCTAACATTGTTAAGCAGGCAGGAGTAAAGGTTGAGGAGTAACAAATGACATACAATCCAATTAGTGTTACGCAATTAAATCAATATATTAAAGGGAAGTTTGAAGAAGACGAAATGCTAAACAACGTACTAGTAGAAGGTGAAATTTCGAACTTCAAACATCATTATACGGGACATATGTATTTTACGTTAAAAGATGAAAATTCTTTAATCAAATGCATTATGTTCAAAAGTTACACAAGCCATTTGGACATTGTTCCGGCAGATGGAATGAAGGTAATGGTGTTAGGGACCGTTTCTGTCTTTGAAAGAGATGGCACCTATCAACTATATGCAAAAGCTATGAAACAAGTAGGAAAAGTGGGAGATTTAAGAGCAGCCTATGAGGCATTAAAGGAAAAATTGCAAAAGGAAGGGCTCTTTGACCAAGCACATAAAAAGCCAATTCCAGTTATGCCAAAATGCATTGGAGTATTAACTTCTAACACAGGAGCGGTCATTCGCGATATTATCAATGTTTCTACCAGAAGAAATCCAAATGTTGTCATTCGTTTGCTACCGGTGCCTGTACAAGGTGAAGGAGCTGCTGAAAAAATTGCGGCTGGCATTCAGTTGATGAATGAGAGGCAGTTAGCAGATGTTATCATTGTAGCAAGAGGAGGAGGTTCCTTAGAAGACTTGTGGCCATTTAATGAGGAGGTTGTCGCAAGAGCAATTTATGCGTCAACACTTCCTGTCATTTCGGCAGTAGGACATGAAACAGATTTTACCATTAGCGATTTTGTAGCAGATTTAAGAGCACCAACGCCTTCTGCTGCGGCGGAATTAGCCGTACCTAATATCAAAGAGGTGGCTTTAAAAATAAATGCGTACCAAAATCGCTTTGAGCAATCCTTACTTCGTAAAGTGCAACTCATGAAATTGCGTTATGAAAAATGCATGACGAGCCATGTATTTACAGAGCCCCTGCAGGATATTACGCAAAAACGTATGGTAATAGAGGGAAAGGCAAAAAGCATGCAGCATCAAATGCAAAGCATATTTCAAAAGAAGCAAGCACAAGCACAAAATACTATTTTAAAGCTGGATGCGTATAGTCCTTTAAAAACATTAGCAAGAGGATATGGTATTATTCAAAAGCAAGGAAAAGTTATTAAAAATGTAGTACAATTACAGCCTCAAGACGAAATACAAATTCGTATGCAAGACGGAGAAGCAAAAGCAAAAATCATATAAGACAAAAAGGAGGAAAAGCAAATGAGCAAAGAAATGAAAATAGCGGTTACAATTTTGATTATTATCTTATTATTATTTGCTATTTTGTTTGCGGTATATAGTCATTTTCAAAGCAAGCCAATGGAGGCTAATATAGCAAGAGGAGAAAATATTTTGCCAGATGCCAATACAGGCTTAGAAAATATGTTGAATGCAATATTAAATGAAGAGACTGTAGGAAATGTGGAAAGTATGGAAACGGAAAATGCCCAAAAAACTAATGAACAGAATGATGTTCAAAACACGCAAACAACGCAAAATACTTCCAAAAACAATTCATCTTCTGAACAAGAAACAGAAGATGATAGTAGTAGCACTCCAAGAGAGAAAAAGGCAATTGAATTAGTAAAAAAAGAATGGGAAAAAGAGATGGGAAACCTTTCTGGTGTTAGCTTTAATAATATAGGAATTCAGAGTGATGGAAAATATAGAGTGTCGGTCAATGACTCAAAAACAACAAGAGTGCTCCAATTTTATATTGTCGACGTTGATACGGGAGTGGTTAAGGAGAAATAAAATGAAAGAGAAAAAATTTGAAGAGGTCATGCAAGACCTAGAAAATATTGCAACCGAATTGGAAAAAGGAGAATTAGACTTAGACCAATCAGTGGCAAAATTTGAGGAAGGAATGAAACTTGCTAAACAGTGCAATACTATTTTAGAGAATGCAGAAAAAAGAATTACCGTTTTATTGCAAGACGGGGATGATTTGAAGGAAGAAAATTTTATACAGGAAGAGGAAGAATAGGTATGCTACAAGGGATGTGGAGCTTTATACATGAATATAAATATATTGTTATTCCAATGGTTTTATGGTTTTGTATCCAATTATTTAAATTGATTTATGATTTAGTGACAACAAAAAAGTTTAATTTTAAGCGAATAATGCAAGCAGGAGGAATGCCAAGTTCTCATTCAGCTGTTGTAGTAGCACTTACCACAATGGTGGGAAAGCAGGAAGGAATTGCTTCTCCGTTATTTGGTATCGCATTTGTCTTTACTAGTATTGTTATGTATGATGCTGCAGGGGTAAGGAGAGCAGCCGGCAAACAAGCAAAATTATTGAACAAAATTATAGAAACACCGGGGTTAACCAATTTGGAGGTTTCTGAAAGACTAGTAGAGGTACTAGGGCATACTCCAGTACAAGTCATTGTAGGAGGATTCATAGGATTTTTAGCAGGAATTATTGTTTAGTTTAAGAAGTCTTTGAACAATTTTCTAAACCGATTTGAGAACAAAGAAAAGGAGAAAGTAGATGGAAGATATTGAAATTGCAAGAAATGCCAAATTAGAAAAAATTACTGAAATAGCAAAAGAACTAGAAATTAATGAAGAAGAACTAGAACAATATGGAAAATACAAAGCAAAAATATTACCAGAGGTTTCTCAAAGATTACAAAACAAAAAGAGTGGAAAATTAATTTTAATGACTGCCATTAACCCTACTCCATTAGGGGAAGGAAAAACAACTATGGCAATTGGTTTAGCAGATGGACTAAAAAAATTAGGAAAAAAAGCTATTCTTGCCTTAAGGGAACCATCACTAGGCCCCGTATTTGGTATTAAAGGTGGAGCAACAGGAGGAGGACATAGCCAAATTGCACCAATGGAGGATATTAACCTTCACTTTACAGGAGATATTCATGCCATTACTTCTGCTAATAATTTGCTTAGTGCCATGGTTGATAATCACATTTATTATGGAAATGAATTGCAATTTGATACAGTCGTTTGGAAAAGATGTGTTGATTTAAACGATAGACAACTTAGAAAGGTAGAGACTGGACTATCTGCTGAAAAAAATGTTGTTCCTCGTATGGACGGCTTTGATATTTCTGTTGCTTCTGAAATTATGGCAATTTTTTGTTTGGCAACAGATATTGATGATTTAAAAAGAAGAATTGGTAATATCATTGTTGGTTACACAAAGGAGAATAAGCCTATTACAGCCAGAGACTTAAAAGCAGATGGCGCAATGACAGTGTTATTAAAAGATGCTATCAATCCTAATTTAGTACAAACGCTAGAGCATACTCCAGCCATTGTTCATGGAGGCCCTTTTGCCAATATTGCCCATGGATGTAACAGCATTGTAGCAACAAAGCTTGCTCTAAAATTGGGAGATTATGTCATTACAGAAGCTGGTTTTGGTGCAGACTTAGGAGCAGAAAAATTCTTAGATATTAAATGTAGAAAGGCAAACTTACAACCAGATGCTGTAGTATGTGTTGCCACCATTAAGGCACTCAAATATCATGGTGGAATGCCAAAAGAAGACATTAAAACGGAAAGCATTGAATATTTAAGCAAAGGGTTTGAAAATTTAGCAAGACATGTGGATAATTTGAAAAATCAATATGGTCTTAATGTTATTGTTGCAATTAATAAATATACCCACGACACCGAAAAAGAAATTGCCTTTTTACAAGAAAAATTACAAGAAAGAAATATTGACCTAAGCTTAGTAGAAAGTTGGGAAAAGGGGGGAGAAGGTGCTACTGATTTAGCAGGAAAAATAGTAGAACTTACTCAAAAGCCATATAACTTCCAGTATGCGTATGAACTAGAAGAAAGTATTGAAAACAAAATAGAAGCAGTGGCAAAAAAAATATATGGAGCAGATGGAGTAGAGTTTTCAAAAGAGGCACAAGAAAACATCCAACGAATTGAGCAATTAGGATATGGTAAATTACCAATTTGTATTGCGAAAACACAATATTCTTTTTCGGATGATCCAAAAAATTTAGAATGTAAAGAGCCTTTTACAATTCATGTACAAGATGTTGTCTTAAGAGCTGGGGCAGAATTTATTGTAGTACTCACAGGAAAAATCATGACAATGCCAGGCTTGCCAAGAGTCCCAGCGGCAGAGCAAATTGATTTGAATGAAAAAGGAGAAATTGTGGGAATTTTCTAATGTCCCAAAAGGGACGTTTGTTGTTGGGACATTTTGTCCACCCATGGACACATGTGTAAATACTAAAAAATGAAATAGTCTGTATAAAAGCACCAATTCTGGTTAAAATAATGATAAATTATTTTAATAGAAAGTGGTGCTTTTTTATGCAAAAACAAAAACGAAAAATTATTGCTATGGTAACTATTTTTTGTGCCTTTTCATTATTTTTTTCTTATCATATTTTCTTTGCTCATAGCCAAACAGAGGCACTTTCAAAATATGGTTCTAGAGGAGATGAAGTAAAGCAAATTCAAACAAAATTAAAACGATGGGGTTATTATAATGGCACAATTGATGGAGTTTATGGAAGTCAAACTCAGGCAGCAGTAAGATGGTTTCAATCAAAAAATGGCTTAACGGTGGATGGAATTGCGGGTAAAAACACATTAGCGGCTATGGGGATTAATAGCTCTTCTAATAACACTGGCTCCAATGCGAATACTACCAGCTCTAACGACTTAAATTTACTTAGCAGATTAGTGTATGGTGAAGCGAGAGGAGAGCCATATTCTGGACAAGTTGCCGTAGCAGCTGTTGTATTAAATCGTGTAAAAAGTAGTTCTTTTCCTAACACGGTTGCAGGGGTCATTTATCAAAGAGGTGCTTTTGATGTAGTAACAGACGGACAAATTAACTTGGCTCCTGATAGCAATGCAAAAAAAGCGGCTCAAGATGCTTTAAATGGATGGGACCCAAGCTATGGAGCCATTTATTATTTCAACCCAAATACAGCAACCAATAGATGGATTTGGTCAAGACCAGTGACCGTTACCATTGGACAACACAGATTTTGTAAATAATTTTTGTTGCCCTGTAATATAGAAATTTTTCTGTTCAACTTCGAACACACAGCTAGTTTAAGAGTTGTTTGTAGACAACACTTAAGTACTTTGTTTCGTTTCAAGATGCTATATTACAGGTTTTTTGATTTTAAAAATGATGAATAGTTACAAAGAAACCGTCAAGTGAAAAGTTAAAAGCAATTTGTAACAAAGAAACTGAAAAATTTTCGTCAATTAACAAAGTAAATGCAATTATGTAAAAGTAAATACAAGTTTACGATTAAATGCAATTTCTAGGGTAAAAATCAATGCCAAAAACTTGATTTTATCAAGTTTTTGGTGTAAAATTTAGGTATATTCCAAGAAAA